>CAJGCX010000123.1 GCA_904501895.1 Clostridiaceae bacterium
CACAGGTCCTGTTTCATCAAACCATGAAATTCTATATTTTTCCTTTAATCTTTCTACAACTGCCTTTTTGATAATTGCCTGACAGTCACTTACTGAAAAAAGCTTTGAATTAAGAGAATATCCCTTTACCGGAAAGGCATCAAGCTTTCCAATCCATTCTTCCCAAGGAAGCTTTTTAACGCCCTGGAAAAGCTGTTCAAAGGTTACTGCCCTGAACTCACCAAGACGAATCAAAATTCTTTCACTATATCTTGAGCAAATATTAGCACGAGCAAGGATATTTTCATCACCCTCAAAATCAACTCGGCCATTATTTGCCACAACATTCTGCGCATCCATATCACGCAATTCCTGTGCTACCAAGCCCTCTAATCCGAGAAGACATGGTGCAGAAAACTTAATCAACATCAAACTACTCCATTGTATAACATTAAGTACAGTATAGTTTAATTTTCAAGAAAAGTCAACCAAACAGAGATAAAAAATAAATATTGGACATCGTGTGGCTTATCTTAAATTTATCAGCTGACAATGAATGTCAGTTGCAAAAAATAAATTGGAGTTTATAGGGGATTGCAAAATGCAAAGCGCAAAGTGCAAAATGAAGGAACTGCGTTGCAATTATAATGCCTCCCTCGTCAGAGGGAGGCGTAAAAAAGTCATTCGAAGAGAACGACAAATTATAATTTGCAAATATCTTTCGATAAAAAACGACGATGGCTGATTATTTCCATCGTCGTTGTATTTGTTATGTATTCAAATTTAATCCTGTGTCATTTTGCGAACGTATCGCTTAAAGAATGCAATTGCATCTTCACAGCATGCAATCGGAATACGTTCATTTGTACCGTGAGTACAGAGAAGAAGCTTTGTATCTGCAACAAAAGGAGCAAATCTGTAAATATTTTCACAAACGGGCTCATAGTTGTAAGCATCTGTACCACCCATAACAAGGAATGGTGTTACGAGATTTTTGCTATCCTGTGCTTCTGCTAATTCCTTGATTGTCTGGAATGCCTTTGAGTCTGTTGGAGAAACCTTTGATGACTCCTTACCAACAAGGAATTCAACATCAATATCCTTATTTCTTACACTCTTGCGAATATGCTTTTCAACATCTGCTATTGAAACACCCGGCATTGTACGGAAATTAACTGTAACAGATGCCTTCTGAGGAAGAACATTGAACTGTGGACTACCCTCTGCCATCGTAACTGCTGTACAAGTACGAATAAGTGAAGCAGCTGCAGGAATGTTTTTACAAATTGCAAGAATGAGTGGCTGTAAAATCGGTGCATTTACAAGTACCACTCTTAATGGATAACCTGCGTTCATACCGACTCTCTTAATGAGCTGCTTGAGATAATCAGGCATTGTTGCCTTGAATTGATGATTTTCAATATCCTTAACTACATCTGCCAGCTTACCAACTGCAGTGTGCTTTGGTGGTTGTGATGAGTGACCACCCTTTGCATTTACGCTGACTTTATAGTTTACACTACCCTTTTCAGCAATACCCACACCTGTAAGGTTAATGTCAAGAAGTTTACCAAGCTTAACAGGGAGAATTGCACCACCTTCATCAAGGACTGCTTCAAGATGAACGCCCTGTTCCTTAAGGTATGCAGCAATCTGCTTTGCACCATTGTCAGGGGCTGCAACAACCTCTTCATTATGGCCAAGGCAGATATATACTGTTCTTTTTGGCTGGAAGCCCTCGTTGAGAAGTTCTTCCATACACTCCATAACGGCAATAAGGTGATTTTTCATATCCATTGCACCTCTGCCCCAGATAAATTCACCGTCATTATAACCGCTGAATGGTTCGTGCTCCCAATCATTTTCAGTACCTGCAGTAATAGGCACAACGTCCTGATGAGCAAGCATTGCGATACCATCAAGACTTGGGTCACTACCTTCCCACTTGTAAACAAGGCTTGCATCTGCAACCTTTGTTCTTGTCATATTTCTGTGAACAAGAGGAAAGCGCTCTTCTAAAAATGCGTGGAAACGGTCAAATTCTGACCAATCAACAAGTTCACGGTCATAATTTGAAATTGTCTTGATTTTAATGGCATCACTTAAATCACGACAATACTTTTCCATATCAATCATTTCAGGTAAAAGCTTTTCCTTTTCCTGTTTTTTCTCTTTAAAGAATGCTGCACGGATAAGTGTTACAACAATAAAAATGCCGAATAACGCTAAGATATATTTCATAATTTTACCCTCTCATCCTGATTATATACTCCGCTCCCTCCTTGAGGGAGCTGGATGCGAAGCAGACTGAGGGAGTACTCCCCCAGTCACTCGCTATGCTCGTGACAGCCCCCTCAAAGATGGGGCGTATCAATTATGTATTTTTGTCAACCTGGTGAAATACTTTGAGGTTTCCTGTCTTGTTGCTACGCTTATCAAGCTCTGCCATAACATCTTCAACTGCAATTCCCTCGTTTGCCATCATAACAAAAAGGTGGAAAATAAGGTCGCTGATTTCACCAACAGTTTCTTCTTTGTTACCATTCTTTGCAGCAATAATTGTTTCTGAGCACTCCTCACCAACCTTTTTAAGGATTTTATCAAGACCCTTTTCAAAAAGGTAGCAGGTGTATGAGCCTTCCTGCTGATTCTGTTTTCTTTCAAGTATTGTTTCGTAAAGATTTACTAATGTATCGTTCATTTTTATCACCTATTTTATCTTATTAAAGAAGCAGGATTTACTGCCTGTATGACAAGCAGGACCTGTCTGCTCAACTTTTACTAATAATGTATCGTCATCACAGTCACCGTGAATTGAAATCACCTTCTGTAAATGGCCTGAGGTTGCACCCTTGTTCCAAAGCTCCTGTCGTGAACGACTCCAGAACCATGTATAGCCTGTTTCAAGTGTTTTTTCCATTGATTCCTTATTCATATATGCAAGCATAAGGATTTCTCCCGTGCTATCCTCCTGAACAATGGCAGGAATTAAATCTGCTTTTACAAAATATTTATCAAGGTTCATTTTATTCACACTCCTTAACAGCTTCTGCAAGGTTCAATGTGCCACTATAAATACTTCTGCCACAGATTGCACCATACATATCTGCATTTTTAAGATCGATAATGTTCTGCAAATCCTTGATACCACCACTTGCAGTAATATTGCAGGAAACAGCCTCATTAAGCTTTACTAACTGTTCGAGATTTGGTCCTGAAAGCATACCGTCACAGTCAATATCTGTAAAGATAATATACTTTACACCGAAATTCTCCATTCTCTTTGCAAGGTCGATATAGTGAGTGTCACTTTTTTCTGTCCAGCCTTCAGTTGCAACCATTTCGTTTTTAGCGTCAATCCCAACTGCAATTCTGTCACCGAATTCCTTACAAGCCTCTTTTACAAGCTGAGGATTTTTAAGTGCTGCTGAGCCAATGATTACACGTTCAATTCCATTCTGAATGTAGAAATCAACGTCCTTCATTGTACGAATTCCGCCACCGACTTCAACCTTAAGTCCGCTGTTCTTTGCAACATCAAGGAAAATGTCGGAATTAATGCGCACACCGTCAAGTGCACCGTTCAAATCTACCATATGTATCCATTCTGCACCGGCTTTTCTGAAGTTAAGCGCAGTTTCCATATAACTGTCAGCAACCTTACCTGCTGTTGCAAAATCACCCTTATAAAGGCGGACACATTCTTTATCTTTTATATCTATTGCAGGAAAAATAATCATTTATTATAAAGTCCCCTTTGTAGAAAGTGTTTTATCTGTTTTTTCAGTTGCAATGCTCATAGCATGGCCAAAAGCCTTAAAAATAGCCTCTGCGATATGGTGAGAGTTGTCACCATAAGGTGCACGGAGATGAACTGTGATTTTCGCATTATCTGCTACTGCACGGAAGAATTCAACACACATACACACATCAAAATCACCACATTTTTCCTGTGGAAAATTCGCATCAAAAACTGTATATGCACGATTGCAGATGTCAACCGCGCAGAAACCAAGTGCCTCATCCATTGGCACAAAAAAGCTACCATAACGAACGAGATTTGATTTATCACCAAGGCACTCATAAAGTGCCTGACCGAGTACAATGCCGATATCTTCAACTGTGTGGTGACAATCGACCTCAATATCGCCCTTACAAGCTACTGTAAGTCCGTAACCTGCATGAGTAGCAAAGGCCGTAAGCATATGGTCAAAGAAACCCACACCTGTATTAATCTTAACCTCTCCACCGTCAAGACAAAGAGTTAAGTTAATGTCTGTTTCCTTTGTTTTTCTGTTAATTGTTGCAGTTCTCATTACACTTCCTCCAACACTTTTTTGAATGTTTCAAGCATTTTTGCATTTTCGTATTCTGTACCTGCAGTTATACGAAGATAATCACCCATGTTTCGGATGATAATGCTATTATCTTTCATTTTTTCAAAAATTTCTTTAGCATTCTTAACCTTCATAAACACAAAGTTTGTATGTGTATCAAAAATCTTTTCGATTTTATCGCTTTCGATTTTAAGGATTTCGTTGTAAAGGTCTTTTCTTGAATTAACAACTGTTTCAATGCACTTATCAATATAATCAGAATGTGAGAAAAGCACCTCACCAAGAGCCTGTGAAACCGAGTTCACATTATATGGTGACTTAACTGCACGGATTACATTTGTAAGAGTCTTGTTTGCAACTGCAAAACCAAGACGAAGTGCTGCAGACCCAAGAGCCTTCGAACAGGTTTTTAAGATAATGAGATTATCATAATTCTCAAATTCACCTAAAAGACTTTCATCCTCTGCAAAGTCCATATATGCTTCATCAAGAACAACGAGTGCATCTGTATTATTTATAAGCTTTCTTATATCATCCTTTGTGACGATTCTTGATGTTGG
>CAJGCX010000124.1 GCA_904501895.1 Clostridiaceae bacterium
GAATTTGACATTATGTATGGTGAGGGTATCTCTAAAATCGGTGAAATCGTTGACCTTGGTGTTAAGTTCGATATCCTTAAAAAGAGTGGTGCTTGGTTCTATTACGGTGAACAGCGTCTTGGTCAGGGTAGAGAAAATGTAAAACTTCTCTTCAAGCAGGATGAGGTTCTTGCAAACGATATTGAAAAGCAGATTCGTGAGAAAATGCAGGAAGTAACAAATCTTAAAAAGGGCGTTGCACCAATTGAACAGCCTGAAATCATAAAGATTCCTACTACAAAGGCAGCTGCACGTGCAACACTTGACATTGCAGTTGATGACGACGAATAATGAAACTTACTGTTAAAGAGGGAAAAGCCAATAAAATTCACATTTATGTTGACGATGAATATCGTGCAACAGTTGACAGTGATTATTGGTATTCCGAAAAGTACAGAAATTATAAGGAAATAAACGAAGATGAGCTGACTGAGTTACTTGACTCGGTCAGCTTTCGTCGTGCTTATAACAAAGGCCTTGATTTGTTGTCACGCAGACCTTACGGTGTGAAGGAATTAATCAAAAAGCTTTGCGAAAAGGGTCACGAAAAGGATGCTTCACAAAAGGCTTGTGACCGACTTCTCGAATTAGGTCTTTTAAATGATGAGGAGTATTCAAGAATACTTGCAAACGACCTTTTAAACAGGAAAAATTGCAGTACAAAACGAATTCGTCAGGAATTGTCCTTCCGTGGAATATCAAGGGAGATTATAGAAAATACTGTTGATAGTCTTGACAATGATGCCGAAAATCGTATTATATTAGTAATTAAGAAAAAGTATATAAACAAGATAAATGATGAAAAAGGCAGAAAAAGAGCAGTTGATGGTCTTTTGCGACTTGGTTTTTCATATTCCGAGATTAAATCTGCCTTAAATCAGGTTGCTGAGTTTACAGAGGAAGAATACTATGAGTAAAAAAGTTGGAATGATTTCATTAGGCTGTCCTAAAAATCAGGTTGATGCTGAAATAATGCTTTCAAAGCTTCAGAATGGTGGCTTTGAAATTGTCAATGACCCTGCCGAGGCAGATGTTGTCATTGTAAATACCTGTGGCTTTATCGAGGATGCAAAGCGTGAATCAATCGAAAATATTCTTGATATGGTTTCTTACAAGGAGGATTGCGAAAATCTCAAAATCCTTGTAACAGGCTGTCTTGCACAGCGTTATCAGGCTGAAATTTTTAAGGAAATTCCTGAAACTGATGCTGTAATCGGTATCGGTGCAAATGAGGATATCTGTGAAATCTGTGAAAGAATTATAAATGGTGAAAAGGTTGAAGCATTTCCACCAAAAACTGACCTTAAAATCGAGGGCGACAGAATTCTTACAACTCCTTCATATTCAGCATACCTTAAAATCGCAGAGGGTTGCTCAAATCATTGTACTTACTGTGCAATTCCGTCTATCCGTGGACCATTCCGTAGCCGTCCAAGTGAAAGCATTCTCAAGGAAGCGCAAAAGCTTGCAGGTGAGGGTGTGAAAGAGCTTATCGTTGTTGCACAGGATACAACTCGTTACGGTGAGGATTTATATGGCAAAAATGCCCTCGTGCCACTTCTTAAAGCACTTTCAATGGTTGAGGGAATTGAGTGGATTAGACTTCTTTACCTTTATCCTGAAAGAATCGACGATGCACTTATAAATGAAATCGCAACTAACGACAAAATCGTAAAATATATGGACATTCCTCTTCAGCATTGCAACAAAAATGTGCTGAAAAGAATGAATCGTCATGGTGATAAGGAAAGTCTTACAGCACTTCTTAATAAAATCCGTGAAAAGATTGATGGTGTTACAATCCGTACAACATTTATTGCAGGATTCCCTGGTGAAACAGAGGAAGAATTCAATGAACTCTGCGAATTTGTTGATGAAATGCGTTTTGAAAGAATGGGCTGTTTCGCTTATTCAGAGGAAGAGGGCACACCTGCTGCAAAGCTTGACGGTATGATGGATTTTGAAATCCGTCAGGAGAGAGCAGATATTATAAATGAAAGACAGAATGTGATTCTTGATGAAATCAACGATTCATTAATTGAAAAAATCCTTCCTACAATCGTTGAGGGCTATGACCCATATTCCGATTCGTATTACGGCAGAACATATATGGATGCACCTGAAATTGATACTCAGATTTACTTCACCTGTGGATACGACCTTAATGACGGTGATATCGTTGATGTTTGTGTAATAAACGTAATTGACGGTGAATTAACAGGAGAAGTTGTATGAAGTTAAATCTCCCCAATATTATAACTATTGCAAGAATAGTTATTACTCCCGTATTCCTTGCCGTAATTTTAATGGAAAACCTACCTCACAGATTTTTACTTGCATGTATTATTTTTGCAATGGCTTCAATAAGTGATGCTCTTGACGGATATTTAGCACGAAAAAATAATCAGGTAACTAATTTCGGCAAGTTTTTAGACCCGATTGCTGATAAAGTCCTTACAACATCAGCACTTTTAGCATTTATGTCCATGGGGCTGTGCAATATCTGGATTGTAATGCTTGTTTTAACCCGAGAATTTGCAATTGCCTCTGTCAGAATGATTGCAGCTTCGGGTGGTGTTGTAATCCCTGCAAATAATTGGGGTAAAATCAAAACAATAAGTCAGATGGTGTTCACAATTGTAATTATGCTTTTAGGTGAAGCGTATTATATTCTTGAAAATTTCTTTGCTGAATTATATGTGAAATTACCTGATTTATCTTTGATTTCTAACGGTTTATTGTGGGTGACTGCAATTCTTACTGTTGTTTCGGGTGTAATCTATCTTAATGACAGTAAAAAAATAATTGATTTCACAAAATAATTGCATTTTGTAAATTTATGTGGTAGAATACATATAATATGAATAAAGACTGTGACCGAAAAGAGTAGCAGAGGATTTTTTATCAGAGATTATGGGTCGTCGGCTGAAAGCCCGTATTAAGAAAGCTTTTGTGAAGTGCATTCGTGAGTCGGTGTGGGGAAATACACATCCGTGTTGTTACGTTACAAACAAATCGAGTTATAAATCGAAGTGGAACCGCGACTAATCGCCTTCGTTTGCATTTGCAAATGATGGCGTTTTTTATTTGCCTCCCTTGGTAACGCGTAGGGACAGACATCCCTGTCTGTCCGCAAGTATTGAATGGTAGTAGTTGCTGATATGGTTCTTTTACATGTACAACTGATTTTTTACTTTTATTTGGAGGAATATATTTGTTCAAAAGACTAAGAGAAGATATACAGACGGTTAAGGAGCGTGACCCTGCTGCAACGAGTATTCTCGAAATACTTTTCTTATATCCGGGACTTAAGGCTATAAGAATGCACAGAGTTGCAAACTGGTTTTTCCGTCACAAAATGAAATTTATTGCTCGTGCAATTTCGCAAAGAGCAGTAAAAAAGACAAATATTGAAATTCATCCCGGTGCAACAATCGGTAAACGCTTTTTCATTGACCATGGTACAGGCGTTGTAATCGGTGAAACTGCTGAAATCGGTGATGATGTTACAATATATCAGGGTGTTACCCTTGGTGGTACCGGTAAGGATACAGGAAAACGTCATCCTACAATCGGCAACGGAGTTATGATTGGCTCAGGCGCAAAGATTTTAGGACCCTTCAAAGTGGGTGACAACTCAAACATTGCTTCGGGTGCTGTTGTCCTTGACGAAATTCCACCAAACTCAACTGCAGTTGGTGTTCCTGCAAGGGTTGTTAAGCGAAATGGTAAACGAATTGACAATCTTGACCAGATTCATATCCCTGACCCTGTTTCACAGGAATTCTGCAGACTCAATGCAAAAATTGAAAGACTTGAAAAAGAATTACAGAAATATAAAGGAGAAGAAAAGTAATGAAAATTTTCAACACTCTTACAAGAAGAAAAGAAGAACTTAAAACAATTACACCAAATGAATTGAAGGTTTACGCTTGCGGACCAACAGTTTATAACTTTATCCATATCGGTAACGCTCGTCCTCTTTGTGTATTTGATACATTCAGAAGATATATGGAATATCGTGGATATAAGGTTAATTTCGTTCAGAACTTTACTGACATTGACGACAAAATCATCCGTCGTGCAAATGAAGAGGGAACAGACTACAAAACTGTTTCTGAAAAGTATATTGAAGAATTCTGGACAGATGCAAAGGGTATGAATGTCCGCGAAGCAACAGTTCATCCAAAGGCTACTGAAAACATTGATGAAATTATCAATATCGTAAGCACTCTTATCGAAAAGGGTTACGCTTATGCAGTTGATAACGGTGACGTTTATTTCAGCCCAAAGAAGTTCGATGAATACGGTAAGCTTTCACATCAGCCACTTGAGGACCTTGAAGCAGGTGCTCGCATTAATATCGGTGAGGTTAAGCATGAACCAATGGACTTTGCTCTTTGGAAGAGTGCAAAGCCTGGTGAACCATATTGGGAATCACCTTGGGGTCATGGCAGACCGGGTTGGCATATTGAATGCTCAGCAATGGTAAGAAGATATTTAGGTGAAACAATCGACATTCACTGTGGTGGTCAGGACCTTGTATTCCCTCACCACGAAAACGAAATTGCACAGAGTGAATGCTGTAACGGTGTTCCTTTTGCAAATTATTGGATGCACAACGGATTTATCAGCGTTGATAATGTTAAGATGTCAAAGTCATTGGGCAATTTCTTCACAGTTCGTGATGTTGCTAATGAATACGGTTACGAGCCAATCCGTTATTTCCTTATCTCTTCTCATTACAGAAGCCCAATCAACTA
>CAJGCX010000125.1 GCA_904501895.1 Clostridiaceae bacterium
CAACCTTTAAATCTTCTTTTGTTGAACGAGTTTCAAATGTAGCACCACAAGCGCACTTTACTGTTACTGTTTTATACTCTGGATGGAGTCCCTGTTTCATGACAATTGTCACCTCTTTCAGTACATATTTACATAGCCTAATAAGTTTATCACAACACTTTTGAAAAATCAAGTGTTTTTTTAAAGTTTTAGTGAAATTTCTTTTGAAAGATGGAAAGAATAGAGTGTTATTGTAACATTTTGGAGTCCGAAGCACTCCTCTGCAGCCTTCTTATACATTTTCATCTGTTCACCATACTTTTCACAAAGCTCTTCAACAGAAGAAACCTTATCAGTTTTGTAGTCAACGATTTCACCATTATTATCATTAATTATAAGGCCGTCAATAACGCCCTGAACAATTACTCTTTCATCGCACACATTTTCAGGTAATGTGTCATTCACCTGACAGACAGGTACAGACATTGAGAATTCCTGTTCACGTATATATTTTTCTGCTGAGTCAATTCTCTTATATAAATCACTGTTGAAAAATGATTTTATTGAATTTAAATTTATTGCCTCTGCTTCCTTTTCAGTGAAGACCTTATTCTCTACTAATCTTTCGATTTCACCTGACAAATTCTCACTTGCATATTTAAGGTCACACATTTCCATAAATTTATGAGCAAGTGTGCCTCGTTGCGCAGGAGTCAAGTCCCCTGCTCCTGAAAACGCAGGCGATTCACTTGTAAGATATTTGAGATTTTCCTCTGTTTTCATAGCAGATGCTGCATACTTTACAGGAGTGTCAGAAAGTGCTGAATAAGGATATTTATATGACAATCTGTCATTTATTATTTCAAGCACATTACGGTCACAGCTAAATTTAACCTCTTCTGTAGCTTCCTTAATATAATCAGGTTGCTTTTCAAAAATACCAAAATCAATTGGTGGACTATGAGGATTCTTGCAGCAGCTAAGTAATCCATCAGCTTCGAACGACGGATGATTCATTAATCCAAGCAAGAGCCAATGCATATAGCTTGAACAGAGAGAAATCGGCACAGATTGTTCTGTAAAACTACCATAAAAATTATGATAAAGCTCTATTATTTTCTTTTGTGGATTGTACATTGAACCAACAAGATACAACTTTTCCTCTGCACGGGTCATTGCAACATAAAGAACTCTGATTTGCTCGGCAATTTCCTCCTGTTTTTCAAAAGTTCTGATTGTATTTGATGGTAAGGTAGCAAAATCCTTATGCAACTCAGGAATATATCGCGGTGTTGCAACTCCTAATTTTCTGTTAACCTTAACCTTATTTAAATCGGATGTGTTAAATGAAGATGCACAGTTCCCCACAAAAACAACAGGATATTCAAGACCCTTACTCTTATGTATTGACATAATTTGCACAACATTATCATTTTCTGAAATTTCGTTAGCTCCCTCAAGGTCCTTGTTATTTTTACGGATTTTATCAAGAAAACGAATAAAGCCTGAAAGACCTGAGCCACCATTTGACTCGTAATTTTCTGCGTAACTTATGAGTTTTTCAAGGTTGAGCACTCTTTTTTCGCCATTATCCATAGCACCCACAATGTTGTCGTATGATGTAATCTCAAGCACACGACGGATAAGACTACCGATATCCATTGTAACTGACAAGGTACGAAGCAAGGAAAGTGAATCAATAAAATCTTTGACTTTTTCATCGGTATCATAATGACTTTTTACTGCGTTATAGAAATTACCTTTTCGCTGATTACAACGATATTTTGCCAAATCATCTTCAGTAAATGGGAAAAGTGGTGAAAGCATAACAGCTGCAAGTGGTACATCCTGAACAGGATTATCAATAACCTTAAGCATTGAAACCATAGTTATAACTTCACGACTTTCGAAAAAGCCACCTGTTTTCTGGAAATAAGCAGGAACACCCATAAGCTCAAGCTCTCTTGCATACACCTGTGCCCTATCCTTAACAGCACGTAAAAGAATACAGATGTCACTGTATTTTATGGGTCTTTCGTCACCTTTTTTGCCAACAAGAGTTTTTGACTCAACAAGGTCGTTTATTATACGACCTATATGTCGTGCTTCAGCTATTAAATCAGAGCCACGGGAATTGTCAGACTCAACAACGTGAACACTTACGTCTGCAGAGGTTGACTCATCATAATTTCCACCGAATTTCAGCTGTTCACCGTATTTATAATCAATTCCACAGCTTTTTCTCGTCATAAGAAAATCGAAGAAGAAGTTAATACCATTAACGACACCTTCACGGCTTCGGAAATTCTTATCAAGGCTTATTGTTGCAGGATAGTTATCACCCTTAAAGTCTTCAAATGAATCCTTATATCCCATAAAGATTTCAGGCATTGCCTGACGGAAGCGGTAAATACTCTGCTTCACGTCACCTACCATAAACTTGTTACTGTTATCCTTTGAAATTACTGAAAACAGAGTATCCTGCGCTTCGTTCGTATCTTGAAATTCGTCAATGAGAATTTCAGCAAAGCTATCAGAAAGCTCGTTAGCAAGTGGAGTTTTCGTATATGTACCGTCGTCGTTGAAATCAACGAGAATTTTAAGTGCAAAATGAAGAATATCGGAGAAATAATATGAGTTATTCTCCTGCTTTTTCTCATTAAGACGATTTAAAAAGTCTATAACAATACCTTTAAGAATTGTCATAATTGGTCTTAAATACAAAATATCCTCTTTGTATTCAGATTCTGTGCAAACAAGAATCGTTTCTGTTGCAGAAAGATATTTCTTTATACCGTCACGGCGGCCCTTTATGTCGTCATAATATGCATCCTTTTCGGCCTTTGGTACATTTGGGAATCTGCCCAAATGCAAGGATTCGGTAAGGAGCTTAATTTCATCCCATTTTTCAGGGCTATTGTATATAAGATTTAAAATATTATTGATTTCAATTCTGAGTGGCTCTAAATCGTTAGAGATTGCACCTGCAAGATTGCTATTTTCAGGAGCATCATCAATAATATCGTTTATCTTAATAAGTAAATATTCAAGAATTTCTGCAAGACGACTAAGGCTGTATTTTCCCCATTTCGTTTCGTGGATAGATAACTCCTCAAAATAGTCTTCAAATGTAGATTCAAGCCATTTTGACGGATTTTGCGATGCCATTGCAAACTCATAGAGAGATAAAATTGACTCGATTAAATTAAAATCACTTCTGCCATTTGTGAATAGCTTTAAAAAATCTTCTGTTTCGTTTTCAGGTCTGCTATATACTTCGTCAAGGACTTCACTTAACACCTCGCGCTTCAGCATATCGTGTTCAATATCGGAAAGCATAGTATAATCAGGTGCAATACCAACCTTTTCGAAATTTTCCTTAATAAGCCTACCACAGAAGCTGTCCATTGTGGAAATCTGTGCATTTGAAAGGTACATTTTCTGTCGTTTTAGATATTGATTACGAGGCTCATCGTGAATAAGCTGTGAAAGTCGGTCTGCAATTCTTTCCTTCATTTCTGCAGCAGCAGCCTTTGTGAAAGTTACAATAAGAAGCTTTTCAATATCAACAGGATTTTGTGAGTCAGTAATTGTTTTAATAACTCTTTCAACGAGGACAGCAGTTTTACCTGAACCTGCAGCAGCAGATACAAGTACAGTACCATTTCTTGACTCAATAGCCTGTTTTTGCGCATCAGTCCATTGTCTTGCCATCTTCGTCACCTCTCAACTGTGATAATGCATCCTTGAAATTCGGAACATCCATTTCTCTTACAGGGTCGTCAGCCTCACGCTTACAAACATCCTTATAGCTGCACCAAGTACAACCATCCTCCACAGGCAGTGCAGAAATATATCCATTCTGCAAATTTTCTGCCATTGCAACAATAGATGAATCCACCTTGTTTTTAAGCTCCATTAAGGATTCAAGAGAAATAACCTTGCCCTTTAATGAACCTGATTTTTCGTCATAGGATGCAGGTAAGAATATACCCTGATAGTTTTTATCCATAGCCTCAAAAACCTGAAGATTATTGAGAATTATACCATCCATAGCGTGTTCCTTTGATGAAAGTGCTTTTGCATCTGTCACCTCTGAATTTCTGTCTATTTTATCAGATGTAACCTTTGTATTTTTCGCTTGGAAATAAAGCACACCTGCAGGAGTAATATTACCCTTATAATATTCATTACCATTTTCCCATAAAGCAAAAAGGTAAATAAGCATCTGCATATTAAGTCCGTAAAAAACCTCACCAAGCTGAAATTCCTTGCCACCTGTTTTGTAGTCCACAACTCGGATGAAATTATTATCCTTTGTTTCAAAGCTATCTACTCGGTCAATGCTTCCTACAATTTTTACGTATCCGCCATTAGGAAGAGTGATTTCATAAGGTGAAACCTGTCCGTCAGGTGCAATTTTCAATTCAAAATCAACAGGAGTAAATTCACTTACTGCAAATTCAGACACAAGACGGAGGATAATGTTATATGATGTTTCCTTTATAAGACGGATTGTACGCATAAATGATGGATTTTTGTTATCATATCCACCCATAACATCACAGATATATTGGTCAATTATACTGTCAGACTTTTCCTTAATATCATTCTGTGACATTTTACGGATTGAGTCCTTATTGTTTTCAGATAAGAAAATTTCCATCACATGGTGAATAACAGTACCATATAAGGCAGCATCAACCTCTGCTTCCTTACGAGGCTTGATTTTAATACCATATTCACAGAAAAAGCTGAAAGGACATTTATAGAATTTTTCAATTCGTGAAGCAGACATATACATATTCTTACCGAAGAA
>CAJGCX010000126.1 GCA_904501895.1 Clostridiaceae bacterium
CAGGTCACAGACAGACTCTTGCTACTGCGTTGATTGTTTTCATAGGTTATGAATTAGCTAAAAAAAGAGAGTTTGTAAAATTTGCAATAGTCGCATTTATTGCCTTTATGCTTCATAAATCGTCAGTTGTATTTATAGTCTATTATTTCGTTGCAAACATCAGCATTACACCTATTTATATTTCCGTAATGTTTGTTGTTGCAATCATTGTCACAATTTTAGGTAAAGAACTTTATGGACCTATTGCATCACTGTTGGGCTTTAATGACGAGCTTATTGAATATGAGGGTGGTGGCGCAGAAACCTACGCTACTGTATTGGTGTTGTTATGTGTTATTACAATGATTTTTTACCCATGGATTAACAAACGCCGTACAGATTCAAAATATTTCTACAATATGCTGATTCTTACTTTTATTACAACACTTCTTGTTTATCAGAATCAGTCATTTATGAGAATTCAGCAGTACTTCTCACTTATCATTATGATTACGATTCCTGAACTGATTCAGGCTTTTGATAAAAACTACAGAGTTATTCCATATCTGTTTGTCGTTGTTTTCTTGTGTGCATATTTTATGCGACTTCGACCATATTACAGCTTCTTCTTTATATAATGAAGTTTATAGAAAGGTGGGTAAAGAATGAAAATTCTTCAAATCAATGCAGTTTACGGATTTGCAAGTACAGGTATTATCGTTAAGGATATTGAAAATCTTTTAGTAAATAACGGTCACACCTCTTATGTCGCATATCAATCTGCAATAAACCCACCAAAAAATTCATATAAAATAGGAAATAAGCTTGATTGGAAGCTCCACGCTGTTTACTCAAGACTTCTTGGTAAGCAAGCTTATGCAAGTAAGCTTGCAACAAAAGAGTTAATTAATTACATAAAAAGCATTGCTCCTGATATTGTTCATTTCCATAATCTTCACAGCAATTATATAAATTTTAATATGCTGTGTGATTATCTTGCAAAAAGTAAAATTCCCGTTGTAATTACTATGCACGATTGCTGGTTTTTTACAGGAAAATGTACTCATTATGCAGCAGTAAAATGTGATAAATGGCAGACCACCTGTGGCAATTGTCCACAGAATAAAAATGAACAACCAAGCTTGTTTTTAGATAGCACATCAAAGGTGCTTAAGGACAGAACAAATCGCCTTAACAAATTGAATAACCTTACACTTGTGGGATGTAGTAAATGGATTGCAGGAGAAGCAGAAAAATCACTTATTAAAAATGCTGAAATTCAAGTTGTTTACAATGGTGTTGATACTTCTGTTTTCACTCCACACGAAAGCAATTTTAGAAAAGATAATAACATTGAAAATGATTTTGTTATTTTAGGTATGGCAAACAAATGGTGTCTTGATATTAACAAGAATGCAGTTAATAAAATAATTGAGGAAAACCAGGATTCAAAAATTGTTATTGTGGGCTGTAATGATGAGCAGAAAAACAGCTTTAAGCAATATGAAAATGTTATCTGTTTAGGATTCATAAAGGATAGAAATGAGCTTGCTGATGTTTATTCATCAAGTGATGTTTTCGTAAATCTCACCCATGCCGATACACTTCCTACTGTCAATATGGAGTCTATCTGTTGTGGCACACCTGTTATAACATATAACTGTTGCGGAAGCCCTGAGCTCATTGATGGTGACAGTGGCTTTGTTGTGGAAGAAAACGATGTAAAATCGTTATTACAGAAAATAATGCAGATAAAAGAAAATCCTTTGCAATTTAATGTAAAGGACAAACAAGAAAAGTTTGACAAAAATACTTGTTATAATAAATATCTTGATATATACAACCAACTACTCAAGGCAGATGAGGTGTAATTGTGAAAAAGATTTTATTTTTCATAAACACAATGGATGGTGGCGGAGCTGAAAAGGTTCTTACCAATTTAGTAAATGCATTAAATCCGGATGAATATGATATAGATGTTGTTTCGGTTACCGGAGGTATTCACGAAAAGAACATTTCAGACAACATAAATGTAAGAAAAATAATCAAAATCAAAAATGATAGGTTAAGAAAATTTGTCTCAAGAATTTTTTATCATCTTCCATTACGATTAATATATAAGATTGTTGTAAGAAAAAAATATGATTTTGAAATAGCATATCTTGAAGGATTTCCGACTCGTGTGATTGCTTCAGGTAACAGTACTGCAAAAAAGATTGCATTTGTTCATTGCGATGTTTCCGTTCATCATGTGTTGAATAGTTTTTATAACGATAATGATGAATGTATTAAAGAATATGCAGGCTTTGATAAAGTATGTTTTGTATCTGATGCTGCAAAAGATGGCTTTGAAAAAACATTTGGTGAATTATCAAATGGAATTACTATACATAATGTAATCAATTTTAAACAGGCAAAGGAAAAAGCTGAGGAGAGTGTGCCTCAGAACTTTGAAACTGAAGGGTTAAAGTTAATTGCAGTCGGACGTTTGTCTAAAGAAAAGGGATATTTCCGATTGGTAAATGTTATCGCTGATTTAGAGGGAAAATATAAACTTGAATTATGGATTCTTGGTGATGGTTCTGAGAGAGAGCATATTGAGAGTATCATTGAAGAAAGAAAAATAAAGTCTGTCAGATTATTGGGCTTTCAGGAAAATCCTTATGCATATATGAAAAAGGCAGATTTATTTATTTGTCCATCTTTTTTTGAAGGATATAGTACAGTTGTAGCTGAAGCACAGGCTATTGGGTTGCCTGTGTTGACTACCGATTGTGCCGGTATGAGAGAAATTCTTGATAATGGTAAACGTGGTTTAATAGTTGATAACAGTGAAGAGGGAATCAAATCCGGTTTAATAACGCTGCTTGAAAATAATCAGATTTTATCAGAAATCAAAGGGAATTCAGAAAACAAAAAAAATAATCTTAATGATAAAACAGCAACTAAAGAGTATGACCAATTATTTAAGGAGCTTATAAAATGAGTGTTGCAATTAGTGTACTTGTGCCTGTGTATAATGTTGAGAAGACATTAGACAGATGCATTCAAAGTATATTGAATCAGACTTTTCAAGATTTTGAAATTATTCTTGTGAATGATGGTTCAACTGACAATAGCGGTAAGTTGTGTGATGAATACGCTGAAAAATATGATAACATACGTGTGATTCATAAGGAAAACGAGGGATTAGGTCCTACAAGAAATGTTGGTATCAGAGCGGCACAGGGTGAATTTATTTATCATTGTGATTCGGATGACTGGCTTAAAGAAAATCTGCTTGAAAAAGCTTATAAAGCAATTACTGAAACAAGCTCTGATGTTGCAGTTTTCGGATACGAAATTTTCACCGAAAAAGATGGCGAAATTGTTCCGTTTGGAACTATAAGTGTTGATGATAACGTTTTAAAAAATGGTAAAGAAGTGAAAACCTTTTTTACTGAGCAGTATTTCAATTCATTCATAGTGCTTTCTGCTTGCAACCGTATGTGCCGACGTTCATTTATTATTGAAAACGAGCTCTTTTTCCCTGCATTGCGCAGAAGTCAGGATGTAGCGTATTCGTTACTTTTATTTGACCATATTGAAAAACTTGTAACAATAAAAGAACCTTATTATTGTTACATTATTGAGCCAGGTGTATATAAAGGACGAGCATTTAAGGAAATGATTGATATTTATTGCACAGTTTATGATTGGGCATATGAATATTTTAACAAGTGGTGTGCGATAAATACAGATGTAGGTCAGAAGTTGATAAATAATACTTGTGAGCAAATTGCCAATTATTCTGCTTATGCTTTTACAGAAAAGTATAAAAATGAATGGAAGAAAAATGCAAAATTACTTATTAAAGATAAGAAAATCAAAAAGTATTTTTCAATGTATAGGAATGATAAGCATTCTCGTTTTATGCAGCTGTTTTCCTTGGGACTTCGTTTAGGCTCAAAAGAAATATTATATATTGTATGTAAGTTAATGCGTGGCAAAATAGCAAAAGGATAATATTATATGAAGAAAAAAGCGATTTTAAATTTTTCTGCATCCATAATATACCAATTTATGAATTTATTGGTAGGACTTGTAGTTCCAAAGTTTTATACGGAGCTTTTTGGTTCGGTATATAATGGGTTGAATCAGTCTGTAACTCAGATAATGAGCTTACTGTCGGTTCTTCAGTTCGGAATTGCTGCCGCAGCAATTCAGCAGATGTTTAAGTATATTGCCGAAAATGATGAGGATAGCATCCGTGCAATTTATTGGGGTACTGGCAAGGAATACAGAAAAATGGGATATGTATTTGTTGGTATTATCTTGCCAATTATAGTTGTTTTCCCATTTATGATTAAGGATAACTTGTCATATTGGACAGTCATTGCTTTCTTGCTTTTCCGTACTATAAGTGCAGCGATGGAATATTTCTTCCAGGCAAAATATGGCGTTATCCTTATTGCTAACAATAAAACGTATGCTGTTTATATTGTTAATATAATTATACTTTTAATAGGAACAGCACTTCATCTTTTTGTTCTGTTTACAATAAAAAATATTATTGTGTATCAGTTTGTTTCTGTGCTGACGACCTTTATTCGTTTTATTATTGTAAATGCATATATAAGAAAACATTTTCCTTATCTTTATAAAAGAAATGAAAAAGAAGTTAGCTTACCTAAGGATACACGACGCAAAGATGTCCTGATGAGCGAAATTGCAGGGCTTGTAATTGATAGTACAGATATGCTGCTTTTAAGCTGGTTTTCAGGACTTGTTTACACAAGCATCTACTCGGTATATAATTTTGTAGTTTTGGG
>CAJGCX010000127.1 GCA_904501895.1 Clostridiaceae bacterium
CGTTGTAGCACTTGATATCGTTCTTACTGATGAGCTTCTTAAGGAAGGCGTTGTTCGTGATATTATCCGTCAGTGTCAGGTTGCTCGTAAGGATGCAGGCTATCAGGTTGAGCAGAGAATCAATGCTTCAATTAATGTTGAGGATGAATTTGTTGTAAACGCACTTAACGAAAAGCTCGATTACATTGCAACAGAGCTTCTTGCAGACAGTGTTGTTATCAACGGTGAAATCAATGCTGATTACACAAGTGAATTTACAATTAACGATAAGAAGATTTCAGTTTCAGTTGTTAAAGGAGAATAAAAGATGTTTCAGGTTACTAAAGATATGAATATCGGTGAAATCCTTGATAATGCAAGAGAAACAGTACCATTTTTCTTAAATCTTGGTATGCATTGTCTTGGTTGTCCTTCAGCACGTGGAGAAACTGTTGAACAGGCTTGTATGGTTCATGGTGTTGACCCTGACGAGTTTGTTGAAGGTATTAATCAGTTTCTTAAGGAAAATGCTGAAAAATAATTAACGAAAAAATCCTCCTATAAATCATAGGGGGATTTTTAAAAAGTAGGTGAGTTGTATGAAGCTTGACAGTAGATTAATGGCTATTGCAGATTTAGTAAGATATGATAAGGTGTTTGCAGATATTGGCACTGACCACGCTTATCTGCCTGTTTATTTAGTCGAAAAAGGAATTATAAATAAGGGAATTGCTGCCGATTTGCGTGTAGGACCTCTTGAAAATGCAAGGGAAGCTGTTGAGTCATACGGCTATTCCGATAAAATCCAGTTGCGACTTTCTGACGGTCTTGATAATTTCAAGGAAAATGAAGTTGAGGAAATTGCAGTTGCCGGTATGGGTGGACTCCTTATTTCTTCATTTATTGAACGAACTCAATGGCTTAAAAATGAAGATATTCACTTGATTTTACAACCTATGACACACATTGAGGAGCTTCGCAAGGCACTTTTTGATAATGGATTTGTGATTGACAGTGAAGTTGTTGCAAAAGACGGAGATAAGCTTTATATAATTTTTAGTGTTTATTATTATGAAGGTAAAACAGCTTATACTGACCTTGATTTAATTGTTGGTAAATTGCCACATAATAATGACGATTTATCAAAGGAATATTTAAATAAAATCTTTGATAAGTATAACAAAAAGCTTATTGCACTTAAAAAAGCAGGAAAAGAATGTTCAGACCTTGAAAAAACTGTGGAGGAGTTGAAACAATGGCAACAGTAAAGGATATTTATAATTTTATTGATTCATTTGCACCATTCTCCACACAGGCTGAATGGGATAATTCAGGCTTACTTGTTGGTAATGAGAATAGCACAGTTAATAAAATCATCTTTGCTCTTGATGTTACATCTGATGTAATTGAACAGGCAAAAACAGTTGGTGCAGATTTAATTGTCACTCATCATCCTGTTATTTTTAAGCCTGTTTCAAGTGTTCTCAGTAACAGTCTTATTTATAAAATCATCCAGAATAATATGAGTATTATCTGTGCTCATACAAATTACGATAAAGCAATTGACGGCGTTAATGATATATTATGCAAAACTATCAATGCAGATGTAATTGAGAAAATTGATGATACATTTTTAAATATCGTAACCTATAACAATACATATTCAACAGATGACCTTGCAAAGCATTTTAAGGATAAGTTAAATTGTGTTGTAAGGTATAACAATCTTAATAAAAATATCAATAAAATCGCTGTTTGCAGTGGTTCAGGCAGTGATTATTTATCACATGCAAAGGAAATGGGATGCGATGCACTTTTAACAGGTGATGCTTCTCACCATTCATTCCTTGATGCGGATGAAATGGGAATTGTTTTGTTTGCCTGTGGACATTTTGAAACAGAAATGATTGCTATTAAACCACTTTTGGAAAAAATCAATAATGAATTTGATGTTGAGTGTGTTCTCGCCCTGCAGAATACACCAATAATGACGATTTAAGAGGATTTATGGCATTAGACGGAATTACACTAGGACTTGTTAAAAATGAGCTTAAAAGCTATATTATAGGCTCAAAAATAGAGAAGGTGCATCAGCCATCAAAAAATGAGCTGGTGTTAATTCTTCGTACACGAAACGGCGGTTACAGACTTTATTTATCCTGTGACGGTCAGAGTCCTCGTGTCCATTTGAGCAGATATAATCTTGAAAATCCAAAAGTTCCACCAATGCTTTGTATGTTGCTTCGTAAAAGGCTTTGTGGTGCAACTTTAACGGACATTACACAGATTTCTAACGACAGAATTCTTATTCTTGAGTTTGACGGAACAACTGAAATAGGGGATAAGACTAAATATTATCTTGTTTGTGAGATTATGGGACAAAGAAGTAACATTATTCTTTGCGACATTGATTACAAAATCATAGATGCAGTTAAGAGAATTGATGAGGAGAAATCATCTGTTCGTGAAATTCTTCCGGGTCTTAAATACGAGCTTCCACCAATGCAGGAAAAATGCAACATCATTACAGATGATACAGAGAAAATCCTTAATGGTATTCTTTCTCATCCTGAAAAAATGCTTTCAAAAGCTGTTTTGGAATGTGTTGAAGGATTTTCACCGATTGTTGGACGTGAAATTGCCTACAGAACTGTTTTTGGTGATAAGCAGGTTGGTTTGCTTTCAGATATTGAGAAAGAAAGACTTGAAAACGAAATCAGCATTATAAAAGATGAAATTGTAAATAACAAGTCATTTTGTATGCTTGTATCTGCTGATGGACTTCCTTTCGATTTCTCATTTACAAATATCCGTCAATACGGCACATCTCTTAACAAAAAGGAGTATGAATCCGTTTCTGAATTGCTTGATGATTTTTACTTTGAAAAGGACAAAATCAATCGTACTAAAAGAAAGGCTGCTGATTTATTCAAGCTTCTCAACAGTGCAATTGAGAGAACAGCAAGAAAAATCAACAACAGAAAATCAGAGCTTGAGAAAAGTGAAAACAGAGAAGAAATTCGTATTTTTGCAGAGTTAATTACTGCAAATCAGTACAGATTAACTGAAAAAGCATCTGTATATAAGCTTGAAAATTATTACGAAAACAATAATATAATTGAAATTCCTGCAAATCCTGCATTAAGTCCTTTACAGAATGCACAGAAGTATTTTAAGGAATATAAAAAGGCTGTAAATGCTGAAAAGCTTCTTCATAATCTTATTGAAGAGGGTGAGCAGGAGCTCGTTTATCTCGATTCTGTTCTTGATAATCTTTCAAGAGCAGAAACTGAAAGAGAAATTACAGAAATTCGCGATGAATTGGAGCAAGGTGGATACCTTAAAATCAAAAAGGGTAATAAAATCAAGAAGGATAAGCCACTCCAACCACTTGAATTTATGTCAAGTGACGGTTTTAAAATCCTTGTTGGAAGAAATAATGTTCAGAATGATATTTTAACATTAAAAACTGCGATGAACTATGATATGTGGCTTCATGTTCAGAAATATGCAGGGTCACACACGGTGATTATTGCTGATAAAAAGGAAATAACTGAAACTGCTATTTTTGAGGCAGCGTGTATTGCAGCATATCACAGTAAAGCAAAGGACTCTTCATCAGTTGCAGTTGATTATACAATTATCAAAAATGTTAAAAAGCCATCAGGCGCAAAACCCGGTAAGGTGATTTATAACACATATAATACAATATATGTAACACCTGAAAAGACATTAGTTGAAAAATTGAAGACAGAATAAATTAAACCGAGAAACAGAAATTGCTTCTCGGTAATTTTTTTTATTTATCCAATTGTACTGAGTGGTCATAAACGGGATACCATTTTGATGAACCGAAGTTTCGGGCACGGAAGAGGATTTTGTTTTCATAAACCTCCATTTGGAAGCCCATTCCACCCCAAGGAACACCGTATCTGTTTACAATCATATATGTTGGAAGATTTACATAAGTAACTCCGTTCTGCTTTTCAACGCAAGAAAAACCGAAAGCATTTTCAACCAATGGACCGTTGATGCCTGTATGCACGTGACCACTGATAAATACAACATTCTTATATTTTTCCATAATTGCTTTTACAGTATCGCTGTTTTCGTTAAGACCATTTTCAGGCCATACTGTATCAAGACCATTTACACCGTTACAAGGCACGTGACAAACTACAAACATAGGTAAGTTTCTGTCAGCAGCCTCTTTGAGTGAATCATCAAGGAACTCTATCTGCTCCTTGCTCATATCAGGTGTATCCCATGTGTCGTCACCATCATCACAAAGAACTACAAATCGATAACCGTTAACATCAGTTTTGTAATAAGCTTTTTCAATTTTTTCACCTGATGGATTAAGCTTGTTATACAAATCAACAAAACGATGTCTTGCACCTTCCTGAGTTGTATCGTCAACGTGACCTACGTCGTGGTTACCCATTGCAGTTACCCAATGGTCAGCACAGTTACTTTCAGCCATAATTTCAAAAAAGCTTGTAATTGATTCACCGTCACCGTAGTTTGTAAGGTCACCTGAAACGATTAAGGCATCAATATTATCTCTTGAGCGTTCAAGGTCATTAAGTCCGTTTGCCCATACCCATTCACCGATAGGCCAGTCAACGTCAATATGTATGTCAGATACAATTGAAGCATTAAGAAGACAATTGTCATA
>CAJGCX010000128.1 GCA_904501895.1 Clostridiaceae bacterium
GAAGCATTTTTCTCACTTTTTACTGTGTAGCACCAAGCCTTTAAGTACATATATGGCAAACCGTCAACAGTCTTTTTGTTATTGTCAACAATAAACTGTGTCTTGTATGTACGACAGCTTTGGTCCTCACTTTTCATACTGTGGTTTAAAATTCCCGTTTTACCCACAAAAAGCTTTTCAAGGGATTTCAGTGACTCCTCATTAAAGCGTTCAAAATCTCTGTCAATGTCATTGTCGCAAAGCTTTACGCTGAATGAAAAAACCTCACTTTTTTCAAGTGGTCGTAGGGAATATTCGTTAATGAGTAGCATATCCTCGTCAGTTGGCACACCAATCTGATTTTCAGTAGTGTAATTCTTGTTAATCAATTTTTTCACCTCCTAATGCCTTTGCCTGAGCCTTATAAAGCTCTGCCTTTGCCTGCTCAACTGAGTCCTGAAGAGTAATGTCGTCCCAGATAACCTCTACACCTGAGGTGTTACCGCAAAGCCTTAAATAAAGGTTGCAGATTTTCTCGATAACAGGTGTTAAAAGTCGTCTGTATGCAGTAAGCTCTGTTGTAAGTGCATCTGCCTGCTGTGATGACATTCTTTCCGTTGTGCTCCAGCTGATTCCAAGCATAAAGGGTGGAATAGAAAGCTTTGCAACAATCTGTTCAAGCAACTGCTTAACGGGAATTTCGCTGTCTAAAATCTGATTGTCAGCACCGATTACCTTAATCTGCACGTCACCAACTGCCACAAAATCCTTGACACTATTGCCATTCATAGCATTTGCCCATTCAGTTGCAATCTGTGTTGCTCTTTCCTTTGCATAAGCACGGTCAAGCATATCTGAGCCTGGATTATAGGTGACAGCGTAACGGATATTTCCTGCTCTCTCCCAGTTTTGTCCGATTGAGTTGTAAATCTTCATAAGAATTGAAGAAACAAAGGGGAGACCCTTTAAAATGGAAGTACCCATAATGCTTCCTGCCTCAGGATTAAGTGAAGAAAACATAACCAAATCCTGATATTTAACAGGTGTGCCACCGATACTGTCACCACGACAGACGAGAATTTCGTTGAATTTTTCAGGGCTTCGTTTAAGTGAAATGTTACGAATCGGAACATTGTAAAGTGAGTGAATCTCATTTCCGTTTGTAATGATTTCACCTGCAGATGTGCCATAGGTGAGCAACTGCTCAAAGTAAATGTCAATAAATTGCTGAAGTCCCTGACACGTACCGTTAACGCTGATGCTTTTGATGAATTCATCAAGTCCTGCCTGATTTTTACCGTTACCTGTCTTTACCCTGAAACCACCTGTAAGGCGTACAAGCTTGTAAATTGCTGTGTCGATAATTGGCACAGCTTCACGAAGGGTCGAATAAAGGTCAGGATTAATAACAACAGACGGATAAAGATTTTTAAAGGTGTTAATAGCAGTTGTCTGTGGAGAAGCTGTGCAAACCTTTCTCTTGCCGAATTTGTCGAATATTGACAAGCATTTTCCTCCTTTCAAGTTCTTTCTACGGACAATGCAAAGAATGAACTGTCCGTTTGTTCAAGAGCTGTTGCCACGAAATAACGTATATCGTCCATAGCGTGGTCATACTCTTTTTTCGGAGTGTCGTGAACACTGTTGCAGTCCCAACGATACATTGAAAACTCACGGATTGTATCTGAACATGAACTGCCTATAATGATTTTGTTTTGTTTAAGCTTTTCCGAAACCTTGCGTATTCCGTCAGAAACATTGTTCTTTGCAGGAATTACACGAAACTTTCCTTCACGACGGATACACTCCATAAATGATGCTGCAGACGGATCAACTATCACTGCTTCAACTCTTTTGTCACCTGCAAGTTTAACTAATTCTTCATAGTATTCCTTGTCAGTCATCTGAAAGCCTTTTGCCTTTGAATCGTGATAGAATTCCTTTAATCTGTACCATACACCGTCGTAAAGTCCCCAAAGACCAAATGAAGCAGGGTTCACAGTGCCGTAGTCACAGGAGATGTAATACTGACTACAGCCTTCAGGTAAATCACTTGTTGTATGCACCTTTTCATTAAAGAAAGGATACACAAGACCTTGAACAGCTACCCATTTTCCAAGAACAAAGCGTTCATAAAATGCACCTGAATAAAGTGATTCATAACGATTTCTTATGCTTTTGGAAAGTGACGGATTATCACTCATAAGAAAATGAAGATAAAGACAATTTTTTTCATCTGATTTCTTAATCCATTCATTGTAAAACCAATGTCGTGGACTTTCCGGGTTACAGTTAAACCAGAATTTTGACCCTGTAACGGAGCAACGAGCCAATGCTTGCTCAACAAATGAACGAGGCATAAGTGCCACCTCATCAAGAAGCACACCTGAAAGTGTCATACCCTGAATAAGTGAGGCTGAGGACTCATCACGACCACCGAAAAGGTAAAATCGGTTACTTCGCTTACCCTTGCTGATAATCATAAGGTTTGACGATTTCTGCTCCTTTACCGTAAAGCCCATTTGTGAAAGGATAGGAAGCAGAGGAGTCACCACATTTCTTCGTAAAGATGTGATTGTCTTACCGCATATTGCAAATGAGGACTCGGAAAAGCTGTAGAAGCTCCAAAGAATAAATGAAATTGACATACAAAGAGTTTTGCCACTTCTGACAGCACCGTCACAGATGATTGCATCACAGTATCTGTAGGGACTTTTACTGCACCACCAATTAAGGACTGTCAGCTGTTTTGGAGAAAAGCTCTGAAACTTAATATCAGCCATCAGCTTCACTCTCCGTTTGCTTTACAGCGCTTCGTTCAATGGCTTCATAAAAGGACAATGCACCGTTATCCCTGTCGTCACAGGAAATTTCAGCAAGTCTTTCCAAAGCCTTGAGTCTGTCAAAAAACTTGATTTCCATACCCTTACCGTTAGTGATTTTGATTTCTGACACATTAAAAAGGTCGAGAGAATCAATGTCGGGGGAGCTTGACTCATTAACGGAAAGAATAAGACGGATTGCATCACTTATCGAGCCGAAAGCAAGGCGCTGGAGTCCTGCTGAAACAAGGTTGCTTGTGACAGAACATTCTTTTTCAAGCTCTGTGATTTTATCCTTAATCTCCTTTCTTGACAGCATTGCAACTCCTCTGTATTCAGGAAGAAGTGTAAAACCTGAACGGAATGCTGCCTCCTTTGGATTTCGTAATCGTACATAGTGCCGACAGAAATCCAACTCCTTTTTTGTCAGTTTCTTTTTACTCATTGTAGCCTCCTTTTCATAGAGAGCATTGAGGTAAGAACAACTTATTATCTCTTACTTTTTACTTCTTACCTAAAAAAATGCCCTCCATATATAGGCTGAAAAAGCAAAAACGTCCCGGGAAATGTGGGACGATTTTCAAAAAACGCCGAAATGTTCACAAAAAATTCACAATTAGGGGCATTTTCAGGGTTGAATATGGGTAATTTTGGGTATATAATTTAAAATGTATAACCGGTTATTAATTAACCTGGTTATATATTTTGTTCTGAAAGAAAAGGATGTGAAGCATTGATTTCAAAAGTGCATGATTTAAATGCTCAGTTTAAGAAATATACTTTTTTACATCACGAGATAATTGATGAAAGCTTTCGTGAAAAAGGGTTATGTGTCGGTCAACCACCTATACTGAAGTTTTTAAGTGAAAATAAAAATATGACCCAAAAGGAAATAGCTGATTTTCTTAACGTTTCTCAACCTGCTATTGCAAAATCATTGAAAAAGATGGAAGAGTCAGGTTTGATTGTACGTTTTGAAGATAAAAAGGATACACGCTGTCACAAATTAAAGCTCACGAAAAAGGGTAAAGAGCTTGTGGAATATGCTGACAATATGTTCCTGCGAATTGACGATATTGCCTATAAGGGCTTTACGGAAGAGGAAATGGACACTCTCGTTTCGTTTCTTCAGCGTATGAATGATAATTTAACTGCTTTTGCAAAGGAGGATAACAATGCTTAAATTACTCAGATATGCCAAAAAATACATAATTCCTGCAATTATGTCACCTGTTCTTATGATTGGTGAGGTTGTGCTGGAGCTTATGATTCCGCTGGTTATGGCTGATATTGTCAACATTGTTCAGCTTGGCAGCGAAATGACAGATGACAGTATGGAAGCGATTTTAAAACTTGGACTTAAAATGCTTTTATATGCAGTAGGTTCACTTACCTGTGGTGCAGTTGCTGCACGAATGGCTGCTGTGGCAGGAATGGGCTTCGGAGCTACGCTTCGTGGAGAAATTATGGGTAAAATCCAGAAATTCTCATTCTCAAATATCGACAAATTCTCAACTGCTTCATTGATTACACGAATCACAACAGACGTAAACTCTGTACAGAATACATTTGTAATGATGATAAGAATGTTGTTCCGTGCTCCTGTTATGCTTGTTGTGGCACTTGTAATTACAATAACAATGAGTAAGGATATTTCAAAAACCTTTGCTGTGTCGCTTCCGCTTATTGCAATTATTCTTATAATTTTTGCACCGATTGCTCTTAAGAGATTTAAGGTTATGCTTGAAATGTTTGACGGCTTCAACGCATCTATTCAGGAAAACCTTACTAATATCAGAGTTGTAAAGGCATTTGTCCGTTCAGAGCATGAAAAGAAAAAGTTCA
>CAJGCX010000129.1 GCA_904501895.1 Clostridiaceae bacterium
ATAAACAAATGTGCCAATATATGCTCCGCCGTATCCGATATAATATGATAACTGCCAGATTGTTGCAACAGTTTTCTTTTCTTTGTGGTTAGGTGAAATTACCTGAACAAGATTCTGGCTATGTGTATTAAAGACGTTAAATGCGGATTGACAGCAAGCTATACCATAGCGAAGAATATTCATCTGTTGAATTGACCAACCCTGCGGAACATAGAAATAGAGAACTGTAAGCAAGAATGTGGGAACAAGACAGATAAAATACCAATGACGGTATCTGCCAAGACTTGTTTTCCAGTTCTGTACAATAAAACCACCTACAATACCAAAGAGAATGCCACAAATGGTAGTAAGAGTTGTCTGAACGGCAAGAATACTTGCAATGCCATCAGCATCCACACCAGCCGGACCATAATAAAGCTCATGCAGGAATGCTGCTGCAAGTGAGCCTGTAAGAGTTGTTCCGAACATACCACCGGCACGAGAAAGTAATACACAAAAATACTCAAATTTTGATATGTACTTCCCATCTGTAGTTAAAAGAGTCTTTTCTTGAGTCTTTGTTGCAGTTTTTGACATCACATCATCTCCTAAATTTTCTTTTATTCGATTTTAACACATTTCAAATTTAAAAGCCATATATTTTTACCATTTTTAAAACATAACATCAACAATAATAGGATAATGGTCTGAAGGATACATATCCATTACAGTATTACGAATAATTTTGTATCTATCAACTCTGACATTTTTTGAAACAAAAGCATAGTCAATAGGTCCGTTTGCGTCCTCATTAACTTTACCATATCCGTGAAATGTTATACCATCATCACTGTTATCGGCAACAATCTTTGAATCATTCGTTTTCATAAGCATTTTACTATAAGCTTCACTTGTTGGTTCAGCATTAAAATCACCTGTACAAACAACAGAAAAACCACTTTTCTCAAGTTCGTCAATTTTTCTGTTAAGCACTTCTGCCTGTAAAACTCTTGATTCATCACTCACATGGTCAAGATGTGTGTTTATATGAGCATATTTAACGCCTGTTTCTTTATTTTCCAAAACTGCCCATGTTGCAATTCTTGTGCAAGCCGATTCCTCATACTTGGTGTATTTTTCTTCAGGTGTATCACTGAGCCATATTGTACCACTATCGAGAAGTTTAAACTTACTTTTTAGATAGAAAACTGCACTGTATTCACTGTTTTCATCTTTATCTCTATGCTCACCAACATATGCATAATTTTCAAGCCCCGAAGAAAAAATATCCATCCATTCACCTGTTGCCTCTTGAACACCAACAGAATCAGGATAATATTGTTCAATAATAGCTTTTGATATAACAGAACGATTTTTCACACTACCTTCTTCGTCATCACAATATCTAAGATTAAATGACATAATTCTTGTAGCATCATTTGTTTTTTGGGGAACACCATCGATTATAATCTCACCAAAATCAATATCTTTAATCATAAAAAGCTCCTTTTAATACTGAAATGATTTAACTTATGCCCGGAGTTTTGAGAATTCCTGTTGTACGAAGAACATATTCATAACTCCAATTTATTCCTTCAGTTCTCCAAACATCCGGACCAAGCCATTTTTCATTTACATCTACAAGATGAATCGGTCCGAACGAATTGAAACGATGTGTATAAAGCTTTAAACCTATCTCATGTTCACCGTTAGGAATACCTTTGATTTCAAGTGAGTATGGTGGATAAATAATATCACCCTTAATTTCACCGTCAACACTCACTTCAACAAGTGCACCCATATAGTTACTTGCAGTAACTGTAAGTTTACCATTTTCAGTTTTTGCCTTAATCTTATATGTAACTGCATCTGAATAGAATGGGAATCCCTGATTAAGCAGAGAGCCGAATGATATTTTTTCAGGAAGGTTGGTTATTACAGCAATTGAGCCTGTTACTTTGACACCAAATCCACCTAAAATAAACACATTTTCAAGGTTGGCTGTTTGACCGAATGGAAGAGTAATTTCAAGTGTATTTTCACCCTTTATTATCTTGCCGAGTTTCATTTTGCCAATTGAAATATCGACATAGAAGCCATCTTCTCTTTCGGTAATTTTCTTACCATTAAAGGTTACATCTGCAACATCAGCATCTTCAAGAGCGAGAATTGCACCTTCATAATCAATTTCACTATTGAATGTGAATTTAAGCATTGCCTTATGGTCTTTTGGTAATTTCCCATATACCCAAGGTTGAACAACAGCTCCGCCTCTTTCATCCATTCCAAGACGGTTTCTTATAAGATTATCAATTCGAAGCACTTCTTCTTTTGGAAAATATTCCTTGTCCTCGTCAATTTTCCATTGTGCCATATCAAGAACAAGAACGTTTTCTTCAGACAACTCATAATCACACATTTCACAAAGCATTTCTCCTGAGTTTGAAGGAATATACTGTGTTTCTTCACAATCAGTCTTACCATCAACGAGTTTAAGTAGAATTGAGTCATAACTAAAAATTCGGTAACGAATAATTGTCTTTCCTTCTCGATATTCTGCTTTAATCGGTTCAATTTCACCATTTTCTGTGTTATATATTTCAGGTGAAAATGTTCCGTTTAAAATAATCTGAATATCTTTACCATAATCCACATACTTGTTATCAGGCTCTTTTGAACAACAGATAAAAAGCCACTTGCAGTCATTGTCTTCACGCATCTGATAAATGTAGTTATCAGTAAGTTTGCCATCTGCATATCTTATTGTAAGAGTTCTGACATCCTGAAGTGCTGTGAGAAGTGACGCACGAGAAAAGTCGATTTTTTCACTCTTTTCAAAAAGTGATTTCGCATAATCTGATGGTACAGCATCAACAAGTGAAGGCGCATCACCCATAAATATAAGTTTACCACCATTTTCACGGAATTGGTCAAGTCTTTCAATTGTTGTTTTTCTTAAAGTTTCACAGCCGGGAACAATTATTGCATCATATTCCATTTCACCAACCTTAAGAGGTGCAGAGCCTTTTTCACAAAGAGTTGGGAAAAGTGATTCGGAAATATAATTAAAATCAACACTACCTTCAAGAAGCCATTTTGTAACATTTTGGAATCTCTCGTCAAGATTTTCTCTGAAAATTGCAGATTTATCATTAGGTCCCCAATGAAGCCAGAAACTTTCAACAGGATGGATAACGCCTACCTTTACGATTGGCTTACCACGAGTAAGTGCTGTGTTTACTCGTGCAAAATGGTCTTCAATAAGATTATATTTCTTGTACCAAGGTGATTGGTAATGAATTGAAGCAGGATAATCTCGTTTTGCTTCGCCTTTCATTGCATACCAAGAGAGATGTGGAACACGAATTGTAACACCAAGACAAGCCTGCCAGTCACCCTGATGCTTATATGTTCTAAAATCACAGTCCCAACCTGTTACACCATAAAGTTCTGAAAGCATACCCTCATATCCAAACTGATGAACAGCAGATTGTGTTTGTTTTGCAGTAGTAAATTCGTGTCGATTGCAAAGCATATCAATACCGGGAAGTTTAAAACTTCGGTATGAACGCATTGCTTCACCGAGCGCTGCAGTTTGTGAATTGAGTGTAGGCTCTTCCATCATATGCCCTGTAAGAGCAATACCATTTTCTTCACACCATTCACCGACAGTATCGGCAAATGATGTTGCAAATAATTCAGCAATAAAATCATGGTATCTGTAACGATGAACGGATGGTGCAGAATCAGGCTTATCCCAGAAAATTTCGGGAAGAGTATCAAAAATATCTTCACCATACATTTCTTTGTAAAGCTCAGGAACATTGTCAGTCCAAGGCATTGTGATATTCATCTTATCAAATGAATTATTAAGAACTGCCTTTCTTGTAAACTGAGGCTCATCTGTAAAAATAGCAGGAATAGTCTTATCAAATTCATCACCCACTTTATCCTTATATTTTTCGTGAGTGACCTCAATAAATTTTTTAACGGCATCACTGCTCAATGTATCAAGATATGTCTGACCATTATACCAACTTGAAGGGTTTGTCAATTCAAGAAAGGCATACCATTTTGTTCCTTCAGCCTCATCATTTTCACCGATTTTTTTGTAAGAAGAAAGAAAACCGTCGCTGTCAAGAATTACATCATAACAAGCAAGAGGATTTTCTTTTTTATTTACCCAATAGTCATTAATACCACTGTATTTTTCTTCTTTGAAAGGAGTGAAAAACAGACATCTGCTTCTGTATTTTTCGTCCTTTGTTACAAGTCCGCCTGCAGCACCTGAAGGCCAACGGTCTTCATCATAAAGCCACGCTAGCATTTCTTCATTTTTTGCTTTATCAACTGAGTCCTTGATGAGTTCCATATATTCTTCACTAAGATACTCGTTTTCAAGACCTGTTCTTACATGCAGATGAAATCCGCCAAGTCCCATTTCCTTGAACACATCAATTTGACGGCATAATTCTTCTCTTGTCAAATATGAGTTAAGTGCCCAGAAAGGTGTTCCACGAAATTCAGATGTAGGATTTTTGAAAAGTTCTGTTTTTAGTGATTTTTCAACATTCTGTTTATATAACATATTTTCACCTTACGATACTGTGAATTTATTTAAGTTTAAATTCGG
>CAJGCX010000130.1 GCA_904501895.1 Clostridiaceae bacterium
CTGCTGATAAGGCGAGAGAATATGAACACCACCGTTAGCACGGTCCAAGTCCCAAGCCTGACCATTACCTATGTAGTCGTTGAGTTCAAGTGGCTGATACTGTGTAAGCACACCAACGGTAGAAATACCTGAATTTACACAGTTTGAAAGTGGGAAGTCGATAATTCTGTATTTACCGCCGTAAGGTACAGCAGGTTTAGCAATGTTCTTTGTGAGAATTCCAAGACGGCTTCCCTGACCGCCTGCAAGAAGCATTGCAATACATTCTTGTTTTCTTGCCATTTTTATTCCTCCTATTTAGGTTAGTTTGTTATATTATTTTATCTTGTTTTCTTAAGATAAATTGTTGACATTGGTGGTAAATCGAGAGAAATGCTCTGCGAGAATCCGTGCATAGCCTCTTTCTGCCATTTGATTTTTTCAGGCTGTGCTTTACCTGTGCCACCGTATTTAGTGTCATCAGAATTAAACACAATCTTATAGTTACTCTTTGCAGGAACACCGATTTTGTAGTTATCCCTTGCAACAGGAGTAAAGTTGCAAACTGCAATAATCTCCTTGCCCTTTTCATCCATTCTACGGAAGGAAATTACTGAATTGTCATTATCGTCTGCAGAAATCCATGAGAAGCCTTCCCATGAATGGTCAACCTGCCAGAGTGGAGCATTGTCCTTATAGAAATGGTTAAGTTCCTTGAAATATGTCTGCAACTGTTTATGTGCATCATACTGTAAAAGCAACCAGTCAAGTCCCTGCTTATAATTCCATTCAATAAACTGACCGAATTCCGAACCCATAAACATAAGCTTTTTGCCGGGATGAGCCATCATATAGCCCATAAACGCACGGACACCTGCAAACTTTTCTTCATAAGTACCTGGCATTTTATTTATAAGAGAGCATTTTCCGTGAACAACCTCATCGTGAGAGATTGGCAGGATAAAATTCTCTGAAAAAGCGTAGAAGAATGAGAATGTGATGCAACCGTGATTACCCTTTCTGTAAAGAGGGTCTGTTGAGAAATATCGGAGAATGTCGTTCATCCAACCCATATTCCACTTATAGTTAAAGCCGAGACCACCCATATAAACAGGCTTTGTAACCATTGGCCACGCTGTACTTTCCTCTGCTATGAGCAAGCTTCCGTGATAATCACGGAAAACATTCATACTAAGTTTATTAAGGAAATCTATTGTTTCAAGATTTTCGTTGCCACCATCTTTATTTGCTATCCAATGACCGTCATCACGACCATAATCAAGGTAAAGCATAGATGCAACAGCATCAACACGAAGTCCATCAATGTGATATTTATCAAGCCAGAACATTGCACTTGAAATAAGGAAGGACTGCACCTCGTTTCTGCCGAAGTCAAAAACCTTTGTTCCCCATTCAAGATGCTCACCTTTTCGTACATCCTCATATTCATAACAAGGTGTACCGTCAAATTCATAAAGGCCATTTGCATCCTTAGGAAAATGAGCAGGTACCCAGTCAAGGATTACACCGATTCCGTTTTTGTGGCACATATCAATAAGATACATCAAATCATCAGGTGTACCGTAACGAGAAGTTGCAGCAAAATATCCTGTAACCTGATAACCCCATGAGCCGTCAAACGGATATTCAGTAAGAGGCATAAACTCAATGTGAGTGTATCCCATTTCCTTTACGTAAGGAATAAGCTCCTCTGCCATTTTTCTATATGAATAAAAGTTTCCGTCATCATACTGCTTCCATGAGCCAAAATGCACCTCGTAGATATTTACAGGCTTGTCATACTGCCCTTTTTCACGCTTTGCCTTTTCCCATTTGTCATCAGTCCATTTATATGAGCCTAACTCATAATACTTTGTAGCATTATCAGGACGAGTTTCCATATGATATCCGTAAGGGTCACTTTTCATAAGTTTTCTGCCGTCTTTTGTTGTAATGCAGAATTTATATGAGTCATAAAGCTTTACATTTTTAACGTGCGCTTCCCAGATACCACCGTCAGTAATACGCTTTGCAAAATCAGCTGTATCATTCCAACCGTTAAAGTCACCACAGATACTTACAGATACAGCATTTGGAGCCCATGTCCTGAAAACAACTGTTTCGGCATCCACACGATGAGCACCCATATATTCATAAGCACGTGCATTGTTTCCCTGATGGAAAAGATACACAGGCACTTGAGATTCATAGTTATTATTTATTTCCGTCACACTCTTCACCTCACAGTTATAATTATACACATATATTTTATCACTATGAAAATTTAATTTCAAGTGATTTTTGCACAAAATGTTCAATTTGTTAACAAATTTCGTTACACTCATTTGTGCACTTTGTTACAAAATCTGACAAAAACCACATAAAACAAAAACCAAATCAGCGGAATAATAAATTATTTGAATAAACATAAAAAGGCAGGAGACGAATCCCCTGCCAAAAAGTTACATATTAAATTTTATGCCTTTTTAATCTGGTTGAGCTTTGCGTTAAGCTCAAGAAGCTCTTCCTTGTTCATCTTAAGGCCTGTCATACCGAGCATACCGATAAGACGAAGAATTGTAAATCCACCCATCATCTGCATCAAGCCTTCGTTCATTTCGAAACCGCCTTCACCTGCATTCTGCTTTGCAGCTTCAGCAATTGGTCCCATAATCTGTCCGAAGAGTGCCTGACCTGCAGGCACCATAAGAAGCTCACTCATCTTTGAATTAAGTGAAAGGTAACCGTCAACCTCTGTTACATCAAACCAGTTAAGAACTGCACCCTTTTCCTTGAGTCTGTAATCCTCATTGAATTCTTCAACCTTAAGGATGAGTGATTCGTCAACGCAATCACCTGCAACAGCCTTAAGCTTTGTAACACTCTTGTTAGGAACTGTGAAATAGAAGAAGTGATTATCACTTGTCTGCTTTTCGTAAAGGTCACCGTTTACATAGAGTGTAACCTCAGGCTGATTTGAATATACTGTAACCTTTGTCATTTCTTCAACTCGGTCAACATAACGTTTACCGCAAAGGTGTACGAATGGCTCATCTGAAAGCCATGCCTTATAAGCATAGAAAGAGTCCTTCTTGTACTTACGGTCAAATGTCATAAGGCCCTTATGATTCTGTCCGTTTTCGCCACCCTCTGCACGAGCATCAGCACCGAAGTCAAACATATTCCAAACGTGAGTTGCCCAGATGTTCTTTCTTGAGAACAACTGTTTAATAAGCTCTTCGTGATAATATGCCTGATATTCTTCTGTGTAGTCACCCTGCTGTGGGTTTGAAGTGTGCCAGTTAAGTGCTTCACAGCCATATTCACTCATACCAACAGGAATGTTAGGGAATTTAGCATGGAAAGTATCGAACCAAGGTCCGTTCATGCTTGTATCTCCACCGTACCAACCGAAATAGTGGTTATGTGAAACAACGTCAGGAATCTGAATATATGGGTCATCAAGACTGCACATTGAAACAACTGCAATAGTTGTAAGTCTTGTTTTATCCATTTCGTGACAAAGGTCATTAAGGATTTTGTGATTTTCAATGAGGTCATCATCAGAACCGTTCATTGAAATTTCGTTTGAAAGTCCCCATACAACAATTGATGGATGGTTATAATTCTGAACGATAAGCTCTTTCATCTGTGAAATTGTGTTTTCACGACCTGTTGGCATGTGCTTTGAAATATATGGGATTTCTGCCCAAATTACCATACCGTATTCGTCACAAAGGTCATAGAAATACTGGTCGTGCTGATAGTGAGCAAGACGGATTGTGTTTGCACCCATTTCATAGATATATTCCATATCTTCCTTATGATGTTCAGGAAGAAGCGCATTACCAAGTCCCCATCTGTCCTGATGACGTGATACACCACGAAGTGGATATTCTTCACCGTTGAGGATGAAACCTCTTTCAGGGTCAATCTGGAATGTACGACAACCAAAACGAGTTGAAACCTTGTCGATTACCTCGTCACCTTCAAGAAGTTCGATTTCTGCTGTGTAAAGGTATGGATTTTTTCTACCATTCCAAAGAACAACATTCTTGATTTCGATAGTTTCTTTAAAGTCATCAGTCTTAAGAGTTGTAACAACATCACCGTTTTTATCTTTGATAATGTAGTTAATCATCTGACCATCTTTTTTGTTTGTGACGAATGACTCAAATGTAACTCTTGCATCAGAGCCTACAATTTCAGGTGTTATTGCAATACCTTTACCACCGTAGTAATCAAGTTCGAAGTGGCTTTCGTTTACTGCGATAATATTAACATTTCTGTAAAGACCACCGTAGAATGTAAAGTCAGCCATCTGTGGATAAACAGTTTCGTTTGCAGCGTTGTCAACTGTGATTGCAAGCTTATTGCCCTTTGCTAATTCTTCAGTAATGTCAACTCTCCATGTGCTGTAACCACCGTCGTGACTTGCTAACTTATTGCCGTTCATATATACAGTTGCAGATGAGTTAGCACCATTGATTTCAAGATAATATTTATCTGCTGTCGGAATTTCTTCCATATCAATTTCCTTATAGTAACAGCAAGTGCCACGGTAATAGTCGTTACCACCATCCTGACCGTCAATTGCATTCCAGCAATGAGGAA
>CAJGCX010000131.1 GCA_904501895.1 Clostridiaceae bacterium
GAACCGTCGACCTCTAGCGTGACAGGCTAGCGTTCTAACCAACTGAACTACCGGGCCATTTGGTGGGAACAACAGGGCTCGAACCTGTGACCCTCTGCTTGTAAGGCAGATGCTCTCCCAGCTGAGCTATGCTCCCACGTTTTTTTGCTGCTGTGTTTCAGCGGCTCATATAAGATAACACATAAAAATTGATTTGTCAACACTTTTTTTAAACTTTTTTTAATTTTTTTCAAAAAATTTTTTAGAGGTAAAAAATCAGCGCTTTCAGAGTGGATATTAGTATGTATTTTCAGGTTGTAAAATGAAGGTTATAGGGGAGTTATAGTGGTGATGTCGCCATCTTGGCTCCCCTGAAAGGGGAGACAAGAATTAAAGAGCCCTACAAATTATAATTTGAAGCAATATCGCAGGTATGGGAGCCTGCAACTACACGAAAACAACTTCACAATTTATTTTATTATAAATAAATGTAACAAACTTCTTGAAAATAATGGCAAGTGATAGTATAATACTATAATATATGCGACAAAAATTTTTAAGTTGCAATAAATATTTCAGAAAGGGGCGTTTTCTATGTGTGAAAAGCCAAAGTTTTACATCACAACAGCCATTGCTTACACTTCTCGTAAGCCTCATATCGGCAACAGCTACGAAATCGTGTTGACTGATGCCATTGCGAGGTACAAGCGAATGCAGGGCTTTGATGTTTTCTTTCTGACAGGTACTGACGAGCACGGTCAAAAAATTGAGGAATACGCTAAGGATGCAGGCGTTAGCCCTAAGGAATATGTTGACAAGGTTGCAGGCGAAATCAAGGGAATCTGTGATTTACTCAACACAACTTATGACCACTTCATTCGTACAACTGACGATTATCACGAAAAAACTGTTCAGAAAATTTTCAAAAAGCTCTATGACCAGGGCGATATTTATAAAAGTGAATATGAAGGTCTTTACTGTACTCCTTGTGAGTCATTCTGGACTGAAAGCCAGTTAGTTGACGGCAAATGTCCTGACTGTGGTAGAGATGTTCATAAGGAAAAGGAAGAAACATATTTCCTTCGTCTTTCAAAATATCAGAAGCAGCTTGAAGAATTCATTGAAAACAATGAAAACTTCATTTACCCTGAAGCACGTAAAAAGGAAATGCTTAATAACTTTATTAAGCCAGGACTTCAGGATTTATGTGTATCACGTTCATCCTTCAAGTGGGGTGTTCCTGTTTCATTTGATGACAAGCACGTTATCTATGTTTGGATTGATGCACTTTCAAACTATATTACTGCTCTCGGTTACGACCCTGACGGTAGTGGTGACAACTACAAAAAATATTGGCCTGCTGATGTTCATATTATCGGTAAGGATATTGTAAGATTCCACACTATTTACTGGCCTATTATGCTTATGGCACTTGGTGAGCCACTTCCAAAGCAGGTTTATGGTCACCCATGGCTTCTTTTCGGTGAAGACAAGATGAGTAAATCTCGTGGTAACGTTATTTATGCCGACGACCTTACAGAAATTTTCGGTGTTGATGCAGTTCGTTACTATCTTCTTTCAGAAATGCCACACGCTCACGACGGTTCAATCACTTATGAAGCAATGATTGACCGTTTCAACACTGACCTTGCAAACACACTCGGTAACCTCGTAAACAGAACTATCGCAATGCAGAATAAGTATTTCGACGGTGTTGTTCAGGCTCCTACTTGTCCTACAGAGTTTGACGAAGACCTTAAGGAAAGTGCTAAAAAGGCACTTGCAGGCTTTGACAAATACATTTCAGAATACAAGATGAGTGATGCTGTTGAATGTGTAATAAGCTTTGCACGTCGTTGCAACAAGTACATCGACGAAACAATGCCTTGGGCACTTGCAAAGGATGAAGCATCAAAAGAAAAGCTCGGCACTGTTCTTTACAATCTTCTTGAAGGTATCCGTGTTCTTTCAGCACTTATCTCCCCTGTTATGCCTGAAACTGCAATTAAGATTGCAGAGCAGTTAAACGTTGTTCCTGCTACTTACGAGAGCATTCAGGAATGGGGCGGACTCGAGGCAGGTATCACAGTTGGTACTGCAACTCCTCTCTTCTCAAGAATTGACGGTGAAAAGCTTATTGCTGAGTTACAGGCTAAAAAGGAAGCTGAAGAAAAGGCAAATGCTCCTGCTCCAAAAATTGAAGGCCTTGCACCAATCGACTTCCCTGACTTCATGAAGGTTGAGCTTCGTGTTGCAGAGGTTAAGAATTGTGAGCCAATCAAGAAGGCTAAGAAGCTTCTCAAACTTACTCTTGACGATGGCACAGGTGCTGACAGAATCGTTGCAAGTGGTATTGCAAAATGGTATAAGCCAGAAGACCTTATTGGCAAAAAGGTTATCGTTGTTGCAAACCTCAAGCCTGCAGTTCTTTGTGGTGTTGAAAGCTGTGGTATGATTCTTGCAGCTGATATTACAGAGGAAGATGCAAAGGTAATTTTTGTTGACAAAGATATGCCAAACGGAGCGAGAATAAGATAATGTATCATAACATTTTTGATTCACACGCACATTATGACGACGAGCAGTTTAACTCAGACAGAAACGAACTGCTCGTTTCTTTTAAAGAAAAAGGCGTTTCGGGTGTTGTGTGTTGTGGTGTAAACATCCCTACAAGTGAATTTGCAGTTGAGTTTTCTCATAAATACGATTTTGTCTATTCTGCAGTAGGCTTTCATCCACTTGATAACGACGAATATCACGAGGGTGATTTGGAAAGAATAAAAGAACTTGCGAAAGACGAAAAATGCGTTGCTATCGGTGAAATCGGACTTGACTATCATTATGAAAAGGAAAGTCGTGAACAGCAGTTAATTCTCCTTGAAAAGCAGATTGAATTAGCAAACGAATTAGATTTGCCAATCATTTTTCACGACAGAGAATCCCACGAGGACACATTAAACATCTTAAAGAAATATAAGCCAAAAGGTGTTCTTCACTGTTTTTCAGGAAGCGTAGAAATGGCAAAGGAAATCATTAAATTAGGAATGTATATCGGTCTCGGTGGTGCAGTGACATTTAAAAACGCTGTTAAGCCTTGTGAGGTTGCAAAATATGTGCCTGAGGACAGACTTTTAATCGAAACTGATGCTCCATATATGACTCCTGTACCATTCCGTGGAAAAAGATGTGACTCATTGCATATTCCTTACACAGCAGAGAAAATCGCAGAGTTAAGAGGATGCACAGCACAGGAAATTCTTGATTTGACAGACAAAAACGCAAGAGAATTGTTTAATATTAAATAAAAGGTGATTTTATGCTTAAACATATTGTAATGTGGAAATTTAAAGATGCAGAAGGCAAGACAAAGGACGAAAACGTTGAAATCGTTAAAAATGGTCTTGAAGCACTTCCACCAATGATTCCACATATTAAAAAACTCACATTTCTTAAAAATCAGGTAGAATGCGAGAGAAATTTCGATGCACTTTTAATTGTTGAAACTGAAAACGAGGAAGAGCTTGAGAAATATAAGGTTCATCCTGAGCACAAAAAGGTTGCTGCTTACGTTGCTAAGGTAACAGAAAATCGTGGCGCAGTTGATATTTACGAATAAATAAAAACGGACATCATTCGATGTCCGTTTTGTTTTGCTCTTTTTGCGAAAATACACAACCACAGTAATTTTGTCTGTAAAGGTTATGAGCTTTACTTAATTCTATTGAGCGCTTATAGCCTTCCTTTTTCTTAAAGTCTGATGGGAGCCACTTAACACCATATTCCCCTGCCAACTCATTCCCAATTTCGTTAATCTTTTCAGCATTTTTAAGAGGACTTATTGTAAGAGTCGTTGTGAAATAGTCGAAGCCGTTCTCCTTTGCTTCCTGTACAGTTTTCTGAAGTCTTAAATGGTAACATTTAAAACATCTTTCTCCACATTCACGGCAGCTTTCAAGCCCCTTTGCCATTTCGTAAAACTTCTCACTCTCGAAATCACAATCAAGCATTTTTACAGGATGTTTGGTTTCCATTTCGTTGATTAATCGTTTCTGCTCTTCTTTACGCTTTTCATATTCTGCCTCAGGGTAAATATTCGGATTATAATATAAAACTGTAATAGAAAAATATTGTGACAGATATTCAATGCAATAACTACTGCATGGGGCACAACAGCTATGGAGAAGAAGTGAAGGCACATCATCTCCTAAATTTTCAATAATTTTATCAAGTTGCTTCTGATAGTTAATTTTTTGCATAAAAACACTCCACATTATATTAAAAACGGTGAAAGGAATCCCTCCACCGTCTTCGACGGTCCCCCTCCCTTTAACAAGGGAGGCAGACAATTATTCTTCGTTTCGTTTAAAGAAGCGTCGTTCTTCAATTACTTCTTTTTTCTCTTCAGGGAAAATTTCGACCTTAACCTTACCGATTCGGCGCTCCTCAACATTAAGAACTGTGAATTTAACATTTTCAAATGTTACCTCGTTCATTTCACCGTCTTTAGGTAAAAATCCGAGAAC
>CAJGCX010000132.1 GCA_904501895.1 Clostridiaceae bacterium
CTTATCAACCAAGATTTCAATCGTACCCAACACACCTTGAGAATAAATTTTTTCAAATCTATCATTACGTGCCATTATACTGACCTCCATAAATCTACATTTATGAATTTATTTAATTTCAGGTAAGCTTGCGGCTGCAACCGACTGACCTACACGACGGGATTTTTCGTCAGGAATATGAAGCTCGATTTTCTTTGCAAGCTCAGGGAATTCAACATCAAGAACCTCCTGTGCACGTGAAAGAAGAATCTGTCCACCCTGTCCTGAAGTTACACGACCCATAATAAGCACGTGCTTGATGTCATAGAATTCTGCATAGTAAGCGATTGCATAACCGAAATATGCACCAATTGTGTCATAAATATCAGCAGCGTTCTGGTCACCCTTTTCCATAAGTCCCTGAACAACCTTAAGCTTTTCAGCAGGAGAAAGGCTTTCATCGAGTTCAATTCCAGCATAAGGTGCAAGCTTGATTACGCCATCCTGTGAGAAATACTTAACGCCACAGCCATAGTCACCTGACCATTCGTCAACCATTGCTTCCTCGTTGAAGTCACAAGGAACGAATGCAAGCTCATTAAGCCAACCTGTAATATTACCGTCAGCATCAATATAGCCACCTGCTTCACTTGTACCCATTGCGATACCGAGAACTGAATCGTCATTAAGGTCCATAGCACCCGCAAGTGCAGTAACGTCACCATCATTTGCAACAACAACAGGAATATCCTCACCGATTTCCTTTGCAACATCAAGGTAAATGTTCTTGATTCTCTTATCGAAATCCTCTTTACCAACCTTTAAGAAAAGTGAAGCTGCCATTGTTCTGTTTTCAATATAAACACCTGCTGATGAAACACCGATAGCATCAACACGTGGCATTTTTGAAGCAGCAGTTTTCATTGCCTCAAGGATTCCCTGATAATGATATTCAGGGTCAGAATTAAGCTTTGGAAACCATACAACCTCTTCTGAATAAACGCTTTCACCGTTGATAACAGCACTTACCTTTCTGTCGCTACCACCTGCATCGAAGCCGATACGACAGCCGTCAAGATGTCTGCCAACTGATTCGGCAATATAAAAATCTTCAGGTGCATCCTCTAATGGGCAAACAACAACCTCAAATGGTCTTTCGTAAACACCTGCCATATAATCGAAATCGAATGCACGGATACCCTCAGAAGAATATGCTTCCTTGATTTTATTGCCTACAACATCACTACCTGCAATAAAAATCTTATATCCACCTGCAATCCACAAAAGTGATTTTGCAATTCTTTCAACGAAACGGAAGTTTTCGTCATCGTGACCTGTACCGTCAGGATAAATTCTTGTTTTATATGTACTGATTTGTCCCTTATTTCTTTCAATTGCAACTACAACGTCCTGACCATTTTCCTTTGTTGCTTCACGCATTTCACGTACAACAACTGATAAAGGCTGGAATTTTGGGTCTAATTTTGCACTAACCTTAAGCTTCATATTTCATTTCTCCTCCAATAATAGTTTTCATAACATTAAACTGACTATCAGTAATTATAATGTCAGCATCCTTACCTGTTTCAAGTGAGCCCTTTGTCTTATCAAGACCGATAACTGTAGCAGGGTTCAATGATGCACAATTTACGCATTCATAAAGTGGAATATCTGAATTAGTATAAACATTCCATACACCCTTATTAATCTGCAAAACGCTTCCTGCAATTGTGCCATCCTCAAGCTTACAGATTGTACCGTCGTAGAAAATCTTCTGTGCACCTAATGTATATTCACCAACAGGAAGTCCACCTGCAGGTAAACAGTCTGTAATAAAGCAGAGCTTTCTGCCCTTAAGACGCCATAACATATTATAAAGTGCCTTATCAACGTGGACTGTATCAACAATAAGCTCAACGCTCACGTCACCGTTAAGTGCTGCACCCACAACACCGGGACTACGATGAGTAAGAGGTGTCATAGCGTTAAAAAGATGTGTTGTGTGCTTAACACCTGCATTAATACCTGCCATTGCAGTTTCGTAATCAGCAGATGTATGTCCCATTGAAATCACAACGTCAGTATCACGACAGATTTCACGGATAGCACTGAAATCATCTGTATCACATTCAGGAGCAAGTGTGATTGTTTTAATAACATCCTTATATTCCTTAACAAATGAAGCATCAGGCTTAAGAATATATTTCGCATCCTGAGCACCCTTTTTGCTTTCACTGATGAAAGGACCTTCTGCATGACAGCCCAAAATAGCACTACCGTCCCAATTTTTGCTCTCTTCCATCAAATCACGACAAACCTCAAGTGCTTTACGGATAACTGACATATCCTCCGTCATAGTTGTAGGAAGATAGCCTGTAACACCGTTTGCGAGAAGCCCCTTTGAAATTGTACGGATACTCTCCTCTTCACCGTCACAGACATCCTTGCCGAGATACCCGTGAATATGTAAGTCAATAAGACCAGGAGCAACAAAGCCTCCGTCAGCATTGATGATTTCTGCATCTTCAGGAATAAGGTTTTCAGAAACTATTCCTTCAATCTTGTCAGAATAAAGCAAAGCACAGTTTTCTGCGACTCTGTCCTTAAGAATAATCTTGCCACCTACAATAGCTTTCATAAAAAATCACATCCCTCACCATTATATTAAATATTTTATCATAAGGAATTTTTCGTTGCAATAGTTTTGTAATATATTTTTAATAATATGGTGAGATGAGATGAAAATTGGAGTTTGTCGTGGAGTTAAATTGTATCACGGTAGGGCGGGGTCTGCCCTACCGAATTACACCAACACCAAAGAGAACGACAAATTATAATTTGAAATGAGATATGCAGGCATATAAACCTGCCACTACGAAAAATCAACTCAACAAAAATTAAAATTCCCCATAAAAAATGACGGAGGGTTACTCCGTCGGCATATTTTTTGAATGTATTACCAAACAAATGGAATTAAACGATATTTTACCTTTTGCTTGTATTCGCTATAACCGTCAAGCTCTTTTTCAAGAAGCTCTTCCTCGTATTTTATTCTCTTTGCGATTATGAATGGATACACAAGGAAAATTATAAATGAATAAATTGAACCCAATACGAGTGGCATTGATAAGAATAAAAGTAGTGTGGCACTGTACATAGGGTGTCTTACGATTCCGTAAAGTCCAGTATCAATCACTTTTTGATTTTCCTGCACCTTAATTGTACGACTTAAATATGTATTTTCCCTCATAACCTCGGCATAAAGCACGTATGAAAGCAAAAATAAAACAGATGCAACAAGCGAAACATTATGAGGAAGAATGTACCAATCAAATCTATAACCTAATCCTGCTACAATAAATCCTGCTAAAAACATAAGACCACTGAGTTTTACCACCAAATCCTGCTCTTTTTGTTTTTCTTTAGCTTCAAGTCGATTTCTTAACAAATCAGGATTTTTAAATATCATAACAATTCCTGCAAAAAGCATTGGTACAAACAGTATTCCCATCAACAACCAACCATTAAAAAATGCAAATGTACCTGCAGGTAAGAAAATTAATAAGCCTACGAGAATAACACCTGATAAAAACTTGATTAATGCTTCAAAAAATAATTTCATATTCATAAAATCACCTTTTACAATTCAATATCAATTTCATACTTATCATTAATAAGATAATAGTCCAAATTATGCTTTTTTACAAGGTTTAAAACTTTCGTATTATCATTTAATGCTGTTTCAACGGTGTAATCGTCGTCACACAATCGATTTTCAATAACATTCGCGTACTTTTTAATGTCATCAAAATGATTTAACACGTAATTTTCGCTCAATACAAGGCAAATACACTTGATTTCATCAAGATATTCATTTGTAAAATCGTTCTTCCAATCAAAAGGAATATAACAACCCTCAACAATCAGATTCTGCTTGTTTTCAACGGCAGTTTTAATCATTTCACGGACAATCGGCCATAAATATTCAGTAAGAGCGTTGTCATCACTCAATGGAGTAAGGTCTGTATTGCCACTTCTGATTAACCCCATCTTGAGATGGTCAATTGATAAATATGGAAATTTATATTTTTCAAGTAATTTCTGTGCAAGGGCTGTTTTCCCCGTGTGCGATGCACCTGTTATTAAAATAATCATAAATAACCTCAAATGCAAATTATTAAGTAAATTATATCATTCAATATTAAACTATTCAATATGATATAGAGCAAAAAAATAAGACCCTCTTACGAAGGTCTTGGTTATGTACCCTGAAAACTGAACAAAGGGGAAGTGACTGATATTGTCATCATTCTGAGAAATTGTACTGTTTGAACCAAGCATAATGGTCAAGCCCTCGACCTATTAGTACTGGCAAGCTAAACACGTCACCGTGCGTACACCTCCAGCCTATCAACCATGTAGTCCACATGGGGTCTTACTAGCTTATGCTATGGGAAATCTTATCTTGGAGATGGCTTCAC
>CAJGCX010000133.1 GCA_904501895.1 Clostridiaceae bacterium
CCTGCTACCATTGAAAGCTGTTTATAAAGCTGAGGTGACTGTGGAAGAGCATAGAAGCTTCCGTTGTGAATTCTTGAAGGAACAAGGAAGTCACGAGCACCCTCAGGAGTTGAACGGATAAGCATTGGAGTTTCAATTTCAATAAATCCGTTTTCATCAAAATAGTCACGAGTAATCTTTGTAATCTTATGACGGAGAAGAATATTCTTCTGTAAGTCAGGACGACGAAGGTCAAGGTAACGGTATTTAAGACGAGTTACCTCTGATGTCTGACAATTTTCAACGATTTCGAAAGGAGGTGTTTCACTTACACCAACGATTCTTAAATCCTTAACCTCGATTTCAACATCACCTGTAGGAATGTCCTTATTCTTTGAAGAACGCTCACGGACAACACCCTTTGCCATAAGCACATATTCACTTCTTACTGTGAATGCCTTATCAAAAACTGCTCTGTCTGTGTTATCGTCAAAAGCTAACTGTACAACACCTGTTCTGTCACGAAGGTCGATGAAAATAAGCGCACCCAAGTCGCGACGACGCTGTACCCAACCTGCAACTGTAACCTCTTTACCGACGAAGTCAGCATTAAGAGTGCCACAGTAGTCAGTTCTTTTTAATCCGTTCATTGTATCCATTAGTTTGTGCCTCCTAAAATGTCAGCAAGGTCAATTCCCTCAAGACCAAGGGACTCAAAGCCTGACATAGCATCTTTTATAACAACTGATTGGAAATTTTCGCTGAAATCAGAAAGTGTCATTTCGATTTCGTTACCTGTTTCCATATTTTTAAGCTTAATATTTCCTGTTTCAAGCTCACTGTCACCTAAAACAAGAGTGTATAAAGCACCGATTTTGTTAGCATATTTCATCTGTGGCTTTAAGCCTCTGCCAACTGTATCAAACTGAACACACATTCCTTCACTACGAAGCTCAGTAGCAATTTCAGCAGCCTTGATATTTGCATTGTTACCCATACTTGCAATGTAAAGGTCACATTTTTTAGGCTCTGGGAATGGAGTGTTCTGTGCCTCCATAAGAAGTAAAAGTCTTTCAAGACCTAAACCGAAGCCACACGCAGGAAGTGGACTACCACCCATTTCCTGAATAAGTCCGTCGTAACGGCCACCACCACAAACTGTACCCTGTGCACCAATTTCTTTTGATACAAATTCAAAAACGGTTCTTGTGTAATAGTCAAGACCACGAACAATCTGTGGATTAACTGTATATTCGATATTCATAGCATCAAGATATTTCTTAACGCTTTCAAAATGCTCCTTACAATCATCACAAAGGAATTCGATAACAGTAGGGGCTTTTTCTGCGATACCACTACAAACAGGGCTCTTACAGTCGAGAATTCTCATTGGATTTCTATCAAGACGACCAAGACAAGTTTCGCAAAGGTCACCCTTGTACTGTTCAAAATATTCCTTAAGTGCCTTGTGATAATGCTTTCTGCATTCAGGACAACCGATTGAATTGATTTCAAGAGCAAGGTTGTTTATTCCGAGATAATTGAAAACCTCGTTTGCAAGTGAAATTACCTCAGCATCAGCACTTGGAGCACCTGCGCCAAAGCATTCAACACCAAACTGATGGAATTCACGAAGACGACCAGCCTGAGGCTTTTCGTATCTGTAGCAGGATGTGAGGTAATAAATCTTCTGTGGAAGTCCCTCGTTGAAAAGACCGTGCTCAAGGAATGCTCTTACTGCACCTGCAGTACCCTCAGGACGAAGAGTAATTGAACGACCACCCTTATCCTCAAATGTATACATTTCCTTCTGAACAACGTCAGTAGTTTCGCCAACACCACGCTGAAAAAGTTCAGTGTGCTCAAAAACAGGTGTTCGCATTTCGTGGAAGCCAAAGTTTTCAGCAGTTTCTCTTACTGCAGATTCCACATATTGAATTTTGTAGCTTTCTTTAGGGAGTGTATCCTGTGTTCCCTTAATAGCGTTTGTAATCAATGCCATAATTTTCTTCCTTAATAATATGTTTTTGCCTCCCATTATTTCAGGGAGGCGTTGTAATTTATTTATTTTTTCGGATTAACAATGTCTCTCCAATCAAGGTCGCCACGCTCAAGTGCGTGAATAAGTGCTTCTGCAGTTGCAATATTAGTAGCAACGGGAACATTGTGAACATCGCAAAGACGAAGAAGAGTGCTATCCTTTGGTTCATGAGGCTTTGGATTAAGTGGGTCACGGAACATTAAAAGCAGGTCAATTTCGTTGCAAGAAATTCTTGAGCTGATTTGCTGGTCACCGCCCTGAGAACCACTTAAAAACTGCGTAATCTGAAGACCTGTTGCCTCTGATACCATTTTACCTGTTGTTCCTGTAGCACAAAGCTTATGACGAGAAAGTATGCCACAATAAGCGATACAGAACTGTGTCATAAGTTCCTTTTTTGAGTCATGTGCCATAATTGCTATATTCATTTCCAACCCCTCTTTCTAAAATTTTTCCCTTTTCATTCGCATATGTAATTATAATAACAAAAAATTATAGGTTTTTCAATATTTTTTTACAAATTTAATGGTATTTCTTTACCCAAAATTCTACCTGCAATATTATCAAAGCAGATTTTTGCCTTACAGCTTTTTGAAAGCTCGGCATCGTTAACAGAGGTGTACATAATTTTCTTTTCTTCAGGCACAACGCCCAAAAGCTTAATGTATGTAATATCCATAATTTCATCAATGTTAAGATATCTGTTTTTTCTGACGGCAGAAGCGTCAAAACGATTGATAATTAAGAAAATTGTGTTGTCGTCAATTCCGTTTTTCACAAGCTCTGTCCCTGCTACACAAGCACTTCTTGCGCTGACGTTATCAGGTGTTGCAACAACAAGATGAGTGTGAGCACATTGAGCGTAAATCAGCGGTAAATCACCGATACCTGCAGGGCTGTCAATGATTATGTAATCGTAATCGTTTACATATTGTGATAAAAGAGACTTAAAAGCGTCATAGTCAAAGTTTTCAGGAAGCTCTAACGGCGAGGCTAAAAGCTGAAGATTTTCGTCGAAGAAAAGACGGGCTTTATTTTTATCGCAACGCTCTGATAAAACGTCTGACCAGTCATAAACCACCATTTCATCAAGACCTAAAAGCATATCAAGGCTTCGCAGAGAAACGTCACCGTCTATAAGGAGCACCTTTTTACCCTGCTGACTTAAGGATACTGCCACATTGGCACAGAGTGTAGATTTACCCACACCACCCTTGCCGGATAAAACTGTATAAATATGAGCCATAATTTCGCCTCTTTTCCCAAACTCAAATATATAAATTATTTTAACACAAAAATATGATTTTTAAAAGGCTATTTTTAAATTTTGTCATGATATTACATAAAGGAATTTTATGTTTGAGAATTCAACAATAAAAGACTGTATTTTCGGAGTAAATCCGTCAAAAATTTTAAATGGACAAGCATATAATCAAAAGGAAAATACAGGGTAGGTGATAAAATGACAAATAATGAATTCGGCAATGAGGCTGTTGAGGGAAGAATCGAGCTTACAGAACTGGGAAAATCCGCAATAATGCAGACGCTTTATTTCGGTATAGGCTTTTTGACTGCGTCAGCCTCAACTGAGGAATATTTTTCACCCTTGGGAATTGCCTTTTCAAGTGGTGTGCACAGAAAAAATACTCTGTTTTCCTGCTTTGGTGCAATGGCAGGATATATTGTGTCAAATGATTATATCCACGCCTTCCGTTACGTTATGGCATTGATTCTTGTGTATATACTTAAGGTCTATGTGAACACGTTTCCAAAATTGCAGAATAAGACCTATATCCCTGCATTTATTTCGCTGTTTGCAACGATTTCAACGGGAATTGTGGTAATGGCAACAGAGCCATTTGGTGTGAATTCTGTTTTTATGCGAATTGCAGAATCGGTAATCTCCTTTGGTGCAGCATATTTCTTTTCTGTGAGTGTAAAAACGGTGGATAAAATCAATACGAGTGAAAGAATTACATCAAAAGAGGTGATTTCACTTGTTGTATCAGCAATTTCACTTATTCTTTGTGTATCAAAAATTTCACTTTTAGGAGTAACACCATCAGGAGTTGCCTGCTCGTATATCATTATGCTTTCTGCCTATCTTTTCAGGGAATCAGGTGGTGCAGTAATCGGCACAGGTGCTTCACTTGGGTTTGCTATGACAGGGAATAACATTCCCACAGTTTTCTGCTATGCAGGAGCAGGGCTTTTTTCAGGACTGTTTTCATATTCAGGCAGAGTGCTTTGTGCCTGTGCATACATATTTTCCTACGGTGCATTATTCGTTTTTCTTGGTGACGGTAATGAAAGCTTTGAGCCATTGATTGAAAC
>CAJGCX010000134.1 GCA_904501895.1 Clostridiaceae bacterium
AATAGCAGTTACAAGGATGAGTTTTCCGTTTTCTCTGTCTGCGTATTTCTTATTAAGAGAAAGCGGAAGCTTTGCCTTGTACTTGCCGTAAAGCTCAAGGTCATCAGCATCAATGTTAAGTTTTTTTGCGATTTCTGTGATTGGTAAACAAGGTGTCTGCTGTGCGATTTGAATGTCTGAAAGCATAATAATTTCCCTCCGTTTTATATATTAGGACATTACGGAGGAATCCCTCCACCGCAAGCGGTCCCCCTCCCTTTAACAAGGGAGGCTTAATAAATTGTTTAACTTATTCATTGTTTCCTTTGTTGGTGTGTCCATATTTGCAAAAGGAAACGGAATATTCATACTGTCATATTTTGTCTGACAGATTTTTTTGAATGGTAAAAGCTCAACCTTATCAATACAGCTATATTTTTTTACAATTTCATTGAGCCTTTCTATATTTTCTTCATTGTCATTGAGTGTGGGAATAATCACCTGACGTATGGTTGTAGGAATCTTCTGCTCATTAAGATACTCTAAAAAATCCATTGGCTTGTCAATCGAACATCCCACATTTTCAAGGTACAAAGCATTATCGGTATATTTTATATCGAGAAGCACTCTGTCAGTTTCAGTCAGAAGCTTTTTCACCTGATTATTCAATATACTGCCTGATGTATCAAGGCATGTATTAATCCCATTTTCGTGACACAATTTAAAAATCTCATAGGCAAATTCAGACTGTAAAAGTGGTTCACCACCCGAAAGTGTAATTCCACCCTTTTCACCGAAATACTCACGGTAATTCAAGGCTTTTTTCACAATTTCCTCAGGTGTAAAAGTCTTTTCACCCTTCATTTCCCAAGTGTCAGGATTGTGGCAGCATTTACAACGAAGATTACATCCCTGCAAAAACACTACAAAGCGTAGTCCCGGTCCGTCAACTGTGCCAAGGCTCTGTATTGAATGGACTTGTCCGTTCATAATTACATTGCCTCATGGAATGTACGGCTGATAACCTCTCTCTGCTGTACCTTGGAAAGCTTGTTGAAGTTAACTGCATATCCTGAAACACGGATTGTAAGGTTAGGATATTTTTCAGGATTTTCATAAGCATCCATAAGTGTTTCACGATTAAGCACGTTAATATTAATGTGATGTGCCATTTTTGCAAAGTATCCGTCAAGAATTGCAACGAGATTTGTCACTCTTTCATCCTCGTCACGACCAAGTGCCTCAGGAGTGATTGAGAATGTATTTGAAATACCGTCACGACAATCATCATAACTGATTTTTGCAACTGAGTTAAGAGATGCTAAAGCACCGTTTTCCTCACGGTTATGCATTGGGTTTGCACCAGGAGCAAATGGCTCACCATTCTTTCTTCCGTCAGGAGTTGCACCTGTGTTTTTACCGTACATAACATTTGAAGTGATTGTAAGTACAGAAAGAGTATGAATTGCATTTCTGTATGTTGGAGTCTGACGAAGTGCAGTAATCACACGACTTGTCATATCCTTTGCCATAAGGTCAACACGGTCATCATCGTTACCAAATTTAGGGAAATCACCAACTGTTTTAAATTCTGTAATGAAACCTTCGCTGTCCTTAACAGGCTTAACGTCTGCAAACTTAATTGCACTGAGAGAGTCAGCAACAACTGAAAGACCTGCAATACCGAAAGCCATAAAACGCTCAACATCTGTATCGTGAAGAGCCATCTGAATTTTTTCGTAAGCATATTTATCGTGCATATAGTGGATAACGTTCATTGTATTTACATACAAGTGACTAAGCCACTCGATATAAATCTGGAAACGCTCCATAACAGCATCAAAATCAAGCTTTTCAACATCCATTACGTCCATCTGAGGGCCAATGTGCATTTTGCTTGTTGTATCATAGCCACCGTTAATAGCAATAAGTAAAAGCTTTGCAAGGTTGCAACGAGCACCGAAGAACTGCATCTGCTTACCAACCTTCATTGCAGAAACACAGCAAGCAATAGCGTAATCGTCACCGTAATCAGGACGCATTACATCATCGTTTTCATACTGAATTGAGTCAGTATCCTTTGAAACCTTTGCACAGAATCTCTTGAAATTCTCAGGAAGACGAGTTGACCAGAGAATTGTAAGGTTTGGTTCAGGAGATGAACCAAGAGTGTAAAGAGTGTTGAGCATACGGAAGCTGTTCTTTGTAACAAGAGTTCTTCCATCCTCACCCATACCACCAACTGCTTCAGTAATCCACATTGGGTCGCCACCGAAAAGCTCGTTATATTCAGGTGTTCTTAAATGTCTTGCAAGACGAAGCTTGATTACGAAATCGTCCATAAGCTCCTGAGCACCCTTTTCGTTAAGGATACCTCTTGCAATATCACGTTCAATATAAATATCAAAGAATGTACTAACTCTGCCTAATGACATTGCAGCACCATTCTGCTCCTTAATAGCACCAAGGTAAGCAAAATATGTCCACTGAATTGCCTCACGTGCATTTTTCGCAGGCTGACCGATGTCATAGCCATAAGATGCAGCCATATCCTTAAGATAACCCAAGAAAGCAATCTGCTGATAAAGCTCTTCAAAAAGACGAATCTGGTCAGTATTGAAGTTACCACTAGCCTTTGCTGCCTTATCCTTTTTCTTTTCTTCAATAAGCTTGTCAACACCGTAAAGGGCAACTCTACGGTAGTCACCGATGATTCGGCCACGACCGTAAGCATCAGGAAGACCTGTAATAACGTGGCACTTACGAGCAGCACGCATTTCATCAGTATATGCACGGAAAACACCGTCATTATGAGTTGTTCTGTACTTAAATTCTTCCTCAACCTTATCACTTAACTTATAGCCATAAGCCTCACAAGCCTGACGCACCATACGCATACCACCAAATGGGTTAACACCACGCTTTAATGGTCTGTTTGTCTGAAGACCAACAATCAATTCGTTAGCCTTATCAACATAGCCCGGTAAAAATGTTGTAAGTGAAGATGCATTTGTTACATCAATATCAAGCACACCACCGTACTGTCTTTCAAGTGCGAAAAGGGAATTAACCTTTTTCATCATAGAATCAGTACGAGCTGTTGCAGTTTCAAGGAATGAGTCATCACCCTTGTATTCTTTATAGTTGCACTGAATGAAATCACGGACATTGATTTCATCCTGCCATACGCCTTTTACAAATCCGTTCCAATTATTATGTTCCATATTTCTACCTCCTGATTACATACTAAAAAACAAAAATGAGCAATTCAACATTAATTCATTGGTTGAATTGCCCAGACGGTCGGCTAAATGCAGTTCGCGTTCCCATGTGGTTATCCACAGAATCCGTCAGTTACGCAAACCAACTATATCTTGTGATTAAATTATACATTCAGCACTATATTTTGTCAAGTAAAATTACTTAAGTATTGGAGTGTTATTTTTGTCGAATTTCACTATTTTTACCCTTGCGTGACGGCATGGGTCATAAAGCGGTTCGTCACAATATGAGCCACATTCCTTGTCAAAATGTGAAAAAGGTCTTGCGTGATATACGATTAACAGATTACCCGTTTCATCAACAACAAAGCTATTATGTCCGGGGCCTGCCTCATCAACCAAATCACTTGTCTGCAAAGCAGGTTCAGAGTCCTTTGTCCAGCTGTTTATATCCATTAAATTGGCACTTCTGTCAGCATAAACCTTACCCATACAGTATTCCTCACCTGTGCCTGAAGCAGAAAAGAAAACATAGACCTTATCATCAGTTTTAAGCACAGCAGGACCTTCATTCACAGCAAAACGTACCTTTTCCCAATCGTATTCAGGCCTTGTTAAAAGAATTGGTTTATTAATTAATTTCCAAGGGCTTTCAGGATTGATTTCTGCCATAAAAAGTGATGAGTCACCAAGTTTTTCTGCCCAGATAAGATAATGCTTGCCATTATTTTCAAAGTATGTCATATCAAGTGAAAATTCTGTAAATGACCTGTCATCACCGTCACTTGGTTGCATTTTCCCCATTTCAACCCACTTGTCATTTATAGGGTCTTGACCTTCACACATAAGCACAAAAGGACGGATATTCCATATTGCTTCTTTTTCACCCGCTGCAAAGAAAACATACCATTTCCCTGCAATATAGTGAATTTCAGGTGCCCAGATATGCTTTGACATAACACCTTCATTATGTGAAAACCAGATTGTAATCTCCTGAGCATTTGCCAAGCCCATTACAGTTTCACTTTTGCGAAGAATTATTCTGTCATAACCTGCATCAACATTCATAAAAGCAGGATATGATGCAGTAAAATAATAATTTTCATCAGGACCCTTTGTAACATAAGGGTC
>CAJGCX010000135.1 GCA_904501895.1 Clostridiaceae bacterium
CTACGAGAAGAAAACTCCCGTATCAAAAGAAATGCGTCACAGAGCAGTTGTATGGTCTTGCCCTGCTAACTACTATACTTCCTTTGCAAACTGGCTTGAAAACTGCTGGGGTATGAATGTGGTTATGGATATGGAAACAATGATTTCATATCTTCCTATTAACACAGAAGATAAAGACCTTGCACTTCAGGACCTTGCAAAAACATATCAGCGTTCAATTATGAGAACTCATACAAAGGGTGGTTACAAGCACGTACTTGACCAGCTTTGGAAAATCGTTGACGAATATAATGCTGATACAGTAATTATGTACGACCAGATTTCTTGTAAGGGTATGGACGGTCTTGCAGGTATGTTTGATGACCAGGCAAGAGAAAGAGATGTAAACTTTATCTGGGTTAAGCAGGACCTTATGGACCCACGTACAATTTCAAGACGTGAAATGCGTGACCAGGTAAATAAATATATGCAGACAGTTTTACAGGAAGAGCCTGTTGACGCTTCTCTTCTTGATTTTGAAGACGATTTAGCTTGGTAAAGGAGACTATATTATGAAATATTTTGGTGGATGCGATGTGGGTTCTACCTACACTAAATGTATAATTCTTGATGAAAATGGCAATATTGTTGCCAATGTAACAAACAGAAGTAAAATAAACCCTGTTCAGAGTGCTGAAATTGCTCTTGAAGATGCAGTTGCACAAGTTAACGGACTTAATTCTGCTAAGGAGCTTACATACCTTATCGGTACAGGCTACGGTAGAAACAAAGTGCCATTTGCTGATGAAAACATTTCTGAAATCAGCTGTCACGCTATGGGTGTACACGTAACAAATCCTGAAGTTAAGGCGATTATCGATATCGGTGGTCAGGACGTTAAGGGTATTTCAATTGACACTGACGGTACTGTTAAAAACTTTGCTATGAACGACAAGTGTGCTGCAGGTACAGGTCGTTTCTATGAAGCAATGGCTAACGCTTTTGAAATGACATTACCTGAATTTTCAAAGCTTTCACTTAATGCTAAAAACACTATTCCAATTACTGCACAGTGTACAGTTTTTGCTGAATCAGAGGTTATTTCACTTGTTGGTGAAGGTAAGCCAATGGACGAAATCGCAGCAGGTATTCAGCTTGCAGTTGCAAAGCGTTGCTTTGTTATGGCTAAAAAAGCAGGTGCTGTTGACAGCATTACACTTACAGGTGGTTGTGCTAAAAACGACGGTCTTAAGAAAGCAATCGAAAAGGTGCTTAAAATCAACGTTGTTGAATTAAAGACTGACCCACAGCTTATGGGTGCTTTAGGTGCTGCTGAATACGCTCGTCAAAAGGGACTTGCAAAGGAGAACTAAAATGGACATTATTTTAATTATTTTAGGTGTTGTTCTTGCACTTTTCCTTATCACCTTTGCTATTTATTGGTTCAATCTTGATATGAAGCTTATAAGAGTTATCTATGATTGGTTACAGACACACTATGATAAAATGAAAAGAGATAAGAAGTTATAATGAGATTATATAATAACCTTATCAATGAAATTAAAGTCAGCTTAAGTGATGCGAAGCAAATCAAAAGTGATATTATATTAAATTCAAATGATAAAAATACTGTGATTTTTTTGTCAGATACAGCTTTTGAGCTTGGTGGTAATAATAAGCCTTGTGTAAGTAGTCTTGCTGTTTCAAGTGATATGGAATTTTCAAATTCTGTATATTTATTGGGCAATGACCTTAATAAAATCAAGGCTGACTCCCCTTTTGCAAAATTTGTTTTTATACAGGTTGAAGATTTTGAGAATGAACAGGATACATTTGATAAAATCAAGGATTTAGAAGCGTTAAGATATCGTCTGAATGTTGACGGATTTATGACAAGAGCTTCTGCACTCAATATGCGTGAGCAAATCCGTGTCAGCAAAAAAGCAATAAAATCAGGTGTAACATTTGCTGATTACGGTAATACGCTTTTGAAAAAATATCTTGAATTTTCAAGTGTAAAAAGTGCTGAAATTTACTTTGTAACTGATTTTTACGATTTTGAAACGCTTAATATGGTTGCTAAAAAAATCAGTCAGACAACTTCAGCATTGAATCATATTTTTGACAATGTAATGTTCGATTGCTCAACATGTAATCTTAAAGAAATCTGTGACGAGGTTGACGGACTTAAAGAATTACATTTGAAAAATGTAAAAAAGTGAATAAGTATATAAAGAGGCTTTTATTAGCCTCTTTTTTCATATCTTTCAGCACCCCTCTTACATATCATCTCTAAAATTATAATTTCATTTGTTTTGGAAAAGATATACTGAGGTGTAATATGAACATAATATCAAAATTTATTTCAGGTTTTTTAATTGGGACGGTGAATATTCTACTTGGTGCTGGTGGTGGAATGTTGACTGTGCCATTATACAGAAGAATGGATATGAGTCAGAAGCAGGCTCAAATCAACGCAGTTGCTACAATTTTACCAATAACCATTGTCAGTGCTATTATTTATCTTAAAAATGGAGATGTAAAACTAACTGACACGTATATTTATCTTATTCCGGGACTTATTGGCAGTATTATGGGTACATTTCTTATTAAAAAACTTTCAAACAACATTTTGAATGTTATTTTTTCACTATTTATGATTTGGGCAGGATTGAGGTTGCTGTTTAAATGAACATTATTTCAATAATTGCAGGATTTTTGTCAGGTTTAATCGGTTCAATGGGCTTTGGTGGTGGAGGAGTTTTAATAATTTACCTTGTGATTTTTGCAAACGCTCCACAAATTGTTGCACAAGGCATAAATCTTATATTTTTCATACCCTGTGCCATTACTGCAACAATAATTTATTTTATAAAAAAACAGATTAAAATAAAAAACATTTTATCTGTTATTGCAGGCGGAATTACAGGTGCGATTATTTCAAGTTATTTCCTGAATTTAATCAAATCCGAATTACTTTCTGACATTTTTGCTATATTTCTAATTATTATGGGCGTAACATCCATTGCAAAGATAATTTTAAAGAAATACAATATAGATTTCTCGACAAAAAAAGGCTGAAATAGATGCCTTTTTTCGTTATTCCTACAAATTTTTATTTATTATTTCTTTTCTATTGATAATACTAAATTTATAATGTATAATTATCACAATACATTAAATTGGGAAATTTTGTATTTTATGTATTAATTACTTGTGTTTGGAGGCAAAAAAACTATGAAAGTACAGTTTACAGAAACCGTATTAAGAGATGCCAACCAGTCACTTATTGCTACAAGAATGCCGTTCGCTGATTTTGAACCGGCTCTTGAAAACCTCAATAAGGCTGGCTTCTATTCTCTTGAATGCTGGGGCGGTGCTACATTTGACTCATGTCTTCGTTACCTTAATGAAGACCCATGGGAAAGACTTCGTAAAATTAAAGCTAAGTGTCCTGATACTAAGCTTCAGATGCTTCTTCGTGGTCAGAACCTTTTAGGTTATAAGCACTATCCAGATGATGTTGTCAGAATGTTTATTAAGAAGAGTATTGAAAATGGTATTGATGTTATCAGAATTTTCGACGCTCTTAACGATACTCGTAACATTCAGGTAGCAGTTGACGAAACAATTAAGAATGGTGCAATCGCATCAGGTGCAATTTCTTACACAACAAGCCCTGTTCACACACTTGAGAACTATGTGGCTCTCTGTAAGGAAATGAAGGAAATGGGTTGTAGCACAATCTGTATTAAGGATATGGCAGGTGTTATGACTCCTGTTGAGGCTAAGGACCTTGTTGGCGCTATTAAGGATGCAATGCCTGAAATGCCAGTTATTCTTCATACTCACTGCACAACAGGTATGGCTTATATGACAATCCTTAAGGCTGTTGAAGCAGGTTGCAACATTATTGATACAGCAACATCTTGCTTCTCAGGTGGTACAGCACAGCCTGCAACAGAAACATTATATGACGCTCTTTCAGGTCTTGGTTATGAAACAGGTCTTGACAGAGACACATTAAAGGCAGTTAACGACCACTTCAAGCCACTTCGTGACCAGTATCTCTCATCAGGTCTCTTAAAGGCAAAGGCTCTTGTTACTGATACAGATGCTTTGACTTATAAAGTACCTGGCGGTATGCTCTCAAATATGATGGCTAACCTTGAAGATATGAACGCTCTTGACAGAATGGAAGAAGCTCTTCTTGAAATTCCTCAGGTTCGTAAGGATATGGGTTATCCTCCACTTGTTACTCCTCTTAGCCAGATGGTTGGTAATCAGGCAGTTACAAACGTTCTTGTTGGTGAAAGATATAAGAACATTTC
>CAJGCX010000136.1 GCA_904501895.1 Clostridiaceae bacterium
ACCATAAGCATATCTTCACTTGCATCAACACCGATAATGTCAAAGCCCAGCTTTTCCATTAAAAATGAGAGCGTACCTGTGCCACAGCCAAGGTCAAGCAAAAGCCCTCCGTCAACACCGTTTTTGTGTAACAGAGAGCATACCTTATGGGCAATTTTTTCATATTCAACATTTTCTGTTAAAATGTCATAGCTGTAAGAAAAAATACCGTAACTCATTCTTCAACTCTATCAAAAATCTTTTCATAACCGTCAGCGCCATACTGAAGTGAACGGTTAACACGGCTGATAGTTGCTGTTGAAGCACCTGTAGCCTTAACAATCTCGTTATAAACCTTTTTGTCAGAAAGCATTTTTGCAACAACACAACGCTGTGCCATTGAATGAAATTCGTTTACTGTACAAAGGTCCTGAAAGAAGTTATAGCACTCTTCCTCAGTTTTTAACTGCATAATGCACTTTACAAGAAATTCTGTATTTTCATTTTTGAATTCGATTCCCATTTTTCATAAGCCTCCAAAACTTTAGTTCTTTTACATTTTAACACACTAAAACTTGAAAGTAAAGAGATTTTATAAAAATAAGTGTAAAATAATTCCCGGAATTACTGCGCAAAGGTACATAATTCCAACTATTTTTATATTTTCCTCAAATTTAGCCTTGTCACGGAATAAAATCAACATTCCTGCGCCTGCGTTTGTGCAAAGTCCTGCAATCAAAGCACCAAAGCTCAATGTACCCTCAATATAAAGATGTGTAAGGAGTACAGATGATGCACAATTTGGAATAAAGCCGATTATTGCTGATAAAAATGGTTGGAAAACTGATTCTGAAAGGAGAAGGTGAGAAAGTCTTTCTGTGCCGATAAATGACACAAGCAAATCAACAGCTATTGTAAATAAAAGTAAAAATCCAAAAACCTTTACAGTATGAATAAATGCAGGCTTAATTACACCACCGTGCTCGTGGCAACCGCAGTGGTCGTGCTCACACAAATCGTGGGAATGATGGTGATGACACTTGTGATTTTTTCGTTCAATAATGTAAATTATGTAACCGAAAATCAGCGCAATTATAATTTTTGTAATAAGAAGCCTTGCGATTTCATAGCTTCCGTTTTCAACTGTAGCAAGTAAAATAACAGTCTCATCAGATGTGGAGAGAAAAACTGCTATAAGTGTGCCAAGGGTAATTATTCCGCTTGAATAAAGATTTGCACTCATAACTGAAAAACCACATTGAGGAATACAACCAAGCAATGTGCCGATAAAAGGACCTAAAGACCCTGCACGTGTAAAAAGGTGCTTCACCTTATCCTGTGCCTTATGCTCAAGAAATTCGATTACAAGAAATGCAAGGAATAAAAAGGGGAGTACCTTCGATGTGTCGATTAATGAGTGTAAAACAGTATCTGCAATACCCTCAAATGAAAAGGCAGATAAATCTGTATGTATATGTGAGTGTAAAAGTGTCATTATTCTGCCACCTCACAATTCTTACAAATACCGTAAAGCACAGTTTTTGAACCGTCTATTTTAAAGTTGTGGTCTTTGAAAATATGCTGAGAAAGCTTATCGAGAAAGTCACATTCCGTGTGGATTAATGTGCCACATGATGAGCATCTTAAATGATAGTGATTGTGACAGCTTTCACTTTCAAATTGATAGCAGCAAGAGTTGTTGTCACCTGAAAAGAATTTTCTTGCCTTATTCATTTCAACAAGTTTGTCCAACTGACGGTAAACAGTAGTCCTACCGATATTTCCACCATTTTCCTTAATAGCAAAATATACCTCTTCAGCAGAAAAATGCTTTTCTGAATTTTTCTCTAAAAACTCATAAACCAATTTGCTTTGTCTTGTTTCGTAGCTCATAGATAAAACCTTTCAATATGAATTTGAAATTCAGTTTCAAATTATACATCTGATTTTGCTGTTTGTCAACAATTATTGCTTATTTAGATTATTGACTAAAATGTTATTTTTTTATATAATTAATAAAATATTTAAGTTACGAAAGGGAATGACTATGAGTAAATCCGTAAAGAAATTTTTATGTACTGTAATGGCAATTGGTATTGCGCTTACAGCCCTTACTGCTTGTCATGAAGACAATGGTGAAGAGGGTGGCACAACAGAGGATTATGAAATCGTCCTTGATAACACAGGTGCTAATACAGTTACAGGCTATGACACAAATGGTGCATACACTCTTAATATTGATGCAGGCGATGAAATTCACGATATAAGTGACTTGCTCTTTGGTGCATTCTTTGAGGACATCAACTTTGCAGCAGATGGTGGTCTTTATGCTGAAATGGTTGTCAATCGTTCATTTGAATACACATATCGTGCAAAGGATGATGAGCTTTATCGTTGGTCATCTGTAAACGGTGCAAAGCTTAAGGTTGACTATCTTCCAAATCATTCACTCAACGAAAACAATCCTCATTATCTTATCCTTAAAAATGAAACAGAGGGTACAGCAGGTGTTGAAAATAAAGGCTTCCTTGACGGAATGAGCATTGTAGAAGGTGAAAATTACAATATGTCCTTCTATGCAAAGTCAAAGAAGGGCTATGAGGGTAACTTCTATGTAAACCTTGCTGTTAATGGTCAGGTTGTGGCTTCAAGTGTTGTTCCTGCAACATCAAATGAATGGACAAAATATGAAGCAACACTTACATCAACTGTTACAGCACATGAAAATGTAACATTACAGGTGCTTATTGATAATGGTGAAGCATATTTTGATATGATTTCTCTTTTCCCTGAAAACACATATAAAAATCGTGAAAATGGCTTAAGAGCAGATATGTGTAAGCTTTTAGAAGAACTTCAGCCAAAATTCCTTCGCTTCCCTGGTGGTTGTATTATTGAGGGTACTGACTACAGCAGTGCATATAACTGGAAGCATTCTATCGGTGTAGGTAAAGACGGACTTCCATACGAATTTAACGGTAAATACGGTGACGTGGCTGTAAGAACACCGGACACAAACCTTTGGACAAATATGGAGCTTACTGATGACGAATTACCTTGCCTTATGTCATATGGTTTAGGCTTCTTCGAATATTTCCAGCTTGCAGAGGATATCGGTGCAATCGGTGTTCCTGTTATCAATGCAGGTCTTTACTGTCAGGCAAGAGGTAAGGGCGCATTATCAACTGATAGCTGGGAATTCAAGCAGTATGTTCAGGATATGCACGACCTTATTGAATTTTGTCGTGGTGACGAAAATACAACATGGGGTAAGGTTCGTATTGATTTAGGTCGTGAAGAACCATTTAACCTTAAGTATATCTGTATCGGTAATGAAAACTTTGGTCAGGACTATTTCCAGAGATATTCAATTTTCCTTAAGTCATTTAATGAAGCAAAAGCAAAAAATCCTGAGCTTTATAAAGGTATCGAATTGATTTATTCTTCAGGTCTTGATGATGGTACAAGTGGTCCGGAGTATCTTGCTTCTTATGAATATGCAAAGGCAGAGCTTGACAAGATTGGCTCAACAAATGCTTCTGATTTTGCAGCCGCAACCGACCATCACTATTACAACGACCCATCTTGGTTCCTTGAAAACGCTGATTATTACGACGAAAAGAACTACAAGAGAGATGTAGCAAATATGACAGACACCATTTACGGTGGCGGACTTAAGGCTTTCGTCGGTGAATATGCTTCATGGAGTAACACTCTCAACTCTGCACTTTCAGAGGCAGCATATATGACGGGCCTTGAAAGAAATGGTGATATTGTTGAAATGGCTGCTTATGCACCACTTTTCGGTAACCTTACAGCAACTCATTGGGCACCTGACCTTATCTGGTTCAATAATCATCAGGTAACAGGCTCAATTAACTATTATGTTCAGAAGCTTTTCTCAAAAAATCAGGGCTCAGCAGTCCTTAACCACACATTTGCAGGTGCAGAAGTTCAGGACAGAACGATTTCAGGTGCAGTTGGTGTTGGTACTTGGTACACATCAGCAAAATTCGATAACCTTATTGTCACTGATAATGAAACAGGTGAAAAGCTTGCACACGAAAAGTTCAACACAGCGTTTGCAAAGCGTGATTGGAATTTTGCAACTGACGGTGAATGGAAAATCAAAAAAGGTGCTCTTGTGAACACTACAACAGATATGGCGTACTCAAATACAGGTAGCGTTGCATATTTCGGTGATACAAGCTGGGATAACTACACAATGACAGTAGAGGCAACAAAGCTTGAAGGTAGCGAAGGCTTTATCATTCCATTTGCTGTTAAGGATATTGATAACAATAT
>CAJGCX010000137.1 GCA_904501895.1 Clostridiaceae bacterium
GAATTGATTCCATATCAACGCCGCAATTTTCAACAACATAAAGATTTGCGTTAGTTAAGAATTTGTCGAATGTAATATCCAATTTTTCCTCTGATGGAAATTTCCCGTTTGTCATAAGACGGAAAAAGTCAGAGCAGACTTTCATTTTTTCAGCAACCTCAGCAGTTGTGATTGCAGGAGTGCCTGTTTCATCTTCAATCATCTTAGCATATTCAGCACGGGTTTCAGGTGATTTTTCCGTTGCAAAAACAGGTGTAACCATAGTGCAAAGAATTACAAGGGACATAATTAAAGCAATAATTTTTTTAGAAAGATTCATATTAATATTCCTTTCAAGTTAAAACAAACTTTTATAATTATATCATTGTTATAGACAAATATCAATATTTTTGTTTAATAAAATAATGTATGTATTTTGAATTTTTGCTCTTTATTTTATAATATATATATGGTATAATATTTTATTATTTTTAGGGAGATGTGTAAAATGAGTGATAATCGTTCAATGCAGTATGCAGAAATTCTTTCAAAACTCATTAAGGTCGAAACAATTTCATCAAGAAATGATAAGGACACAACAAAATTTTTAGAGTTTCATAAGGTGCTTCACGAGGTTTATCCTAACCTTTTCAATACACTTGAATGTGAAGTAATTGACGGTAGCCTTTTGCTTAAGTGGAAGGGTACTGACTCTTCATTAGAACCAGTTATGCTTATGAATCATCACGACGTTGTTGAAGCAAGTGGTGAGTGGAAATATCCTGCATTTTCAGGTGAAATTGCAGAGGACAGAGTATGGGGCAGAGGCACTCTTGATACAAAGGGTGGTCTTTCAATGATGTTCCAGGCTGCTGAAGAGCTTATTAAGGAAGGCTTTACTCCAAAAAGAGATACATATTTCGTTTCAACCTGTACTGAAGAAACAGGTGGTGAATGTGGTAACAAGATTTCACTTATGTTAAAAGAAAGAGGACTTCATTTCTATATGGTCCTTGATGAGGGCGGTATGATTCTCTATGACCCAATCGGTGGTGCTGATGGCACATTTGCAATGATTGGTGTCGGTGAAAAGGGATATATGGACCTTAAATTCACAGCAAAGTCAAACGGTGGTCATGCTTCTGCACCTGGTAAAAACACTCCTCTTGTACGTCTTGCTAAATTTATGGTTGAGGCTGAAAAGGCTGAATGCTTTGAAATCAAGATGTCAGATACAATCAAGGAAATGCTTTCTCGTTTTGCTCCTACAATGAGTGGTGTTATGAAAATGGCTTGTGGAAATGTAAATGCGTTCAAACCTTTGCTTCAGAAGGTTATGCCAATGATTTCTCCTTCAGGCGCAGCACTTCTTCGTACTACTCTTGCATTTACAATGAGTAAGGGCTCTGACGGTTCAAACGTTATTCCTCAGGAGGCTTGGATTGTTGGTAATATGCGTTACTCACATCATCAGGGCAAAAAATCAAGTGTTGATGCAATTACAGCACTTGCAAAGAAATATGATATTGAAACTGAAATTATTGAGGATGGTATGGAGTCAGGCATTTCTGATTTCAACGGTGCACCTTTCAAGTTCATTGAAAAGGCAGTTAATACTGTTTTCCCTGAATACAAGCCTGTACCATATATTATGAACGGTGCAAGTGACAGCAGATATTTCACAAGAGTTTGTGATAACTGTCTTCGTTTTGTTCCTTTCAAGATTGATAATCAGCAGTATGGCAGTGTTCACGGTATCGACGAAAATGTAAGCATTGAAACACTTGCTCCTGCAGTTGATTTCTATAAATACGTAATCAAAGAGGTATAATTTATGTCTAAAACCGAAAAAAATGGACTTGGCATAAGTGTCAAATCCTTTATAGGTGCAATTGTAATTATCTTTGCACTTATGTGTTTAACATACGCTTCAACATTTGTTATTCCCGGTGGTGTATATACACGAGTTCTTAATGAAGAGGGTATTGAAACCATTCTTACAAACAGCTTCAGAGAGGTTGAAGGTGGTCTTCCTTTCTACAAGTGGATTTTGTCACCATTTTTAGTGCTTGGTGCCGAGGGTGGCGGTGCAATAATCGCTGTTATCATCTTCCTTCTTGTAATCGGTGGTATTTTCACAGCACTTGATAAATGTGGGCTTATGGAATATATGCTTAAAAAGATTGTTCATAAGTTCGGACAAAACAGATATACTCTTATGTCACTTGTTATGTTCTTCTTTATGTCAATGGGTGCATTTATCGGCTCACTTGAAGAGTGTGTTCCTTTAGTACCGATTGTTGTGGGACTTTCCGTGGCACTTGGTTGGGACGAGCTTACAGGTCTTGGAATGAGTATTCTGTCAGCTGGCTGTGGCTTTGCAGCAGGTGTGTGTAACCCATTTACAGTTGGTGTTGCACAGGAATTAGCAGGGCTTCCAATGTTTTCGGGAATGTGGCTTCGATTTGTAGCACTTATAATAATCTATCTCATCGTTCATTTCTTCGTTAAGCGTCACGCTGTTAAAATTGCAAAGCCTATTGATAAAATTGAGGTTCACGACGATTTCGTTGATGATAAGAAAATGGATAAAGCACTTGTACTTTTTGCAAGTATTTTAGGTGCAGGTATTTTAGTAGTTCTCAGTTCAGTTTTCTTAACATTCTTGCAGGACTATACAATGATTATCGTAGCACTTATGTTCCTTGTAGCAGGTCTTGTGTCAATTTTCACAACAGGAATGACAGGTAAAGAGCTTCTTAAAAATTTCGGAAACGGAATTGTGACAATCCTTCCTGCAGTATTTATGATTTTAATGGCAAGCTCAATCAAATACACTCTTATTGAGGGTAAAATTCTTGATACATTACTTCATTCAGCGGTTGGAATTGCAGAAACACTTCCTAAGGAAGCAGTAATTCTCTTTATCTATTTAATCGTTCTTGTGCTTAATTTCTTTATAAGTTCAGGTTCAGCAAAAGCATTCCTTTTAATGCCTTTGATTGTGCCACTTGCACAGATTTTTGAAATTTCATCACAGCTTTCAGTTATGGCATTTGCATTTGGTGACGGCTTCTCAAATGTTATGTACCCAACAAACCCTGTGCTTCTCATCAGCCTCGGTATGGCAGGAATAAGCTATGTGAAATGGTTTAAGTGGACATTTAAAATTCAGTTCACAATCCTTATTGCAACGAGCCTTTTATTGTTGCTTGGTCTTGCAATCGGATATAATTAAAAAAAGAATGTAGGGGACGATGCCCACATCGTCCCGTTTTTATTTCACGAAAGGAGAAAATATGAAGGTCATTATTTCTTGTCTTAACTCAAAATATGTTCACGCTTCACTTTCTCCTTGGTGTCTTTTAGCAGGTGTCCGTGAATTTTCAAAAAACATTTATGACATTTCTGTTATGGAAAGTACAATCAATGGTGATATTCGTGAATTTGCAAATAAAATTATCATCGAAAAACCTGATGTTGTTGCCTTTTCAACATACATCTGGAACGTTACGAAAACTCTTGAAATCTGTCGTATTATAAAGGAAAATCACAATTGCAAAATAGCTCTCGGTGGTCCTGAGGTGGCATATCGTCAGGAAGATGTGCTTACAAAATATGACTTTATTGATTTTGTTTTAGCAGGTGAGGGAGAATGGATATTCCCTGATTTTCTCGATAATTTAAATGGTGATTTGTCTGCTGTGTCAGGGCTTTCATATCGTGAAAACGGTGAAATTATTACAATTCCTGAAAAGGAGTATATCGAAACACCGCCATCACCATTTGTTGATGAGTTTTTCGAAAATCTCAATGGCAGAATTTCATATATTGAAACAAGCAGAGGCTGTCCTTATCGTTGCGCCTTTTGTCTTTCAGGAAGATGCTCACCACTTCGTTTTTTTGACCTTGAGCAGGTGAAAAAGGATATAATCAGACTTGCAAACAGTGGCACACAAACGGTTAAATTCGTTGACAGAACATTTAATGCAAACGTGAATCGTGCAAATGAAATTTTGCTTTTTATCAAGGAAAATTATGGTGTAAATATTCCTCAAAATGTCTGCTTCCACTTTGAGGTAGCAGGGGATATACTCAAGGACAGCACACTTGAAATTCTATCTTCAATGCCAAAGGGTGCAGTACAGCTTGAAATCGGTATGCAGTCCTTTA
>CAJGCX010000138.1 GCA_904501895.1 Clostridiaceae bacterium
AACAGTACCATATAAGGCAGCATCAACCTCTGCTTCCTTACGAGGCTTGATTTTAATACCATATTCACAGAAAAAGCTGAAAGGACATTTATAGAATTTTTCAATTCGTGAAGCAGACATATACATATTCTTACCGAAGAAGTCAGTTGCAAGATTTTTGTCAACGATTGCAAAATCCTTTTCAGTTGCTTTTTTTATTTTGAGTACTTCGTTTTCCCCGTCATTTTCAATGAAATATTCCTTTAATGTTTCACAAAGGTCAGAGCCCTCAACAGACTCACCTGCCATAACAGAAAATGCAGATTTTCTGCTTTCGATTAAATCAAGCTTTGTATTTTCCTGTCGCACTTTACATTTTGGGAATAGCTTTAAAACCTCATTCACCATTTCAGATGGTGTCAATGAGGATGAGTCACTGCCAAGTGCAGAATATGTTAAATATAACCTATCAGTAGCAAGAGTTATAGCGTGATATGCAATAAATGTTTCACTGACACTATTGTACTCAAGATTAGAGATAATAGGCATACCATTTTTAATAAGCTCACATCGTTCAGTGTCGTTGAAAATCACACCTGATGAGCATTCTCCCGGAAATACGCCTGTATTTACACCCATAAGGAAAACTGCCTTCGGTGCAGAGGCACGGATTCGGTCAGCGCCACCGATAATCACCTCATCCATACCATTCGGAAGCACACCAATATCTTTTGATGCAACGAGAATATTAAAAAGTTCTGTATATCTTTCAAGTGAAATTGTAGAATTTCCAAGTGCAGAATAAAGTCCATCAAGTATTTCAGTAAGGATTTTCCATATTCTGCCTTGTTCAAGTGCTAAGTCAACTTCCTTATTTTCCTTTAAGTATGTGGTAAAACTCTTAAGGTTATCGTCAATTTTTGCACCTCTTAAGAAATTAAATAATTCCTCTGAAATGATTTCACCTGTACCGTTTTTGATTTTGCTCTTAAGTGATAAAATCGGCCCTACAATTCTTTGTCTCAAGGAGTTAATCTGTGCCAACGCTTCATCATCAGGCTCTTCACCAAGACCGTTTGGATTATCCGTCCATTCATTCTTCCAGGAAGCAGCACGAACCTTCCACATAAGGCAATAGTCCTCTAAAAGTCCGATTTCCTCAACTGTGAAGCCGTAAAGCTGTGTTTTGAGCAGTCGTAAAACAGTTTCTGTATCAAAGCCCTTTACAAGAATATCAAGAAGGCATTTTACAAACACGATAAGCGGTTGAGTGTCAACAGGTTGACGATTATCATGGAAGCAATCAATGTCATATTTTCTTAATGCAGCAGCCAAATCTTTTTTATAGCTTTCTTCATTGCGGACAATAACTGCAATATCACGGTAACGGAGTTTTTCCTGTCTTACTAATTTCTTGATTTCAGAGGCTACAATCTGACATTCCTCTGTTTTTGTTCTGCAAGGAATTATTTCGATAGCATCTGCATTTTCTTCAAACGCTTTGCCTTCTGATGAGAAAATGTTTTCTTCAAGGAAATTAAGTTCAGGCTTCTTGAATTCTTTTTTAGCGTAAAGCACTTGTTCAGGTGCTATTTTTACATTAACCTTATTTGCAATTAATTTAAGCTTTTTGATTTCAACATTTGCATTGTAAAAAAGCTCATATCTATCATTATTTTTTGATGTATCACAACAGAATGTGACGAAAACATCATCAGCCTGTCGTAAAATCTGTTCTATAATATTGTATTCCTGACCTGAAAAGCCTGAAAAAGCATCAATAAATACAGTTTTGCCTTTGAAATAATCCACCTCAAAAAGCAAATCATAAAGCATATTAAGGTTGTCACTGCTATCGTTAAAGCTTTGTGACATCATAGCGTCGTAGCAGGTGAAAATTAATGAAAGTTCATTGAGTTTTCCTGAAAATGATGACTTTTTCACAATATCAGCAAATTCATTTAATTGGTCGTTAGGAATACCACATTTTTTAACTTCCTTATGGAAATCAAGAAGCTGGTTAATAAGCTGAGGGAATCTTTTATATCTGTTAAAAATCGTCAGTTTATCCTCAACAGCCTCAATAGCACGACTCATAAGCACAGCACGGATGCCATCATCAGCCGTCTTTTTGTCAATTTTTCCGTATTGGGACAAAAGCCTTTCTCCAATACGAGAAAAGCTTAAAACTTCAACATTATTTATTTTTTCGTTACCTAAAAGCTCAAGCATACCCTTTTCAGTTTCAAAGGAAAACTGTTCAGGTACGATTATTATTGCCTTGTCAGTATAATTTTCTGCTATTTCAGAAGCCTTCTGACGAATAAGTCGTGTTTTGCCACTCCCAGTTCGTCCTGTTATAATGTTGAGCAAATGAATCCCTCCACATATTACGAATGGAATTTGGATATTCGCCTTCCCCTCGAGGGGAAGGTGGATTTGCCTTAAGGCAAAGACGGATGAGGTGTAAATAAGTTATATTATTCATTAAACACCTCATCAGTCACTTCGTGACAGCTTCTCCTCAAGGAGAAGCCATTTTATATCAATTTATAAATCTTTGCTCCATGGGAAGCAACTGTGCAAGTAAATGTTTCCTTAATTTCTGCAACATTTTCTTTCTTCCACAAGTCACGAAGAGTATATTCCCCTGCCAAGTCGAAATCACCTAAATTGACTGTGATTTCATTCTCCTTATCAGAAACATTGAAAACGGCAACAAGTTGCTTATTATCAGATGAGGTTGCAGTCCAGATAACTGTGTTTTCATCACGATAAACCTGCTTACCACCGTGAGAATTCTGATTCACATTAATGATTTCCTCATTTGTCATAAGTGAAAGAGTCCACTCATCGTTATTTCTCATTTCACCACCGAACATTAAAGGTGAACGGAAAATTGACCAAAGTGTCATTAGTGTAATCTGTTCATCCTTTGTAAACTGAGTATATCTGTCCTGTGGTCCATGGCAAGTGCCATTTCGTGAAATATTACCAAGAGGGAGCATATCGCAATCAGGCCAACATCCTTCACTCACATAAGGTGCCCATTTTTCGCACTTATCAAACATTTCGTAAAGCTTGTCCCACCAGTCCCAGAAGTCACCTGTAAGACGCCACATATTAGCGTATTCGCAAAGGTGGTCAGCAACTGATAATTCAGCAGGTCCAGGAGAAAGACTCAATACTATATCACGACCTGTTTTGTCAATGGCTTTTCTAATCATTTCAACCTCTTCACGGGCTGAATATGGGTTGTCCCATTTTCTGAATTCAGTAACGCAGATATCATCAACCTTTACAAAATCAATTTCCCATTCTGCATACATCTTAAAGATTGAATCATAATAAGCCTGTGCACCCTCACATGTGTACATACCATACATATCAGTATTCCAAGGACAAACAGAGAAATGGTGAACAACCTGACGTGCAGTTTTGTCACTTCCTAAAATAGGAGTATTTCTGTGTACAGCCTGACGAGGAATACCACGCATAATGTGGATACCGAATTTAAGTCCCATAGCGTGGATTTTATCAGCAATAGGCTTAAATCCCTTACCGTTTGCTGATGATGGAAAACGATTTTCTGCAGGAATTAAACGAGAATACTCATCCATACAAAGTTCAGTAAAATTGTTGTAGTTATTATCCTTTGCATTCGGCTCGTACCACTGAATATCACAGACTACATACTGCCATCCGTAATCCTTAAGATATTTTGCCATATATTCAGCGTTGCCAAGCAACTGCTCTTCGTTTACAGCCGCACCGTAACAGTCCCAGCTATTCCAACCCATAGGTGGTGTTTTTGCAAATTTATTTTTGTTCATAATAATTCTCCATTGCGAGTTTTGTTTTACTTATTTTATCATTTTATATTCGTTTTGTAAATAATTGCAAGAATAAATGAGGGAATTAAAACGGATAAAAATATTTGAAATAAAGCAAAAAAGATATTGACAAAGTCGTTGTGTTGTGATAAAATGTTCAAGCATTCGAAATGCGGGTGTAGTTCAATGGTAGAATCCCAGCCTTCCAAGCTGGTCGTGTGGGTTCGATTCCCATCACCCGCTCCAGCGCTGATAGCTCAGTTGGATAGAGCATCTGCCTTCTAAGCAGAGGGTCGG
>CAJGCX010000139.1 GCA_904501895.1 Clostridiaceae bacterium
AACTTTAATTGCAGTTTTTATGAATTTTTTAGCATCCATCAGTCACCTGTCACCACCGTTCCCATAGTTTTTGCACCGATAAATTCGGAAATGATGTTATATCTCACTCGACCATTAAGAACAGCAACTTCTTTAACACCATTTTCAATAAGGTTTATGATGTTTGTAAGTTTTGGAATCATTCCGCCCTTTGCCAGTCCGCTGTCAAGAAGCATTTTTGCCTTTTCAACTGTTATTTTTTCAAGTGCAGTTTTTTCATTCTGACTGTCAAGGAAAATTCCGTTTACATCTGTAATATAAACAAGATAATCAGCATCAATTGCAAGTGCCATCTGTCCTGCAGCATCATCAGCGTTGATATTGACTGTACCTAATGAACTGCATCTTCCCACAGGTGACAACACAACTGTATAGCCTTTATCAAAAAGAGTATCCACAAGGCTTGTATCAACCTTTGTTATATCCCCTACTCTGCCTAATGATTTTCCGTTAATGTATTTTGGAACTGCAGTTAAAGTATTTCCGTCAGCACCACTGATGCCCACAACCTGAATATCACTTTGTGAAAAGCGTTCCACAATTTTCTTGTTTACGCTTCCTGAAAGCACCATTTCAACAGCATTCATTTCTTCGTCGCCTGTAATTCTATAACCTTCGTAAAATTCTGACTGAAGATTCATCTTTTCAAGTGTCTTTGTGATTTCTTTGCCACCACCGTGGACAACAAGAATTTTTGCACCAACCATTGTAAGAAGTGCAATATCCTCAAGAAGATTTTTCATAAGAGCTTCGTCGTCAAGACAGCTTCCGCCCAATTTTATTACAACTCTTTTGTTATGGAGCTTATGGAGTTGAGGCAAAATATCCTGAACACTCTTTATTTTTTCGTCACTATCAAGTCCGTGTGTCCTGTCATATTCCTTAAGTGCTTTTGTGGCATATTCCACATCAGTAGGACAATCGATATACTCAATACCACGCTTTTGTCTTGTTTCGTTACCCTTACCTGTAATGAGAATAACGCTGTCAGCACCCATTTCGTTGATTGCAGTGCTTATAGCCTCACCACGGTCGTCAATAATCTTATAATTTCCGTTTTCTGCCTCAACAAAATCAGCAATTTCACGAGAAATCTTCTGTACATGCTCTTCACCAGGGTCTTCCTCTGTAATATAAACCATATCTGCATACTGACCGCTGATTTCACCTAAGTCCTTACGGCGATTCTGCGCCTTGTTTCCCGGACAACCAAAAACGATTGCAACTCGTCTTCCAGGATATTCCTGACGGACAGACTTGAAGAGATTTTCAAAACTCAATCTGTTATGAGCATAGTCAACAATTGCAGTAATTCTCTTATCTGCATTTTCATAAACTTCCATTCGTCCACTTGAACGAGCCTTTAAAAGTCCTGTATAAATAAATTCTTCAGGAATTCCAAGCTTTACGCATACTGCAATGGCACAAAGTGCATTTTCCACATTGAAAAGACCAGGAATTGTAAGTGTAAAGTCACGGTCGAATTCCTTTGTTCGCACTGTAAATACAGTGTCAGAGCCATCTTTTCTTATGTTATATCCGTAAACATCGGCACTTTCATTTTTCGTACTGAATGTAATAACCTCAGGAGCATTTTTTGATGCCTTCACAACATCCTCACTACGGTCTGTATCAAGATTTATAACAGCAGTATGACATTGTGAGAAAATCTTCATCTTTGACTGGAAATAATCCTCAAAATCAGGATGCTCAACAGCACTGATGTGGTCGATACCGATATTAAGATAACAACCGATAGTAAATGTTACACCGTCAGTTCTGCCGTATTTGAGCGCCTGAGATGAAACCTCCATTGTGAAATGCTCAATATCAGTGTTAACAGCGTTGTTAAAATGCTTGTGCAAATCAAATGGTTCAGGAGTTGTAAGATGACTTTCAATGTTTATAACACCGTCATAAGTGTCGATTGATGAAACAATAGCACTTTTCTTTTTGCCAATGCTTGAGAGATATTCATCCTCAATGTACTTGATAAAATATGCAGTTGTTGACTTGCCTTTTGTACCTGTAATACCCACAAGGTTCAGCTTATTCCACACATTATCATAGAAAAAGTTTGCGGACAGATACATAGATTTTCTTATATCAGACACTAAAATACAAGGTGCATCTGTGTCATATTTCTTTTCAGAAACATAAGCCACAGCACCCTTATTTAATGCATCAAGCAAAAACTGTTCTTTAAAATGCGCACCCTTACAGAAAAACAATGTATTTTCCTGAATTTCCATTGAGTTGTATGAAATCATCTCAATAGGTGCATTTTCGTTGCAGTTATGCTCGTTAAGTATGGAGTTATTTTCAAAAAGCTCTATAAAATCCTTGATTAGTTTCATCTTATCCTCCAAAATGCTTATATATAGTAGTATGATACCACAAGAAATTTTTATATGCAATAAAAAAGAAAACAATTAACTAAATAATCGTTTTCTTTGATAATAGCTATTAAATTGTAATTATAAATTTACCCAAAACATAAAAAACAGGAATTAAAAGTGCAGGCAAAAGGTTTCCTACTCTGATTTTCTTACCAAATGTAATATTAATACCAACGCAGAAAATCAGCGCAGAGCCAATATATGAAAGGTATCCGATTAACTCATCATTTATCACGTTTCCTGCAAAATGCCCTAAAAGAGTTATGCCACCCTGATAAACGAAAATCGGAATAGCTGAGCAGATTGCACCTAAGCCATAGGTTGAAGTCATAATGGCAACCACCACAAGGTCAAGTACAGCCTTTGCGAGAAGCATTGAGTAATCTCCGGTAAGTCCATCCTGAATTGAGCCTACAATAGCCATAGCGCCCACACAGATAATAAGCGATGTGTTTACGAAGCCGTCAACAAACTTATTATCCTTTTCAGCGTGGAATAATTTCTTAAGCTTTTCTCCGAGATTGTCCATTCTCTTTTCAATATTGATAAATTCTCCAAAAAGTCCACCAAGGACAAAAGAGAAAATAAGAAGCATTGTACCCTGTGTCTGAATTTTTCCGTCAACAACGGTGAGCATCCCTTGTAATGTACCTGTTACACCTATGAAAATAGTTGAAACGCCACAAGCAGCCATCAAGGTTTTTTCATATCTTTCAGAAATACCCTTTTTGAAAAGCAAACCTATTAAACCACCTAAAAGAACTAAAACCGTATTAATTATTGTTCCTAAACCAAACATTCTTTTCACTTCCACATACAGAATGTGACGATTATATCACTAATAACTTCTTTTTTCAATTAAAATTTACATTGTTTTATGAAATATAACTATTGAATTTTTCAAAAAATATGATACAATACATTCATAATGGAGTAAATTGTGGTTTTTATAAAACATATTTGCTTCAGAGTAAAAACAAAAATGAAGGAGAAAGAAAAAATATGGCATTCCTTAACAGTTTCAAAGACTTGCTGTTCAGCGATATGATAAACAATTTTGACTTCAGAATGCTTATCATGTGGGCTATCGGCGGAATTCTCATTTACCTTGCTATTAAAAAGGAAATGGAACCAACACTTCTTTTACCAATGGGATTTGGTGCAATTCTCGTAAACCTTCCAATCTCAGGTGCAATCAATCAGTATTTTCAGTTTGTTGATGGTGTTAAAACATCAATTTCTGAAGCAACATACCAGAAGCTTTTAGCTGAAGGTGCAGAAGGACTTTCTATGGAAGAAGGTGCTTTATCTGTTCTTTTCGATGCAGGTATTGCAAACGAGCTCTTCCCTCTCATCCTTTTCATCGGTATCGGTGCGATGATTGACTTTGGTCCTATCCTTTCAAACCCTAAGCTTATGATTTTTGGTGCTGCAGCACAGTTTGGTATTTTCTT
>CAJGCX010000140.1 GCA_904501895.1 Clostridiaceae bacterium
ACTAGGAGCTAATTCAAACTTTTCAAGAGGTAAATCAGCCTTAACGATTTTCTTCATTTCTGCTTCGATTTTTTCAAGGATTTCAGGAGTAAATGAAACCTCTGAATCAAAGTCATAGTAGAAGCCGTTGTCAACTGAAGGACCAATAGCAAGTTTTACATCAGGATAAAGTCTCTTTACAGCCTGAGCCATAATGTGAGAAGCAGTATGCCAGAAAGTCTTTTTACCCTCGATTTCATCAAATGTTACGATTTCAAGAGCACAGTCCTCATTAACTGCAGTTCTTAAATCACAGTAATTTCCGTTGATTTTACCACCACAAGCAGACTTGTATAAACCCATACCGATAGATTTAGCAATCTCTGCAATTGTAGTGCCGGCATCGTATTCCTTAATAACGTCGCCTTTAAGTGTTACCTTAATCATAAATATATCTCCTTTGAATAAATTACAAAATTAAAAGCACTCCATCCCATAAAAACAGGATGAAATGCTAAAAAACAACATTCCACGGTTCCACCCGTATTGCATATAAAATATGCCACTCAAAATAACTTTAACGCAGTTAATACGATTGGCTTAACCGAAAAATCGTTTTCACCAACGCTCGGAAGTGGTCTTAGGATACTGAACTGATTTCTTACACCAACCGAAACCTCTCTGTAAATTCACATTATCCGTCGTTCTTCCTCAACGCTTTATAAATATTATATATATTTTATACTTATTTTATGTTGTTGTCAATACCAAAATAAATGGTAAATTATAATTTGTCAGTGCATTTTGCATTTTGAACTTAATTTATATTCTCCAATTTTACGACAAATTTTCTATAAAAAAGTCGTGCAATTTTGCGTTATATATGTTATGATAAATATAACTTTTGAATTTTGCGAAAAAAGGATGGCGAAATTTGTGAAAACATATGGTACATATTTTCAGAATGATGAAAAGCAACCAATCAAATATGGTGAAATAAATCTTATTAATCCTGAAAGACAGCGACTCCGTGGTGAGCCTTTGCTCAAGGGTGTTGAGGCGTGGCCTGTATTTCAAGGCTTTTGCGGTACTGACTTTGAGCTTATGAAAATGGGTAGAGATAATAACTTGTCTCATAAATTCCCTGACGGTGAAAATCGTCTTATAAACGGTCACGAGGGCGTTGTATGGGTGCCTTCTGAAAACCGTTTTGCTATTGTTCTTATCCGTGGTGGTGATAGCTGGGACCCAACTCGTTACACAGAGGATGAAACATATTTTGAATATGGCTGTGACAGAGCTGACGGTCTTTTCTGCGATAAAAACTATTTTAACCCTGATATGCTTCTTCATTTACCAAAGGAATATGAAGGATTTACAAAATTACCATTGTCAGTTGCTAAAAAGCTTTCATTTGCTGACCCTTACGCTTGTGCAATCTTCCAGCTTGAAAGAATGGAGGATATTGGTGAGGCGCAGAATTTCCGTGTTGAAATGGCAAAGCACAAATGCTCTGAAGCAGAGGCAAGAGCCTTGGCAAAGGACAATATTTTCCAGAGAGTTGTCGTATTCGGTCTTGGTATGACAGGACTTTTCATTGCTGACCAAATCAGAAGAAATCATCCGTCTGCACAGATTTTATTCGTTGGCAGAAGTGACGAAAACTGCAAAAAGGTTGTATTCTCAAAGGAAATTGCAGGTGCAGATTATCTTTGTACAGCAGGTTTAACTGAAGAGGAAACAGCAGAAAAGATTATGGAAAAAATCGGTGGCAGAGCAACAATGTTCGTTGGTACAAGTGGTACAAATATTGAGCACCGTGTTGCATTTCAGCATAAGGTTCTTGGTTGTAACGGTGTTTACAACAGCTTTTCATTAGGACCAAAGGTGACTTATGACACAATGCCATTTGGCTTTGAAAATCACGTTATTTTTGCATCAATCAACTTCCGTCAGGCTCATATGGAAAAGGCAATTGAGGTGCTTGTTGACTCTCGTTATGACGAGGTTGTTGAACTTATTGATAAGGAAGAATTTATCAGTGACCCACTTGATGCTTATGAAAATAAAATTTACTGTAAGGGTGCACCTTTAAAAACAGCAGTAATCTGGAATAAAGAATACATAAAAGAGGATGAATAATATGAAAGCAATTGTAATTCCAAATCCAAATGAAATAGAAATCCGTGAAGTACCAATGCCTGAGGTAAAAGAAGGCGAAGCACTTCTTAAGGTTAAATATGTCGGCATCTGTGGTGCTGACGTGGCTTCCTTTACAGGAAATCAGCCGTTTACAACATATCCAAGAATCCCAGGTCACGAGTTTTCAGCAGAAATCGTTACAATCCCCCCAAATGACAAGGGTCTTAAAGCAGGGGATATTGTTACCTGTAACCCATATTTCAACTGTGGTACTTGCTATTCTTGTGAAAGAGGCTATGTAAATTGCTGTACTGATAATCAGACAATGGGTGTACAGCGTGACGGTGCATTCTGTGAGTATATCTCAATGCCTGTTGAGAGAATTTATGACGGTAAGGGTCTTTCTGCACAAGAGTTAGCACTTATTGAGCCTTTTGCAATTTCACAGCATGCAGTTTCTCGTGCTACTATTAAGGAAACTGACAATGTGCTTGTAATCGGTGCAGGTCCTATCGGACTTTTTGCACTTTTAGCTGCAAAGCAGAAATGTAACAAAATTGTTGTTGCAGATATTCTCGATAACCGTTTAGCACTTGCAACTGAATACGGTGCAGACGCAGTTGTTAACACAAAAACACAGTCACTTGAGGAGTTTACAAAGGAATTTACAAACGGTAACGGATTTGATGTTTGTATTGAGGCTTGTGGTGCTCCTGAAACATTCTTAGGCTGTATTGATAGCGCTGCTTTTGCTGCAAATATCATTCTTATCGGTAACGGTAAGCGTGAAACTAACTTTGTTCATTCAATTATCCTTAAAAAGGAATTGAATATTCACGGTAGCCGTAATGCCCTTAAGGACGATTTCATCAATTTGATTGATATTGTTGCAAATAAAAAGGCAGACCCAATGAAGATGGTCAGCGGTGTTTATGATATGGAAAATGCCCTTGATGCATTTAAGGCACTTAGCAATAATGACGGTACTCTTGCAAAGCTTCTTATTAAAATAGGTGACTGATATGAAAGAAACAGTAATTCAATTTGGTGAAGGTAATTTCCTTCGTGGCTTTTTCGACTATTTTCTTCATAAAATGAATGAAAATGGTCTTTATGACGGTAAGGCAGTTGTTGTTCAGCCTATTCCAATGGGAAGAACAAAGGAATTAAATGAACAGGACTGCAAATATAACCTTTATTTAAGAGGTATCAAAGACGGTGAAATCGTAAAGGAGCATACATTCGTTGAGTCAATTTCAAGATGTGTTGACCCTTATGTGAGCTTTGAGGACTATATGGCACTTGCAGATAATCCTGATTTCCGTTTTATCGTTTCAAACACAACTGAAGCAGGTATCGAATTTGTTGAAACTTGTAAATTTGACGATAAACCTGCACTTTCATTCCCCGGAAAGCTTACACAGCTTCTTTACAGAAGATATAAGAATGGGTTAAAGGGCTTTATAATCCTTGCTTGCGAGCTTATTGATAACAATGGCTCAGAGCTTAAAAAATGTGTTCTTAAATATGCAGAACTCTGGAACCTTGAAGCGGAGTTCGTTGCTTGGCTTGAAAATGAAAATCACTTTGTAAACACTCTTGTTGACAGAATTGTTACAGGCTATCCAAATGACGAAACAAAGGAAATGCATCCTGATGACAAATTCCTTGATACTGCAGAGATTTTCCACCTCTGGGTTATTGAAGGTGATTTTGAAGACGAATTCCCACTTAAAAAGGCAGGCTTCAATGTTGTCTGGACAGATGATG
>CAJGCX010000141.1 GCA_904501895.1 Clostridiaceae bacterium
AGCCGTTTCACAGCTCCTGCTGTTAACTGTCCTTGCATCAGCTCTGAATTCGAAAATCCTGCAGGTGTTCCAATCTCAGCTTTCGTATTCGGTGGTCGTCGTGCAAAGCTTGCTCCACTCGTATATCAGTCACGTGACTGGAACCACGGTGTATTCGTTGGTTCAATCATGGCTTCTGAAACAACAGCAGCTGCAGCTGGTGCAGTAGGTGTTGTTCGTCGTGACCCAATGGCTATGCTTCCATTCTGTGGTTACAATATGGGTGACTACTGGCAGCACTGGATTAACATTGGTAAGACTCTTGACGCTGATAAGGCTCCAAAAATCTTCAATGTTAACTGGTTCAGAAAAGACGACGAAGGCAACTTTATGTGGCCTGGTTTCGGTGATAACCTTCGTGTTCTCGAATGGATTATCAAGCGTTGTGACGGTGAAGTAGATGCTCAGGAAACAGCTATCGGTTACCTTCCTTACGCTAAGGACATCAACATCGAAGGTCTTGAAGGTGAAGTTTCACTTGAATCACTTGAAAGCATCCTTGACGTTGATAAGGCTCTCTGGGCTAACGAAGCAGAAGGCATCGGCGAATTCTACGCTAAGTTCGGCGACAAGCTTCCTGAAACACTTAAGGCAGAGCTTGAAACACTCAAGGCAAACCTTAAATAATTAAACAAATAAATTAAGACGGAGTTTCGGCTCCGTCTTTTTTGTTATATAAAATGGAGATTGTCGGGTGTAGTGCCCTATCCTCAAGGATGTGTCCCATCTGCAAATTATAATTTATTATTGTTTTTCTATTTTGTTCTTTCGTGTTGTTATTTGCATTTGAATATGATAAAATAACATCATTGAGGTGATTCTATGGAACTTAAATTTAATAACGGAAAATTCCGTATAATGCAGATTGCCGATATTCAGGATACACAGCGTACATCTGATGCGACTGTACGTTTTATCCGTGAGGCACTTAAAAAGGCGCAGCCTGACCTTGTCGTTTTCACAGGTGACCAGGTTAAGGGTTATGGCTTTAATCTCATGGGTGGTGACAATAAGAAAAAGGTTACAGAATGTATCAACAATTTCCTTGTACCACTTGATGAAACAGGAATACCATTTACATTTGTATTTGGTAATCACGATGACCAGGCCTTTTCAATTTCAAAGAAGGAACAATTTGAAATATATTCTTCACACGAAAATTGTGTTGCCTTCAATGCTGATGACGATATTGACGGATATTGCAACCACAACCTTGAAATCAAGGGTGAGAATGGTAAAACAAAGCTTAATGTTTACCTTGTGGACAGCCTTACAGCCACTATGGATGGTACTTGTGACTGTGTTCATGAAAATCAGCTTGAATGGTACAGAAAAACAAGAGAAACTCTTAAAGATGAGAATGGTGATTATATCCCATCAGTTGTTTTTCAGCATATTCCGGTCAATGAAATTTATGAGCTTTTAATGGAGGTGCCAAAGGGTACACCAAACAGTGCACAGGGATTTCGTCAATGGGAAGGCAAATATTTTGCAATGAATCCTGAAAGAGTTCAGATTGATAATCGTTCATTTATCGGTGAAACACCAAGCGTGCCTGCAAAGAATGGTGGAGAGTTTGAGGCGATGAATGAAAAGGGTGACGTATTCTTAATGCTCTTCGGACATGACCATAACAATTCCTTTATCGGTGAATATAAGGGTATGAATTTAGGCTATACTCAGGGCTGTGGCTTTAATGTTTACGGCCCAGGAAAGAAAAGGGGAGTACGTCTCATTGATTTTGACGAAAACAACCCAAGAGACTTTGTGTCAACAACATTGACGGTTGATGACCTTATAAGCTTTGATGTAGGCAATAAAGTAAAGAATATTTTCTATACCTATGCACCTACAAGCGTTGATGCTGTAAAGGATATTGCAAAAACAAAGGTGATTCCGGTTGTTGCTGCTGCAACTGCAGTCTATGGAGCATATAAGCTTATAACTAAAAAGAAATAAAAATATAGACAAAAAAATCCCCTGTAACCGTAATGATTACAGGGGATAATTTTTATTTAATTAGTGGTTGTGACCTGCGTGGCTTGAACCAAGGTTGTTAACGATGATAGAAGCGATATGGTCGTTTTCTCTCTTAAGAGTCCAGTTGATAAAGAATGAATCGATATCGATTGCCTTTGCTGCTTCGTCAATTACGTTAGCAACATTCTTTTCGATTTCAGCACCTGAGATTGCTGTTCTGATAGCTGTTTCCCACTTTGTGCCTGTTGACTTAACATAGTACATAATGTGGTAACCGTATTCAGTTTCAACAATACCTGTGTCACCTGGCTTACGAGCAGCGTCGATTGACCAATCTGTAAATGCCTTAACGTACTTACCATCGTTCATAACGCCTTCGTAAAGACCGCCTGTTTCCTTTGAACCTGGGTCTTCAGTCTTTTCCTTAACGAGCTTAACGAAGTTGTCTTCAGTTGGGTTCTTAAGGTATTCATCAAGAATTGCCTGAGCCTTTTCCTTAGTTGCCTTCTTTGTTTCCTCTGTTATATTTGTCTTCTTGTTGCCCTTTTCATCTTTAACTTCAGTTGCTGTACCATCAGTGTTCTTTTCAGGGAACTGAATGAGGATGTGTCTTACGTCACTTGAATAGCTTGATTCATCCTTTGCAGGAAGTGTCTTCATCATAACTGCATAGAATTCACCATTGCCACCGTCAACAACTGCAAATTCACCAGCTTTTCTTGCACCGTCAAATACCCACTTTGCAAGCTCTTCACTGTAAGAATTTGTGAGCTCAGCATAACCCTTATCTGAAAGAAGTGTAGAAGCATCAGGATCCTTTGTGCTCTTTTTATCTGCTGAAAGAATTTCAGCCTTAGCAGCCTGGATGAAAGATTCTTCATCAGTTACCTTCTTGATGAATGCATCAGCCTTAGCCTTAGCCTTTGCTTCTGCCTCTGTATGCTGCTTCTCGTGGTCTTCGCCTTCTTCATGCTTGTGGTCTTTGCCTAAATCTGCTTCAAAAGCATAAACACGAAGGTCAACGATGTCATAATCTTTTCTGTTCTTTTCGTATTCTGCTTTAATCATTTCGTCAGTAACAGCGTTTCTTGAATCTTCTGTTACTTTTTCATAATACTTTTCAGCAAGGTAAGACTGAGCTGTGATGTTTTTAATCATCTTTTCAGTTACACCGTAACCGAGCTGTAAACGGAGCCATCTGTCTACTGAATAGTCATTTTCCTTAGCTGTCTTACGGATTTCTTCAAGCTGGCTGTCAATTTCCTTTTCTTCTGCTTCAGTAAGCTTAAGACCTGCTTCTTCAGCCTTTTCAGCACCATACTTGATGTATACAAGCTGAGTTACTGCAGAGTATGTAAACACATCCTGCCATGTTGGATTTTCAATGTTACCTAAATCCTCCATAGTGATACCTGCGAACTGAACATCTTCTTCGAGATATTCCTGCTCGTCAGGAGTGATTGTGTAATCAAAGCCTGTATCCAAACCGTACTGCTCATACTGGATTGTATTACTGTATGACTGTGTCCATGTCTGGAAGTAGAAATAGTTGATTTCAGCAAGTGAAATCTTGCTTTCAATACCGTCGATAGAAATCTTAACTGCCTTCTGTGGCACGTCAAAGAAGTTGAGTACACCAACAACAGCACCTAAAGCAATAACAACTGCAAGAACAATTGAAATAACCTTTTTAGCTGTGTTTGCAGCCTTTACACTCTTAGGACTTCTTTTTGCATTTTTAGCAGCAGCCTTAGCGAGTCTTTCTTTTCGTTCCTCACGATAAAGCTCTGCCTGAGTTTTGTTGTTTTCCATGGGAAAAACCACCTTTTCGAACATTTTTGAGTTTTCAAGTGAAAATGTATGC
>CAJGCX010000142.1 GCA_904501895.1 Clostridiaceae bacterium
CAACTGACTCTGCCCAATTCCACCGATAATTCTTGCTAATTCGTGAATACGGCCGTCATTATCAAGGGATTCAACCTTTGTATAAGTCTTATTTTCACTTTCAGATTTTGAAATTAAGAAATGATTATCAGCAAAGGCTGCAATTTGCGCCAAATGAGTTACACAAAGCACCTGTCTGTTTTTAGAAACCTCTTTTAATTTAATACCGATTTTCTGTGCAGCACGGCCACTTACACCTGTGTCAACCTCATCAAAAATGAGAGTCTGAATATTATCCTTACTTGCTAAAACATTTTTGATTGCAAGCATAATTCTTGACAATTCACCACCTGATGCAATCTTTGAAAGAGGCTTTGGCTCTTCACCTGCATTGGCAGAAATAAGGAAATAAATCTCATCCGCACCTGTTTCATCAAAGTCCTTTTTATTTTGCACAACCTTGAATGTAATTGATGCCATATCGAGGAATGACAATTCTTCAGTTATTTCCTTAATGAATAACTCACTGTACTTTCTACGATTTTCAGATAATTGGGCACCAACCTGAGTAAGATAATCTAACTTTTCATTAACCTCTTTTTCAAGCTCGTCCTTTTTCTTATCGAAAAATGTAATATTATCTAATTCCTTTTGTGCATTACTAAGGAAATCTAAAATTTCTTCCTCAGTTGAGCCGTATTTCTTAGTAAGCTTAAATAATATATCAAGTCTTTCTTCAATCACATTAAGCTCATTAGGGTCAACATCAAAGTTATATACAAAATCCTTTAATTCACTTGAAATATCACCGATATTATATGACATATCGGTAACTGAATCTGCAATTTTACTTAAATTCTCATTATATGAAGAAGCGTTAATAAGTGATGAAGATGCAGTATTGAGCATATCACCAACGCCACTGAAATTATCATTACCGTCAAAAATTTCAATTGCATTATTGAGAAGTGTCAATAATCGCTCTGCATTCTGAAGCATTTTTTTACGGAAATTAAGCTCATCCAACTCCCCTATTTTAATGTCAGCATCAATAATTTCATTAATCTGATATGTAAGCAAATCTATTTTTCGTGCCTTTTCACTTTCGTTTACAATAAGGCTATTATACTGTCTTTTAGTTTCACAGTAGTCATTATATGCTGTTAAATACCTATCTTTAATATCATCGTTTTCTGCAAAATTATCAATGTAAGTATAGTGAAGCTCTTCATTAAGCAAATTATGATTATCAAGCTGACCGTGGACATTCACAAGTGCCTGACCAAGTCTTTTAAGCATTGATACATTAATAGTAGTGCCATTTACCTTACAGACATTTTTACCGTCAAGCGAGATTTTCCTTGAAATTAAAAGTGATTTATCATCATCACAGGAAATGCCCAAATCATCAAGCACATCGATAACATTGTCATTGATATTTTCAAAAAATGCAGTTACCTCAGCATTATTACTGCCTGTACGGATAAGCTCACGTGATGTTCTTTCACCAAGGATTGCATTAATCGCGTCAATTATAATTGACTTACCAGCACCTGTTTCACCAGTCAACACATTAAGACCGTTGTCAAAATCAACAACAGCCTCTTTAATTATTGCAATATTGGATATTTTAAGATTTGAGAGCATAAAAATTATCCTTTAAGTAATGTGTTAATAGTATTGATTATGTTAGTAGTTGCACTGACATCCTTACAAGCAACAAAAATAGTGTCATCCCCTGCTATTGTACCAACAAGACCTGGAAGATTCATACTATCAAGAGCAATACAAGCAGCATTTGCTGTACCTGAATAACACTTGACAACAATAATATTCATAGCAGCATCAGCAGAAATTGCTGAACGCTTGAAAATCATTTTGTAATTATCGTCATTATCAATTTTTTCACTGACAGCATATCTTATATCGTTTTTACCAAAGTGCTCTTTAATGATTTTAAGCTCCTTGATATCACGGGAAATAGTTGCCTGAGTCACATTAAAGCCATTATCAAGAAGCATTTTGATAATTTCTTCCTGACGAGAAACGTTATTATTTTTTATGTAATTAAGAATAAGTTCGTGTCTTTTCTTTTTCATAAACTAAAATCCTTTATGTTAATTTCTTATTAAGAATATCGAAAAATTCATCTGATTTAATTCTGATAAATTCAGCATAATAATCTGACTTTCTTATAATGATTTCTGAATTATCATTAAGCTCAAGTGACTTATCACCGTCTGCAGAAAGGCAGATTTTCTGTGCTGATTTAGATGATTTCACCTTTAAAACAGAGTTTTCATTGAATACAAAGGTTCTGTTAAGTGGTGAATGAGTACAAATAGGTGTAAGTGTAACACATCTTAAATCAGGGTCAATAACAGGACCACCTGCTGACCAGGCGTAAGCAGTTGAGCCTGTCGGAGTAGAAACAACAACACCGTCTCCACGATAACTGTTAATCTTTCTGTCGTTACAATATACATCAAGGTCGATGAGCTTTATTTCACCGTATCGTGCAATTACAATGTCGTTAAGGCAATATCCTAAAAGACACTCACCTGAATCATCCTTGAGTATAACCTCCAACATCATACGCTTATCACTTACATAATCGCCTGGAATAAGATTCTGGAGCAAATCAAGCTCATTTCCTTCAAGACCTGCTAAAAAAGCTAAATTTCCTGCATTAATGCATAGTACAGCCTTTTTATGTACAGCAGCATCCTTGGCAGCGTGGATAAATGAGCCATCACCACCGATTACTAAAACAAGGTCAGTATTTTTATAAATATTATCCATAAGCTTACTTTCATCAACATTTAATGAAAACTGCTCAAATGAAGCTTTGTCAAAATAATATTCAATATTGTATTTCTGTAAATATGAAATTGTGTTATTAAAAACATCAAGTGTTTTTTCTCTTGTAAAATTTGGTAAAATACCAACTTTCATTATTACTCACCACTCAATTCTGAATGAGATTTATTTACGATTTCGTTAATTTGTTCAGTTATAACATTAAGAGTTTTATCATTGGCCTTTGATAAAAATACAAGGTATTCAATATTGCCCTCAGGTCCTCTGATTGGTGAAAAATCAAGATTCAATACAGAAAAGCCTGTTTCATAAGCAAAGTCAACGATGCTTGTAATTACCTCTTTATGTGTGTTTTCATCTCTTACAACGCCTTTTTTACCTACCTTATCCTTGCCCGCTTCAAACTGAGGCTTAATAAGAGCAACTGTCTGTCCGTCAGTTTTAAGAAAATCAAACAAAACAGGTAGAATCTTTTTAAGTGAAATAAAAGAAACATCAATACTTGCAAAATCAATATCTTCAGTTACAGTTTCTTTTGTTAAATATCTGAAATTTGTACGCTCAAGATTAACAACTCTTTCATCAGTACGCAATTTCCAAGCAAGCTGACCGTAACCAACGTCAATTGAATACACCTTTGATGCACCACATTGAAGCATACAATCAGTAAATCCACCGGTTGATGCACCAATATCCATACAAATACAGTTTTCAAGAGTGATGTCAAATGCCTTCATAGCCTTTTCAAGCTTATATCCGCCACGACTTACAAAAGGCATTTTTTTGCCGATAAATTCGACAACATCCTTTTCCTTAACTGCATATCCGGCTTTTGTTTCTTTTTGTCCATTTACAAATATCTGACCTGCCATAATAATTGCAGAAGCCTTTGAACGGGTTTCAGCAAAGCCTAATTCAACTACAACAGTATCAAGTCTTTTCTTTTCAGCCATTACATTTCTCCATAATGTTATTTACAATACTTTCAGTATCAAGCTTATATTTCCTAATCAAAGAATCAACTGAAGCGTGAG
>CAJGCX010000143.1 GCA_904501895.1 Clostridiaceae bacterium
GCATCATCGCTTGCTGTTAAATTGAATGCCGGTTTTGTGCCTATCCGCAAACCCGGTAAGTTGCCTGCTGAAACTATAAGCGAGACTTATGGTAAAGAGTATGGTCGTGATACTATAGAGATTCACAAGGATGCCATTTGCGAAGATGATGTAGTGTTGATACATGATGACCTTTTGGCTACCGGCGGAACAATGCTTGCTGCCTATCATCTTGTTCAAAAACTCAATCCCAAAAAGGTTTATATAAACTTTATAATAGAACTCGAAGGTCTTAAGGGTAGAGCTATATTTCCTGCTGATGCAGAAATTGATTGTCTGCTTACTTTGGAGGGAAAATAATGAAAAAAGAGGATAGGGATAAAAAGGAAGAGTATATAAAAGGCATAGTTCTTAATTTACCTGATTCACCCGGTTGTTATCAATACCTCGATGATAATGGTGTTATCATTTATGTAGGTAAGGCTAAGAACCTGAAACGTCGTGTATCCTCTTATTTCAATAAAGAGCAACAGAGTTTAAAGACAAAACTTCTTGTTGCAAAAATAGCCGACATTAAGTATGTAGTGGTAAATAGCGAGGCTGATGCATTGCTTCTTGAGAATAATCTCATAAAGCAGCATAAGCCTCGCTATAATGTTTTGTTGAAGGATGACAAGACTTATCCTTCGATATGTATAACAAATGAGTATTTTCCAAAACTATTCAAGACACGTAGAATTGAAAAAGGAAAAGGTCGTTTCTTTGGTCCATACACCAATGCCGGCGCTTTACATGCGTTGCTTGAACTTATAAAGAAGTTGTATCCTCTTCGCACGTGTAATCATAATATCACTCCCGAGACTGTAAGGTTGGGAAAATTCAATTCATGTCTTGAATATCAGATAAAGAACTGTCCGGCTCCATGTATAGGTAAAATATCATCCGGTGATTATTGTAAAATGATTAGTGAAATAATATCGATACTCAAAGGTGATATTAAGGTCTTACAGGAAAATCTGCTCGCTGAAATGGCTGAAAAAGCATCCAAAATGGATTTTGAGGCAGCTCAGGAAATAAAGGAAAAATACAAGCTTATTGAGAACTTCAGATTAAGGAGTGAGGTTGTCAGTTCGTCAATGACAAATCTTGATGTCTTTTCTATTGAAAGCGATGAAAAGAGTGCTTTTATAAATTTCCTGCATATTACAAACGGTTGTATAACCCAGGCTTTTACTATAGAATATTCCAAAAAACTCGATGAAAGCGATGAAGAATTGATTTCTATGGGTATTGTTGAATTAAGAGAGCGTTTTAACAGTAATGCCAAAGAGATAATACTTCCTTTTGTTGTTGATTTACCTGTTGAGGGGGTTACTGTCACTGTGCCTCAAAAAGGTGAAAAAGCAAGGTTGCTTGCCTTGTCAAAATTGAATGTAAAACAGTATAAGGCCGACCGTATGAAACAGGATGATAAACTGAATCCTGAACAGAAGTCAACGCGCCTTATGAAAGAGGTTCAAGAGGCTCTCGGTCTTGAAAAATTACCTGTAATAATCGAGTGTTTTGATAATTCAAACATACAGGGTAGTGATGCTGTTGCAGCATGCGTTGTTTTCCGTAAACTGAAACCAAGTAAAAACGATTACAGGAAATATAACATAAAGAGTGTCGATGGCCCTGATGATTATGCTTCCATGCGCGAGGTTGTTGGCCGTAGATACCGTCGTTTAACAGAAGAAGGTGGTGAGCTTCCAAGTCTCATTTTTGCCGATGGTGGTAAAGGGCAGATGGATGCTATAATAGGTGTTGTCAGGGGGGAATTAGGGCTTGATATTCCTGTATTAGGACTGGTCAAGAACAGCAGGCACAGAACATCGGAGGTGATAACAGAAAATGGTAATGTTATAGGTTTAAAACAGGGTACCATGCTGTTCCGTCTTCTTTCACAGATACAGGATGAAGTACACCGTTTTGCCATAACATTCCATCGTGAGAAGAGAAGCAAGCGTCAGACGGCATCTGAACTTGACAATATAAAGGGTATTGGTGAAAAGACAAAACAGTTGCTTTTAAACCATTTCAAGAGTGTGAAGCGTATTAAGGAAGCCCGTATAGAGGATATAACTGCTGTAGTAGGAAAATCAAAAGCTGAAATAATATCGGATGCACTAAAATGATAACTCTTTTTTGTGTATATTCGCGAATAGAAAGTGAAAATAACCAATTTTAGCAATGAGAGTACTTATACAAAGGGTAAAAGAGGCTTCAGTAACTGTTGATGATGAGGTTATATCTTTGATAAACAATGGTTTATTAGTTTTTGTAGGTATTGAGGAGCAGGATAACCGTGAAGATATACTGTGGCTTACGAAAAAGATTGCCAATATACGCCTTTTTGACGATGAAAATGGAGTTATGAACCGTTCTGTAATAGAGGCCGGGGGTGATATACTTGCTGTGAGTCAGTTTACCTTAATGGCATCCACAAAAAAGGGAAACCGTCCATCGTATATTAAAGCAGCCAAGCCGGATATATCCGTTCCTTTATACGAAGAATTCTGTACCGAAATGGAATTGGCTGTAAACAAACCTATCGGGCGTGGTGTTTTTGGAGCAGATATGAAGGTGAGATTGCTTAATGACGGTCCTGTGACAATATTCATTGATTCAAAGAATAGAGAGTAGTTATGACAATAAAAGAGGCACAGCAACGTGTTGATGCATGGATAAAGGAGTATGGCGTGCGTTATTTCAATGAGCTTACAAACACCGCCATTCTTGCCGAGGAGGTTGGTGAAGTTGCCCGTATAATGGCACGTAAGTATGGTGAGCAGTCATTCAAGGAGGGTGATAAGAGTGACCTTGGTGATGAACTTGCCGATGTTCTTTGGGTGCTCATCTGTATAGCCAACCAGACTGGTGTTGACCTATCTGCAGCACTTGAAAAAAACTTCGATAAAAAGACTAAAAGAGATAATAAGAGACATATAAATAATCCTAAATTATAGTGATATGAGTGAAAATGTAAATTGTGGTTGCGGTGAGCATCATCACCATGCCGATGAAGAAAGCAAGTATGACTTTGTTATAAGCGAATATTCCCAGTCTATGAGCGATGAGGAGGTTGCGGCAAACGTAAAGAAACTTATCGAAGAAAAGGTTGAAAAAAACAATACTTTAGAGGTAAAGAAATTACTTTTCAACTGTATTGATCTCACTACACTCAAGTGCACTGACAGTGAGGAGAGCGTGATGGCTTTTACTGAAAAGGTTAATGAATTCGATGACAAGTATCCCCATTTGAAGAATGTTGCAGCCATTTGTGTATATCCAAATTTTGCAAAGATTGTAAGTGATACATTACAGGTTGAGAATGTAGGTATTGCTTGCGTGTCGGGTGGTTTTCCATCTTCTCAGACATTCCAGGAGATAAAGGTTGCCGAGACTGCAATGGCTGTTCACGACGGTGCGACAGAGATTGATATTGTACTCAGTGTTGGTAAGTTCCTAAGCGGTGACTATGAGGGTGTGTGTGACGAGATACAGGAACTCAAGAGTGTCTGTGGTGAAAGACACTTGAAGGTTATTCTTGAAACAGGTGCACTGGCAACAGCCGAGAATATTAAAAAAGCATCGATTCTATCGATTTATTCAGGTGCCGATTTTATCAAGACATCTACAGGAAAGGAGTCGCCTGCCGCAACACCTGAGGCTGCATATGTAATGTGCCAGACTATTAAGGAGTATTAC
>CAJGCX010000144.1 GCA_904501895.1 Clostridiaceae bacterium
AAAATTATGGTGTAAATATTCCTCAAAATGTCTGCTTCCACTTTGAGGTAGCAGGGGATATACTCAAGGACAGCACACTTGAAATTCTATCTTCAATGCCAAAGGGTGCAGTACAGCTTGAAATCGGTATGCAGTCCTTTAATGAGGAAACACTAAGGATAATCAACCGTAAAACTGATACTAAAAAGCTTATCCAAAACATCAGAAAGCTCATAAGCTTTAATAATATGCATATTCATATTGACCTTATTGCAGGTCTTACAGGTGAAAATCTTGAAAGCTTCAAAAACAGCTTTAATATTGGCTATTCACTTAAGGCACATATGCTTCAGATGGGATTTCTCAAGCTTCTTTACGGTGCCCAAATGCGTGAAAACAGTGAAAAATACCCTTGCACATTTACGGAAAATCCACCTTACGAGGTCACATCAACTCCATATCTTACAAATAATGAAATCGTAATGCTCAAAAAATGTGAGGATGCAGTTGACAGACTCTATAATAGTGGCAGATTTTTATTTACCCTCGATTATCTTGTTGATGAGGTTGGAATTTCACCATTTGATGTCTTTAACGACTTCGGAAATGCAGTTGACGGAAATAAAATGAAGCTTTGCGATTATGCAGAAAAGCTCTATAAATTCTTTATGGATACGTGTGATAAGGAGATTCTGAGAGAAAAAATTCTCTGCGATTTGCTCTCTTCTTCATCATCTGTGCAGATTCCTGATGTTTTTAAAATTAAAGACCCACTTTATAAGCAGGTCAAAAAATATTTTATTGAGAAAGTTGATAAGAATATGAAAATTGCAATTCTCTATTCCAGAAATCAGGTTTTTGCTGTTAATCAATCAAAAGAAAAAAACCTCTATAATCGCTATGAAGGTAAATTTTATAATATAGATGAAATAAAAAACGGAGGATGATTTAATTCATTCTCCGTAAATTTATTATTTATTATTTTTCCTTGATTCTGTAACAATATGCTGAGCCATTTCAATAACTGTCGGATTATTAAGAAAATCGTCAACAGTAAGCTGTACACCAAAAGTATCTTTCACATCACCTGCAAAACCAATTAATTCAAAGGAACTCATATCAAGGTCGCTTTTGAAATTATCATTCGGCTTAATTTCGTCAGCTCTTACATATTCATCAAGAATCTCAACGATTTTTTCGTATTCTTGCATTTGGTTTTAACCTTCCTTTCTGCAACGGATAATGCATATTGTATAGTAAGATTTTATATAAAAATCATCTTTTCAAAATTTAGAAGCATTTTACTATACAAATTTATTATTGTCAAGTAATCAATAATTAATTACACACTGCAAATTAAAAATGCCCTCGCAACCATAAAGGTCGCAAAGGGCTTTGTCCGGGCAATGTTTAATCGGGAGATTTGGTCTCTCCTTGTGAAATGAATTGTACTCCGGAAAATACTATTTGTCAAGAGGGTTTATTATTACAAAATAATTAAATTTTATTTTCTTGACTCTGCAATATACTGTGCCATTTCACCGACAGTTTTATGGTTGACAAAATCATTAGCCTTAAGCTCAACTCCAAAAACTGATTTAACGTCTGTTACAAGACACATAATGTCGAATGAACTCATTTCAAGAGAAGTTTTAAAATTGTCATCAGCGGAGATATCTTCGACTTCCACGTAATTTTCAATGATTTCAACAAGCTGTGTGAATTCTTGCATTCCGGTTTACCGTTCCTTTCTGCATCTGTAAGTGCGATTTTTTCAAGTATTTCTCCGACGGTTATGTCAGGATTTTCTGCACCTCTTACAAGGGCTTGACGTATTTTTTCAAAAAGGATAAGAAGGTCGTATTTTGCATCAGGCTCCTGTCTGTGCTCAAAACAGAAATCAAGTCCGTTGTCCTGTTTTCTGTGTCTTATTGTCACATAGAGAGGAATCATTGTAGCACCATTGTTGTACCAGATGCTCTGTGCAGTTTCTGCCATCTTCTCATCAATATATGTACTCTTCATAAGTGGCTGATATGAAAGGCCAAAGCTGTCATATGTTGAGTCAGATTTTGAATCCTCAGGCATTGATTTGTGTCTTTCCTTAAGAGTTTCTATAAAGCTTAAGCTTGCGTGCTGATACATTTCGTTTTGAATTTCAGAAATATTCTGAACAGCCTCACAGAATGTCCACTTAGGCTTAACAATACTTCTCATAGGAAGGAAGTTAATGCGAAGACCACCTGATTTCTTTTCTGCAATTGTACCACGACGGTTAATAATCATTTTGAATGAAACATCTTCCTGATTATCGTTAAAGCAGGAGAGTGCAGTTCTTACACCCATTGAAAGCACAGCAAAGATTGAAAGATTTTTCTCTTCACAAAGCTTCATAATCATTGCACTTTCTTCAGCACTCATACTCATATGGAAAATGTCAGCATCAGGAAGTCCTGAGTGAATATCGGCATATCTCTGACTGGGATTTTTCTCCTGCTGATGCTTAAGACGATTGTCAATCATAAAGTCAGTAAAGATTGGTTCAGTTGCCTTTGCAAGTGAGTCGTACCAATACTGTCTGTCAATTTCGTGCTGCTCGGAATTTGCATATTCAAGCTCCTTTTCAAGAACAGGAATATATAGTCTCATTGGCTTCGGATAAGCTGTACCCTGAGTTTTATGCTTGTAAATTTCAATAATGTCATTAAGGAAAAGTTTAACTGAATAAGCATCCATAGCAAGGTGATGAAGTCTCATATAAATTCCATGATAACCGTTTTTGAAATTAACAATCGCAATCTTGTGAATTTCACATTCATACATTGGAATATTCTGTCGTGAGATTTTTGTAAGCTCTTCTTCAGCCTCTTCAAAGGTTTTGTGAGTGTAATCCCATTCCTCAATTACCAATTCGCTTTCTTCAGTAACATACTGATGAAGTGCAAGCTTCTTTTCCATTGTGAAACGAAGTCGCATTGTGTCACAACGCTCAATTGCTTCATAAATTGACTCTTTTAAAATATTCTTATCCAATTCACCTTGCCAATAATATCCGCAACCGATGTTGTTAACAGGATATCCTGAACCATATTTAAGTGACATTAAAAACATCATTTTTTGTGAATCAGAAATAGGATACGCCTTGACAGTCTGACCATTTTTCAATGTTTTTTCTATCATTTTGCCTTCTCCTCATCAAAATTTACTTTAGCTCTTTTGATTTTGCCTGTAGATGTTCTTTCAAAAGGCTTTTCTCTTATAACAAACGAATGAATCTGTCTGTCAGAATTCAATGTTGAATTTATTCTGTCAACGATTTTCTCGATTTCAGCAGGTATATCAGTAATTCCCATTGTTTCAGCTAATATCTCGTCAGGGAAAATTTCTGCAATAATTGTGTCTTTTTCACCACGGACAACGATTTCCTTAACTAATCCATCGTCTACAAACTTGTTTTCAAGTTCTTCAGGTGAAATGTTTTCACCATTTGAAAGGATAATGAGATTTTTCTTTCTACCAACAAGATAGATGTGGTTGTTTTCAATGTAACCTAAGTCACCTGTATGTAAAAATCCGTCTTCGGTAAAGGCTTCTGCAGTTCTTTCTGGTTTTTTGTAGTAACCAAGCATAACAGAAGGTCCTTTAACCTGAATTTCACCATCAACGACTCTTACATTGTCAACGCCTGTGAGAACACCGTTTGAATATTTATTATCTTCTGAAAAGTCAGATGTT
>CAJGCX010000145.1 GCA_904501895.1 Clostridiaceae bacterium
GACGGCATAATTCTTCTTTTGTCAAATATGAGTTAAGTGCCCAGAAAGGTGTTCCACGGAATTCAGATGTAGGATTTTTGAAAAGTTCTTTATTTAGCGATTTTTCAACATTCTTTTTATATAACATATTTTCACCTTTCAATACTGTGAATTTATTTAAGTTTAAATTCGGCATTATTATCAGAAAAGCCTTTATTGTTTCCGATAGTATTAAGAAGCATGCTTCTTAAATCAATTTTTTCACCATTTTTAGAAAGCTTTGGTTCAACTTTTTTAAGAATAAATGAAAATCTGTCAAGAATACCTGCAAGGAAATTATATCCTGCTGTACCCTCAACATAAGGCATATCACCTGTAAATATGCTTAAACCGACTTCACCAACAAAATCAGAGAACTTTTTCTTGTCAAATTCTTTATCTCGTTTTAAGAAAAGCAAACGCTTTAATGACTTAATCGTCATTTTATCAAATCTCTTTCTTGCGAATAACTTAAGATGCTTTACAATTCCCTTTCCCCCATTGAGAGCACCACGCACTCTTGCAATAATTGCAGTTGAAAAATGATTATCAAAATACTCTTGAGGTGTAAGACCGTTCAAATCCCACCCGAAATCAGGTACATCCAGTGATTTAACTTTAAGAACAGAATTTTCATCTACGGTAATTTTTCGGTATTTTGCAGGACTACCCACAAGAGCAGAGGTACATAGATCAATGAGTCTGTTTCCGTTTTCTGAATAAAACTCGTTTATGCTTTGAATGTGCATATGACCTGTTAAAACAAGCTCAACTCCGTTATCAGCAAGGAAAGAAGCTACTTTTTTCCAATCCTTGATTTTTGCATCTCCAACTAATTCAAAAGCAGTTACAGGTGGAATGATAGGATAATGGCAAATTGCAAAAATATAGCAGTTGTCTTTCTTTGCCTTATCAAGCTGTTCTTTTATCCAAGCCATAAGCCTGTCGTCCATCGTACCTTTTGGTTGGTCTTTACTGTCACAATGAATTGCAAGCATTCTGACACTGTCACTGATTTCTGCAACATAAGAGTGTGTCGGCTCATCAAATGCAACTGCATTGCCATAACCGAAATCGCCATACATTTCACACAAATCGTTGTAGTCAGTACCCTCAACAGGAATACGACCATCACCTTTTAAGACATAGGCAGAGTCGTTATAATCGTGACCTGCTGTTAAAACATAAACTTTTTTGCCATTATCTTTAAGTCTATAAAGCTCTTTAATAAAACCATTATGACTTTCTTTTTCACCATTTTTTACCAGATCACCGGGAAGAATAACAATATCAGTTTCTTTGTCCTCAATGATTTTATCAAAGGTTGCACTAATAATTGAACCACTTTCCTTAACAAAGAACTGTTCTGTGACCATATTTTTTTCAAAGGCTTCTCCACCGGGTTCTAATACATTATTTAAATAATGTGTATCGGTAACAAGATAAAAACTTACGGGTTTCATATTAATACTCCTTAAATCATTGGTTTCTTTATTTACGGTTATCTCTTTTAAAATTCATTCTTCTATCAAGGAACAAAAATCAATATAAACACCGGCTGTCCAACCCATCATAGCAGGGGTTTTGTATTCTTTATTGTTAGAAACTTCGCCGGTTGTAACATTATATTTTTCCCACAGATTTTCGGTTGTTTCAAAGACTTTTTCAACTAAACACTTGTATTTTTCTGCGATACGAAGTGCTTCTTTACGGTAGCCGTAACGCAAAAGTCCATGCACAACAATATATTGTAAACAAGCCCATCCATTTGGATAGTCCCATTGTAACCCAAATAAATCATCTCGTTTTTCGCAACAAGCCACACCGAATTCAAATTCTATTTTTGGTAACAATTCAACTATTCGTTTGGCTTGTTCAAGAGTGCAGGCACCTGAAAATAAGGGGTAAAATTGTGCGATTGAAACAATGTCAGATTGTTTGTTTTCTGTAAAATTATAGTCACAAAAAGCACCTGAAACATCGTTCCACATAAGTTGTGTCATTCGGTTGCGTCGTTGTTCTGCTTTTTCAGACCAAATATTCTCGCATCCGTTTTTCAGTTCAGCAGAAAAAAACGCCATATCCGTTTCAATGCCAAAAAGTAATGAATTCAAGTCTACCCAAGCATAGTTATAACAATCAAGACCCATACGGCTGTTGCAATCCCAACCACTTTCGGCAAAGGAATACATAGCCTTACCGTATTTTTCTGCAACACACTTATCATCGGGCTTTTCCATATTGAATCGTCTGCATAAAAGATTGCAAAAATCCATCAATTCATCGTGAGAAAATTTACCGTAATATCGGTTAAGACCACAAGGAGTCTGTCTTTCACTTTCCCAGAATTCATACTCTTTTTCAAGGGCCTTGTAACATTCATCAAGCCATTTGGTATCTCCCGTCTGCTCGTAAATGCAACGAACCATTTGTGAAAGAAATGGTGGTTGTGAACGAGAAAGATAATATGTACGGTTACCATTAGGCATAAACCCGAATTTGTTTATGAGATAGCACATATTATCAACATTGTTTTTTGCCTGTGCCAAGCGTCCTGATTTAATCAGACCAACATTTGTGAAATAAACATCCCAATAATACATTTCCTGAAATGCCCCTTCACAACAGGGCACAGTGTATGGTTTTGGCAAACCAATCAGGGTGTCATTATCGTCTGTAAAAAAGCGAGTGGTATTGTCCCAGTTGGCTTCGATATATTCCTTAACGTTCATAATTTCCACCTGCACAAAGCATATTTGTCGAGTTGATTATATATTCAAAAAGTCTTTTCTATAATTAACGCCAAAGAATTCTGCGAGTTCTATCATTTCTTCATCCTTGATAGTGTTTATTCTTGGTAAATGTGCTGTCAGCATGTAAATTTGTGCAGCCTTTTCCACAGTTTCTATAAGTCCAAAGGTTTCGTCCATTGTCTTGCCTGCACCATAAATACCGTGCATCCCCCAGACAACGAGCCTGAATTCTTCCATTTTCTTTGCTGTTGCTTCACCAATTTCATTTGTACCACAGAGCATCCAAGGGAGAACACCCACACCGTCAGGAAAAACAACAATACACTCAGTACACATCTCCCAAAGAGTATGAGTAAATTTCTTTTCATCAAGCTCATGCACATAGTTCATAGCAAGTGTATGGGTTGGGTGTGTGTGCATTATAACTCTGTTTTCAGGGTCAACCTTAAGCCTTGCCATATGGCTCATAAGATGCGCAGGAAGCTCACTTGTAAATCTACTGTTGTCCTTATATCCCCAAAGAAGTTCTGCTGTTGTTCCGTCCTCTGCAATACGAATAATACCAAGATTTGTTTCAGGGTCACTTTCAACATTTTTAAAGTATTTTCCTGTACCTGTAACGATAAAGATTTTACCGATAAGGTCAGTTGCATCAAAGCCCGTAGGGATTGTACGGATAACATTATCTATATCAAGATATTCTTTAACTTCATTTTCATCAAGCATATAACTGATGTTGCCACCATTTCTTTCGTCCCAACCAAGACGATACATATTAGCAGTAGTCTTTTTCATCTCTTCTACAAAAGGAGCTGTCATAATATCCTTCATACTCTTTTTACCAACACTTCCTGTTCATAATTTTTTATTTCTGTAAGATAATCTGTGGGTACATTTTCTCTTGCAAGATATTCATTCCACACA
>CAJGCX010000146.1 GCA_904501895.1 Clostridiaceae bacterium
ATATGTAATCACTCTGGATGAATTGCCTGAGTGGGAATGAAAAGTGGAGCTTCGGCTCCGCTTTTTTGCTGTTGTCCTTGCCCTTCTAAAATTTGAACATAAACAAAACAACAGCGGAGCTGATTGCTCCGCTGTTGTTGTATATGATATTTTGCTTTTATTTTGCGAATGTTCCCTTCCAATCGCTTGGTGGTGCGTCGTAAAGCACGCCGTCAAGGATGATGTCAAGGATTTTTGCTATTTCCTCTGTACCCTTTATTGGCTTAATCACTTTCTTCACACGTTTGTTAAAAAGTGCCCACATAGCAAGATATTCAGGTGTATATGGGTCATAAGGCTCGTCACCAACATATATATTTGTTACAGCCTCTAAAATGAAATCCTTTACATTTCTATCCTTAATAGATTCGTGGATATATTTGCTTATGCCAAATATTTTACCCATTGTCTTGAACGTTGCCTTCTGTAAGAATTTTCCGAAAGGCACAAGAACAGGCTCTGCTTTATAAATAATTTCAGGAGTCATACTGAAGGATGTTGAAAGTTCAGCAAGCTTAGGGATGTCGTAAGCCATCGAATCAAAAATTGCATTGAGGAACTGTAAGAAATTCTCTCTTGTGTATTCGTCAACCGTTTTACCCTGTAAATCCCAATCGAAATTATCAATCTTTACACTATCAACGATTACCTCTGTGTCAGTCATTTTTACCTTTCTCATTGCATTAGGATAACCCACAGCTGAGCAAGTATTAATATCGTAAAAATCGTTGCCCTTTTTAGTGGTCATTTTCGCAATGTTCATCATATGTGTATGACCTGTGAAAACGAATTTAACACCATTGTCAGCAAGAAATTCTGATGTCTTTTCATAGTCACCAAGCATATCTCGTTTGCTGAAAAGAGGGTAAATAGGGCTTGGTGGCAAAACAGGATGATGAGTCACAGCAAAGATGTAATCACCATTAACCTTTGCATCGTCAATCTGCTCTTTAATCCATTCAAGGCAATCATCATAGTAGCCACAGAAGAATTCATCGCCGTCGTCATTAAGACAAAGGAGTCTGTAGCCCTTCTGAAGCTTTACGCTATAAGAGTGGCTTGGTTTATGTAATGAAATGGCCTCTGAAAGACCGAAATCGTGATAAATTTCAAGTAATTCGTCACGCTGGGTACGAGTTGCTGTTAAAATCTCGTCACCAACACATTTTTCAGCCTCACCTGTGCCGTTACCATTTTCCATATAGTAATCGTGAGTACCTGTTGTAAGATAGACCTTTTTGCCTGCTTCCTTAAGTCGATATAATTTAGGAAGCAAGTCCTTATGACTTTCCATAGCGCCATTACAGGTAACGTCACCGGTAATAAGGACAATATTTGTTTCCTTATCTTCAATAATTTTATCGAAGTAAGCGTCGATTATTGCACCTGTTTCCTTAAGACATTTCTGGTCAGAAAGACAAATTTTCTCGAAAGCCTTTCCTTCCGTACCCAATTCAAGTGCATAGTGATGCAGGTCAGTTATCTGATAAAATCTTAAATCTGCCATAATTATTCTCCTGTAGTAATCGCTGATTAAATCGGGTTACGATTATCAGCGAGATAGTTTTTTGTCAGAACCGTAACAAAACGCAGGCAATACTTTGTGTATTAACGAGTATTTGCGACGAGTTATGACGAAAAAGTAGCCACTGAGAATTGTGACCTCGATTAAATCAGTGGTTACTGTTAGCACGTTTTTCAATGATGTAGTCGTGAACCTTGTCTGCAAGGTCACCATAAACCTTGAATTTCTTACGGAATACGATAAGAGATGCAAGGAAGAAAAGCATTGGAACACCGAAGCAAATTACACCAATACCTGTTTTTGTTGTTTCGTTTACAGTCTTGATTGTTGTAATCTGGTCATTGTAATTCATAAGTCCAAGACCACCGAAAAGAACAATTGTCTGAATTGTATATGCCATTTTCTGTAAGAAGCCCTTCATTGAGAAGGTGATGCTTTCGTTTCTTGTGCCATTCTTGTATTCACCGTAGTCAACAATGTCAGCAAGGAAAATTGTCTGTGATACGAACATTGAAGATACACCAACAGATGCGAGAATATAACAAACGTCCATAATCACAACGTTAAGCTTGAGAATTGGTCCTGTTATGAGCATAAGACCGTAGCCTACAATTGCTGTGCAGAGTGAAATTGTATATGTAGTTCTCTTTGTAAACCATTTTGAGAGAACAGGAACAACAAGAAGACCAAGAACAGAGCCTACTGTACCGATAGTCTGGAAAAGTGACTGTAATTTTGAGTCACCTAATGAGTCTGTGAAATAGTAAACTGCAGTTGAGCTTGTAAGATACCAACCTGCATTTGAAAGCATTGCAAAAACGATAAACACAACAAGCTGATCATTGCTCTTGATAACATCAAAAATCTGCTTAAGGCTGAATTTCTTCTTTTCACCATAAACAACATTTGTTTCCTTTGTAATAAGAATACAAACAAGCGCAAAGAATACAAGTGCTATACCACAGATACCTGCCCAACGTGAGAAGCCACTTGCACTGTATCCCTTTTCATCTGTCATACCACTTGAAAGAAGTGGGCAAATGATTGGAGTGAGAATTGAGATAATTCCCTGACCGATACCTGAGAATGAACGAGCAACAGTAGCAACAAGATTTCTTTCCTTTTCTTCACTTGTGAACGATGGTACCATTGACCAATAAGGAATATCAGCCATTGTATTTGTCATACCCCAAAGCACATACATAACACCAATGTAAATGTAAAGAGGAAGACCACTCATGCCAAATGATGTGAACAAGAGGAAAAGGACAACTGCGTTACAACAAGCACCGATTAAAATCCAAGGACGATATTTACCCATTTTGGTTTTTGTGTTGTCAACGATTGTACCCATCATAGGGTCATTGATTCCGTCCCAGATTCGAGCAAGTGGTGTAATAATAAGCAAGAAACCTGCTTCAAGTCCCAAAACACTTGAAAGATAGTATGAAAGGTATGAATAGAACATACCGTAGCTTAAGTCGAGACCGATAGCACCGACGCCGTAACCCAATGCAGTTTTTAGAATAGAATTAGTTTTCTTTGCCATAACCCATTTTCACCTCATCAATTTTTGCCTTTAATTCATTTTCAACATCTGAAAATTCACGGGAATAATTCCCCTGCTTTTCTTCATATTTAGAAAGTCCAAGTGACAAAACACCCGCTGCTGCAGTAACAAAGGGAGCAACCTTTATTGCAGTTTTTATAAACTTTTTAATATCCATAAGTTACTCTCACCACCATTATATACCCTTTATTCCGTGGGATTTATCATATTCCTTGAGTGCTTTTGTAGCATATTCTACATCAGTCGGACAAGGTATATATTCAATTCCACGCTTTTGTCTTGTTTCATTACCCTTACCTGTAATGAGAATAACGCTGTCAGCACCCATTTCGTTAATTGCAGTGCTTATAGCCTCACCACGGTCATCAATAATCTTGTAATTTCCGTTTTCTGCTTCAACAAAATCAGCAATTTCACGGGAAATCTTCTGCACAG
>CAJGCX010000147.1 GCA_904501895.1 Clostridiaceae bacterium
ATAGTAATGAAAAAAGAACACTCTCCTTGCTGTAGCCGGACAAGGCGTGCAATGGAAATTTAGTCCATCTCAAAATTTTGCCTTGGCAAATTTTGAGGGACATACAATTGGAATAGCGTGATTCTTCACGCTATTTCTCCATTTTTTCTATCTGCATTCTCTTTTTACCTAAAAATTTCCAATCACTGCGAATCACCATATCACGCAAAGCACCTGACTTTGTAGGTGATAATGGTGATGTAAATGGTACACCGTAAGGATTTATTGCAGCAGCATTGATTAAAACTGCTGTGAAGCAAAGCATAATTCCATAAAAGCCTGTAAGTCCACCTACAATTATAAATGCGAAACGAAGGACAGCAACGGGCTCATATAGAGTTGACACAACAAATGAGCTTACTGCAGTAAGTCCAACAACTATAAGCATTGGTGCTGAAAGAATACCTGCTGTTACTGCTGACTCACCTATTACCAAAGCACCCACAATGGAAATAGCGTGTCCTACGCTTTTGGGCATACGAAGTCCTGCTTCACGGACAATTTCATAAATAAGGTGAATGAAAAGTGCTTCAAGCATAACAGGTAATGGTGTACGACTCTCCTGCCCTGTTATACCGAAAATCATTGTTTCAGGTATGATTTCCTGATGAAATGTGCAAACTGCAACATAAAGTCCCGGTAAAAATACGCTTATAAAAAATGAAATAATTTTAAGAATACGGATAAAGGTTGCATAATATGGTCTTTTAAGATAATCATCCATTGAATGAAAATGCTCAATAAAAATGTAAGGCACTATTAATGCATTTGGTGTACCGTCAACGATAATGCAGATTTTTCCTTCACTAATTTTAGCTGTCAGCACATCAGGTCTTTCCGTAAATCCAACACCGCTGAATATTGAAGGATGCTTCGTATCAAGAAAGGTCTGCATATATCCTGCGCCTAAAACAGTATCAATCGTTGCGTTTTTTAGTCGGTTAATGACATTCTGAAGCATTTCTTTATCCACTCTGTCAGACATATAGCAGACACAGGCTCTTGTTTTTGAAGTTACACCAACCTCCACAATCTGCGTTTTGAAAACAGGGTTTCGTACTCTACGACGAATCATAGTCACATTATCCTTAAAGCTTTCAACAAATGCTTCTCGTGAACCACGCTCCTGCATTTCCGTATTTGGCTCTAAAACAGCTCTTTTAGGGAAGCCCTGAACACCAAACATTACTGCAAAGTGTGAGCCCTCGGCAAGCATAATTATACTTCCATAAATGGCTTCACGGATTGCTTCGTCAATATCGGTTGTAATTGCTTTATCGATACTTGCTGAAACTCGGTCAGCGGCAGAATGAATAAGCTTGTCACCTTTTTCATCCTTAAAATCTGCTTCGATTATGGGCAAAATCACTTGTTCCGTTGCAAGCAGGCTGTCACACATACCGTCAACCATAACAAAATAAATTTCGTTACCGTTTGAGTTATATTTTCTGTATTTAACATCAAAGGCATCACCGAATTGTGACTTGAAATATGCTATATTTTTCTTCAAGTCAGAAGTAATATGTTTTTTCTTATCAGTTTTTTCAACTGGAACAGTTATTTCATCAATTTTATCATTCATCCAATTTTTGCTCATAAAAAATCACCATTCATATTCTGTCACATTTGGCAAAGAATATAAGCGGTGATTTTATGTTTGTAACTTTAATAAGAACTGTAATTTTATATGTTTTTGCAATTGTCAGCATACGGATTATGGGAAAAAGGCAGATTGGTGAATTACAGCCATCTGACCTTGTTGTGACACTCCTTATTTCACAGATTATTTCAATTCCTATTCAGGATACTGACATTCCACTTGTGAATACCATAATTCCCATTTTTCTCCTTGTGGGATTTGAAATTCTTACATCAGTTTTGAATATGAAAAGTGTAAAATTCCGTTCATTTATGCACGGTCATCCTGTTGTGATTATAAATGACGGAGTATTAAATCAGAAAATGCTGACGGAATTACGTTTTACCCTTGATGATTTACTTGAAGCACTGCGGCAGAAGGATATTTTTGATATTTCGCAGGTGCAATATGCTATTGTGGAAACTAACGGTCAGGTAAGCGTGCTTTTAAAGGCTGAATATGATACTGTTACAAGAGAGGATATGGACCTTTCTCCTGCACCACAGGGATATAAATGTCCTGTTATTATTGATGGCAAGGTTGTTTCAAAGGATTTTGCTATCTGTAATACGGATATGAAAAAACTTAATAAAATTATTAAAAAAGAAAAGGTGCAGATTAAAGAAATCATGTTAATGACGGTTGACTCTGCAGGAAATCATACGATTATAAGGAAAGAAAATCAATGAAGAGAATTATAATTGCCATCAGCGCACTTGTATTAGCCTTTGTAATTTCGTTTACAGGATTTTATCTTGTAAATAGGGATTGTAAGAAGCTTGAAAATCACTTATGGCGCATTTGCACCACAGCACAGAATGAGGACTCACAAAAAGCTGTTGAAATGTCCGATGATGCAGTAGAAATGTGGGAAGATGTTCACGATACAATCGAAAGCTTTATCCGTCACGAGGAAACTGACAAGCTTGAGGAAACAATAAAAAGCCTTCCCGTATATGCCCGTCAAGGGAATATGGAAAGGCTTGAACAACAAGCTGATTTGGCTATTGATGAATTACATCACTTAATCCGTAATGAAAAGCCGTTAATCAGTAATATTTTTTAATCTTTTTGTTTTGGTGAAATCTCATTCCACAATGTGAAGCCTAAAATGAGAAGTCCACCAATAATCTGCATTGGTGTCATTGTTTCTTTGAGAACTACAACCGATACAAGAACTGCAACAAGTGGGTCAATGTAGCTGAGAATTGCAGCCTTTTGTCCCGGTAACTCCTTAAGTGAAGAGAAATAAAGGCAATATGTAACGCCTGTGTGGACAAGTCCTATTACAAGTAAGAAAACCCATCCCTTTGAGTCTAATTTGTGGAGATTTACTCCGTCTGTCAGCAGCACATAAGGTACAAGGACTACTATTGCAGCGAGGAACTGAAGGAATGTACGGTGAATTCCGTCAACATTCTTAATAAATTTGTTGAGAAGAATAACTGTTGCATAAAGTGAGGCTGCACCAAGTCCGAAGAGTATGCCCTTAATATGGCTACTACTCTGACTCAAGTCCCCTATTCCAGTAATCAGTACAATTCCCACAGTTGACATTATAAAGCACAGCCATTGCTTTAGTCCCATTTTTTCCTTAAAAAGTATCGGACAGGCAATTGTTACTATTACAGGTGCAAAATAGTAGCTTAAGGTTGCAACTGAAACTGTTGTATATTTATATGCCTCAAAAAGTAAAATCCAGTTAAAGCCCATTGCCACTCCTGACAAAATCAATAGTGGTATTTCTTTTTTGATTTTCCCGAATGGAATTTTCTGTTTTGTAACAAGAAGAAAAATGCCGATTAACAATGCTGCTAAAACTGCTCTGTAAAGTGCAATTTCACCTGATGGTAAACTGATATTTCGTACAAAAAG
>CAJGCX010000148.1 GCA_904501895.1 Clostridiaceae bacterium
AGTCAATTGCTGTGTCGAGAAGTGATGCAGGGATACAACCGCCTGAAGGACCACCTGTCTGAGCAGCCTTGAATGCTTTACCGTTTGGAATACCGCCACCGATTTCGTAAATAACGTCACGGAGTGTTGTACCCATAGGAACTTCAACAAGACCTGTATTATTAATCTTACCACCGAGAGCAAATACCTTAGTACCCTTTGATTTTTCTGTACCCATTGATGCGAACCAATCAGCACCCTTGAGGATAATCTGTGGTACGTTAGCAAATGTTTCAACGTTGTTTTCAACTGTTGGTTTGCCGAAAAGACCCTTAACTGCTGGGAATGGTGGACGAGGTCTTGGCTCACCACGGTTACCTTCGATTGATGTCATAAGAGCTGTTTCTTCACCACAAACGAAAGCACCGGCACCAAGACGGATATGAAGGTCGAAATCGAAACCTGAATTGAAAATGTTTTTACCGAGAAGGCCATATTCTTTAGCCTGGTCAATAGCAATCTGAAGACGATTAACTGCGATTGGGTATTCAGCACGAACATATACATAACCTTCTGTTGCACCTACTGCATAACCACAGATAGCCATAGCTTCAATAATACAGTGTGGGTCACCTTCAAGAACTGAACGGTCCATGAATGCACCCGGGTCACCTTCGTCAGCGTTACAAACAACATACTTCTGGTCAGCAGCATTAGCAGCACAGAAGCTCCACTTAAGACCTGTTGGGAATCCGCCGCCGCCTCGGCCACGAAGTCCTGATTCTTTAAGCACGTTGATAACGTCTTCAGGTTTGTATTCTGTAAGGCACTTAGCAAGAGCCTGATAACCGTCATATGCTATGTACTCGTCGATATTTTCAGGGTCAATAACACCACAGTTACGAAGAGCAACACGTTCCTGCTTAGCATAGAAGTTTGTTTCGTTAAGAGATTTGATTTCTGTGTCTGTTACAGTCTCATCATAGAGAAGTCTTGTAACAATTCTACCCTTGAGAAGGTGTTCTTCAACGATTTCAGGAATATCATCAACCTGAACCTGTGAATAGAAGCTTCCTTCTGGGTAAACAATCATAATTGGACCAAGAGCACAAAGACCAAAACAACCTGTTCTGATAACCTTGATTTCTTCACTCAATCCTTTTTCAGCAATCTGAGTTTCAAGAGCCTCGATGATTGCCTGGCTGTTTGAAGAGGTACAACCGGTACCGCCGCAAACAAGTACGTGTGAACGATACATTATGTTTCCTCCTTATTTAACTGTATATTCAGCAACAACGTTACCGTTAACGATGTGGTCGTTAACAACCTTTGCTACCTTATCAGCAGTCATTTTTACATAAGTTACTTTTTCTTTTCCTGGCTGAATTACTTCAACGATAGGCTCGTACTGGCACATACCGATACAACCTGTCTGTGAAACTGTAACGCCCTTGAGGTTTCTTTTTGCAACCTCATCAACGAATGCGTTGAGAACAGGACGAGCACCTGCAGCAATACCGCAAGTAGCCATACCAACAACAACTCTGATTGCATCGTCGCCTGTATCCTCACGAACTGTCATCTTCTGCATTGTAGCTTCTTTAATAGCCATAAGCTCTGCAAGAGTTTTCATTTATAGAGCACCTCCGTGTTTTCTTTTATAAATTCAAGTATCCACTGTGATACCTCATATGTATCAAGTGGGACATCGCCTAAAATCCCTTTAATCTCACGAGTGTCAGCAACAAACTCCTTACCGTCAACTGAATGCTTGTACAAAAAGTCACGGTCAGTATTCATTGTTATAAGCATCTGAACCGTTGAGGCTACATCACCAAGTGGTGTAAAGTCAACACTGTCCGTTTTAAAATGAGCACGAACTCGTGTTCCGACGCCGATTTCAGACTCAATTTCAAGTCCTCCACCCGTTTGCTCCGCAGCCATTTTGAAAAGTGGAATACCCATACCAACCTTACGGGTTGTTCTTGTTGTAAAGAATGGGTCAATAACACTTTTCACCTGTTCCTCACTCATACCCTTGCCATTATCGTAAATTCCGATAAGCAAGGTGTTGTCAACCAAGCTTTCATCGATCTCAATTGTAATAAGTGAAGCACCTGCTGTTATTGAATTTTGAGCAACATCTAAAATATTTAGAGATAATTCTCTCATTATGCCATATACTTCTCAAGGATACCAGGGATATCGTCACCAACAAGCTTACCGTAAACTTCATCATTTACTGTAAGAACAGGAGCGAGACCGCAAGCACCGATACAACGACAAGCCTCAAGTGAGAACTTACCATCTTCTGTACATTCATCAGGTCCGATGCCGAGCTGCTCTGTAATCTTGTCAACAAGGTCCTGAGCACCCTTAACATAACAAGCTGTACCGAGACAAACTGAAATGTTGTACTTACCCTTTGGAGAAAGTGAGAACTGTGCATAGAAAGTTGATACTCCGTATACCTTTTCAAGTGGAACATCCATACCCTCAGCAATCATAACCTGAACTTCATAAGGAAGGTAGCCGTAGATACCCTGTGCTTCCTGCATTACGTGCATAAGCATACTCTTGTCATCCTTATTCTTTTCAATGACAGCCTTGAGCTGTTCCTCTTGCTCCGGTGTTCCTGAAAACGGAATGGAACTTAATTTTTTGAGCATTTTGGAATTTCCTCCTTTTTTTGATTATGGTGAATTCAGAATTCACCCTCATTAATGTATTCACACTGTAACAGAAAATTACAGCAATATACTATTTTACAGAATAGTACATGTTAAAATTATAACAAAGTAAATCAAAAATGTCTATCATTTTTTTGAATTTTTTATACTATTATAAGTAATATTGGCATTTAGCACATAAAAAGTGTCGTTCTTTTGTATTTATTAACTATTTCGCACCACTTTTTTAAGGATTTTGACACCTTCTGAAAGGCTGTTTTGCCCTACTGCAGCAACAGAAAAGGCAATTTCAGGAAAATCCGTCTGGGTGTTAGCGGGTATTAACAAAACCCCCTGCTTTTCTGCCATCCTACAAAGGTCATTTGCCGAGTATTTTTTATTAAATTTGCAACGGACATAAAGTGGTGAATTTGTCCTCAAAATCTGCACATCATTCTTGAAATTTTCAAGAAGCAAATCTGTCAAAATCTTCGATTTCTGTGAATAGATTTTCGTCGATTTTCTGATTTGAGAATTAAGATGTCCATCACGGATATAGCTGCAAAGTGCTATCTGGTCAGCCTTTGAAACCGTCTGATTATACAGCTCTTTTTTCTTCTTATAACGTGCTGTCAGACTCTGTGGAAGAATCATAAAGCTGATTCGGATTGATGGAAAAAGAAGCTTTGAAAACGTGCCTAGATAAACTGTATTTTCGCCTCGGTCAAGGCCCTGAAGTGACGGCATTGGTCTGTTGAAATAACGAAATTCACTTCCGTAATCATCCTCGATTATGAGTTTATTATTCTGCCTTGCATATTCCGTCAGGTCAAATCTTTCCTTAACACTCATAACATCTCCCCAACGGGTTGAGTAAGATGGTGACGTGTAAAT
>CAJGCX010000149.1 GCA_904501895.1 Clostridiaceae bacterium
CCGGAAGGGATTTTTTCTCGGCACTGCCGTGCCTATCGCCTCGCTACGCTCGTTGCCACGTCAGCAAAAACAGTCCACTGGACTGTTTTCTTCCGCAAATCACAGATTTGCTCCTTCCTTGTTCGAATCCCTTCCTGTTTCATCATAAAACAAAAAGAGAGTACACAGATGTGTACTCTCTTTTCGTGGCACGCCGGAAGGGATTCGAACCCCCGACCTTTTGGTTCGTAGCCAAACACTCTATCCAGCTGAGCTACCGGCGCATATGCGACTTTTTATCGCCCGAATATAATACCATTACAAAGACAAAAAGTCAACACTTTTTTGAAAAATTATTTTATAACTAAAATTTTTTCAATATTATACTTCCTGAATAGGTTAATATGCTCTTCTGCAATCCTCTCACCACTAACTGCAATTGGAATTGCAGGTGGGCAGGAGACAGTAGGACTTGCACAAATTCTACCAAGAGCATTTCTGACCTCAATTTCTTCACTTTCACTAAAAACTGCATCACGGATTGTGAACTTTCTTTCTGCTTTTGGAAGCTGAATATTAGGAGTTTCCATTTTTTTAATTTTTCCTACATTCTCAAAAAATATTTTCAGTTTTTCGAAATCATCATCAGAATTCTGTGGGGTGAGCATAAACACCATAAATTCACCGTCAGAATACTCATATTCAATACTACTTTCACTTAAAATACACTCTACATCCATGTCTGTACCACGGAAATCTGCAGTGATTTTTAATGGCTCACAGGAAACATCAGGAATACCATTTTTATTCATAATTCTCCTGATTTCATCGATTTTTTCAGTACAAATAGTTATATCATTCTTGATTTTTTCGTCAATATATTTGTTGCACAAATCAAGAGATTGCAAAATGAGATATGACGGACTTGTTGACCCGAAAATAGCCATTGCATTCACAACATTCTGCGAAAAACCGTACTTATCATCCTTTGCAATATGAAGATAACCACCACCTGTAAGCACAGGAAGTGTCTTATGTGCTGAATCGCAACACATATCTGCACCAAGGCTGATTGGATGATTATCCTCAATACAGAATTTCAGATAACTTCCGTGAGCGTTATCAACAAGCAGAGGAATATCGTATCTATTACAAACATCAGCAAGGCTCTTAATATCACTCATACCACCTAAATAATCAGGGCTTGTGATATATACTGCAAATGGCATAGACTCAAGTTCGTCAAGTCTCTTTTCAAGCGCTTCAGCAGTAACAATACAGCTACAAATACTACCTGAATTTTCAGGATAAATCCATTCTACGTCACAATCAAGCTTTGCGAGAGCATAAATAAATGACTTGTGAGCATTTCGTCCTGCAAGTACAAAAGGTCTTTCAGATTTTTCAGCCTTTAAATATGCAAGATAAAGCATAGCATTTATACTCTGACTTGACCCACCTGCAGAAAAAACTGTCCTTGCAGTGTCAAAAAGTTGAGTGGCATTTTCTTCACTTTCACGGATAATGCCATTTGGAGCATAAAGCTCATCTGCACCTCTGATTTCAGTAATGTCAAAGGCTTCACAGCCTAAAAAAGACACACCCTTATGACCCGGCATATGCAGTCGGGCAGTATTACTTTTAATGTAATTCTGCACAAAGTCATAAATTGGTGTGTTCATTTTAAATATCCTTATTTATCGTAATTTTCAGCAACCTGAATCATAACAGCACATTCAATTCTCTTTTTGAAAAGCTCACAACCGTATTCATAAATACCTGTGATTTTACCTGATGCGTGATATGAGTTAGCAGCACAACCACCTGAGCAATAAAGCTTTGCCCAGCAGTCGTCACATTCCTTACGAGCATAAGCGTTACAAAGCTTGAATTCATTCTGAATATCCTTGTTTGTAACACCGTCCCAGATGTTACCGAGAAGATACTTTGTATCACCTACAAACTGATGACAAGGGTAAAGGTCACCTGATGGTGTTACTGCCATATACTCAGTACCTGAGCCACAGCCTGAAATTCTCTTGTAAATACAAGGACCGTTTGTAAGGTCAAGCATATAGTGATAGAATGTAAAGCCGTTTCCTGCCTTTTTACGCTTAATCATTTCCTTTGCAAGGATTTCATACTGCTCAAAAAGAACCGGCAAATCAGCCTCTGTCAAAGCACTTGCATCCTCAGGAGCACATACAACAGGCTCCATACTAAGCTCCGTAAAGCCCAAATCAGCCATATGGAAAATGTCATTTGTAAAGTCGATGTTATTGTGAGTGAATGTGCCTCTCATATAATAGCTTTTGCCCTCACGACGCTTAACAAATTCCTGAAATTTAGGAACGATAATATCGTAGCTTCCACGCCCCTGATAATCCTTACGAAGTCTGTCGTGAACTTCCTTACGACCGTCAAGACTCAAGACCACATTACTCATTTCCCTGTTGCAGAAATCAATAACATCATCATCAATTAAAATACCATTTGTTGTAAGTGTAAAACGGAAATTCTTGTTGTGGATTTTCTCCTGAACTCGTGCATAAGAAACTAATTCCTTAACAACATCCCAGTTCATAAGTGGCTCGCCACCAAAAAAGTCAACCTCAAGATTTCGTCTTGTTCCTGAATTTTCAATAAGGAAATCAAGCGCACGCTTACCAACCTCAAAGCTCATTAATGCTCTTTCACCGTGATATTTACCCTGACTTGCAAAGCAGTATTCACAGTTAAGATTACATGTGTGAGCAACGTGAAGACAAAGTGCCTTGATAACAGTATTTCTGTTTTTGAAGTCAAAAGCCATTCCCTCATAAGTGTCAGGAGTATAAAGCTTTCCTGCTTCCTCAAGACTCTTAACATCACCGATGCACTCTAAAACATCATTTTCAGAAATTCCCTCATCCTTATATGTGTCGAGAATATATTCAACAATTTCCTCTGCACTCTTTTCCTTGTACATTGAAATAATGTCGTAAGCAACCTCGTCAACCACGTGAACAGACCCACTACAGGTATCAAGGACAATGTTATATCCGTTTAATTTATATTGATGTACCATAAAAACAACTCATTTCAACAAAAAACAGGTAACACTTGCGCATTACCTGCTTTCAGTAATAGATTTTTTTAAATTACTTGCTTTCGCAGTTTTCGCACTGCTGATTAGCAACACCACAAGATGTCTTACAAGCTGACTGACAAGATGTCTGGCATTCGCCACAACCGCCCTTAACAGCGCTTTCCTTTAAATCTCTTGTTTCAATTGTCTTAATTCTTTCCATTTGAATATCTCCTATCTGAATTATTTCAAATTTTTACATAAAGAGTATATCACAAGCAATTTTTACTGTCAAGATGTTTAAACTACAACTTAAAATTTTATTATTAAATTATAATTTGTCGCTCTCTTTGAATGGCGTGTTTACGCCTCCCTCTGACGAGGGAGGTGGCAAAATCTTTGATTTTGACGGAGGGAGAGATAGTTAATATGTAATCTGACTACCCCTCAG
>CAJGCX010000150.1 GCA_904501895.1 Clostridiaceae bacterium
CAAACGGGTTCGACCGTTATATCGACAAGGGTGTGTCAGCACTCGGAGGCCGTTATCGTAAGGTAACGGTAAATAGAGGTGGTACCACGGGAATTTCTCGTCCTCTGTATTCCAGGTCGGAGTACAGGGGACTTTTTTATTATCCCTCTTCCGGCACATGACAAAATAAGAAAGGAAGAAATTAAAATGGAAAAACGTTACTATCAAAAAGAAATCGAAACCATGCCTGTTGAAGAAATTAAAAAGCTTCAGTCAGAAAAACTGGTAAAACAGGTAAAGCATGTTTATGAAAATGTGCCTTACTATAAAAACCTGATGGATGAAAAAGGCGTAACTCCTGACGACATCAAGGGTATTGAGGATTTGCATAAGCTTCCATTCCTTACAAAAGCAGATTTAAGAGATGCTTATCCTTATGGACTTCTTGCAAAACCACTTAATGAATGTGTTCGTATTCATTCAACATCAGGTACAACGGGAAGACGAGTTGTTGCATTCTATACACAGCACGATGTTAATTTATGGGAAGATTGTTGTGCACGTGCAATTGTTGCAGCAGGTGGCTCTGATGAAGATGTTTTACAGGTAGCATATGGTTATGGACTTTTCACAGGTGGTGCAGGTATTCACGGTGGTGGTCATAAGGTTGGTTGTCTTACACTTCCCATGTCATCAGGCAATACAGAAAGGCAAATTCAATTTATGATGGACTTGAATTCCACAATTCTCTGTTGCACACCATCTTATGCTGCTTATGTGGCTGAATCATTGAAGGAACAGGGATATACACCTGACCAGATTCCTCTTAAAGCAGGTATCTTCGGTGCAGAAGCTTGGACTAATGAAATGCGTCACCAGATTGAAGAAGCTCTTGGAATCAAGGCTTACGATATTTATGGACTTACAGAAACATCAGGTCCCGGTGTTGCATTTGAATGTGAAGCACAGACCGGTATGCATATTAACGAAGACCATTTCTTAGCAGAAATCATTGACCCTGAAACAGGCGAAGTATTACCTGAGGGCAGTAAGGGCGAACTTGTATTTACAGCCCTTGACAAAGAGGCATTCCCACTTCTTCGTTACCGTACAAGAGATATTTGTGTTCTTACTCGTGAAAAGTGTTCTTGTGGCAGAACATTCGTGAAAATGGCAAAACCAATGGGTAGAAGTGACGATATGCTTATTATCCGTGGTGTCAACGTATTCCCAAGCCAGATTGAAACAGTTCTTCTTAATGAAGGTTATCAGCCTAACTATCAGATTGTTATCGACAGAGTTAAGAATAACGATACATTTGATGTGCTTGTTGAAATGAATCCTGACCAGTTTACAGATACTGTCAGCGGTATTACAGCACAGGAAAAAACACTTGCAAATGCTATGAAGATTATGCTCGGTATCAATCCTACAGTTCGTCTTGTTCCACCAAAGAGTATTGCTCGTAGTGAAGGTAAAGCGGTTCGTGTTGTTGATAAGCGTAAGCTTTATGATTAATAAATAGGAGGAAAATACTATGTCATTAAAACAGTTAACTATTTTCGTTGAAAACAAGCAGGGAACACTTGTTAATATTACAGACGTTCTTGCAAAAAATAATGTTAATATGAGAGCACTCTCAATTGCAGATACTCAGGATTTCGGTATTCTCCGTCTTATTGTTGACAACAACGATGTTGCTACAAAAGCACTTCAGGATGCAGGCTACCTTATTAAAATGACTGATGTTGTTGGTGTTAAAATCGGCGACCAACCTGGTAAGCTCTCAAAGGCACTTGAGGTGCTTGATGAAGCAGGTATCAATATGGAATATCTCTATGCATTTATGGCTCGTACAGAAAAGCACGCTTACGTTGTTCTTCGTGTGGCTGATAACGATGCAGCAGAAAAAGCCCTCGAAAACGCAGGCTTCCATATGATTACCGACGCCGACGTGGATAAGTTATAATATAAAAATGTAGGGCGGGGGCTTGCTCCCGCCGTTTTCTTGTTTAATTTACAATTTTCATTCCGATTTTAAATAAAAAAAGAGAGTCTTCACGACTCTCTTAATTTTTTATTATTTTGTAAGTATTTCCCCGACATTCTCGAAAATGTATTTTGGTCTGTATGGGAAAAGGTCAATGGTTTCCATTGATGTAACACCACTTAAAACGAGGACTGTGTCAACGTTTGACTCGATACCTGCGATAATGTCTGTATCCATTCTGTCACCGATAAATGCGATTTCCTCACTGTGACAGTTAAGCTTTCGAAGTCCGTGACGAAGCATCAATGGATTTGGTTTACCAACGAAATATGCCTTTTTACCTGTTGCGATTTCAATAGGTGAAATAAGTGACCCTGTTGCAGGCATAATACCCTTTTCAGTAGGGCCTGTAATGTCAGGGTTTGTACCAATAAGCTTTGCACCCTTAAGGACTAATTCAATAGCCTTTTCTATTTTTTCAAAGTTATATGTTCGTGTTTCGCCAACAACCACATAGTCAGGATTAACGTCATTCATATAAATTCCCTGGTCATAAAGTGCCTTTGTAAGTGCTGCTTCACCGATTACATAAGCAGTACAGCCAGGCTTCTGACTATCAAGAAACGCTGCAGTTGCCATAGCACTTGTGTAAAAGTGGTCAGCAGAAACCTTAAGTCCCATTCTTTCAAGTTTCATACTCAATTCGTGAGGAGTCTTTTCAGGACTGTTTGTAAGGAATACAAATTTCTTATCATTATCAATCATCCAGTTAATAAATTCAGCAACACCTGGCAAAATCTTGTTACCGTGATAGATAACGCCGTCCATATCGCTGATAAAGCCTTTTTTATTCAAAACATCATTCATAGGTTTGTTACCTCCATTATTTCCTGAATAGATTTTAAAGCAAAACTTCACAAAAGTCAACAAAACAATAATATACTATTGATTTTGTTGCTTTACTGTGCTAAAATATATCCATATTTTTTCATTAAGGAATGACATAAATGATAGCAATAATTGATTATGGCGCAGGTAATCTTCAAAGTGTTAAAAAAGCCTTTGATTTTATCGGTGCTGAAAGTGTGATAACAGATAATCCCGATGTAATCAACGCTTGTGATAAGATTCTTCTTCCCGGTGTTGGCTCGTTTGGTGATGCAATGGACTCAATGAATAAAAAGGGTCTTGTTGAAACAGTTAAGCAGAATGCTATGAGTGGTAAGCCATTTTTAGGTATCTGTCTTGGACTTCAGCTTCTTTTTGAGGAGTCGGAGGAATCTCCTGGTGTAGAGGGTCTTGGAATTTTCAAGGGCAAAATTAAAAAATTCTCACCTGATATGGGTCTTAAAATTCCTCATATCGGTTGGAATTCACTTGAAATCAAGCAGAAGGATACTCTCTTTAAGGATATTCCCGAAAACAGTTATGTTTATTTTGTCCATTCATATTATCTTCACGCAGAGGATGAAAATGAAATCGCAACTGTTACAAATTACGGAATCGATTTCCATTCTGCAGTTGG
>CAJGCX010000151.1 GCA_904501895.1 Clostridiaceae bacterium
TAATTCAGAAGGTAAGAAGATGGGTAAAACACAGTCAGGTGCAGTTTGGCTTGACCCTAATAAGACATCACCATTTGATTTCTATCAGTATTGGAGAAACGTTGATGATGCTGACGTTCTTAAGTGTATCAGAATGCTTACATTCTTACCAATGGAAGAAATCGAAAAGATGGATTCATGGGAAGGTAGTCAGCTTAATACTGCAAAGGAAATCCTTGCATTTGAGCTTACAAAGCTTGTTCACGGTGAAGAAGAGGCTATTAAGGCTCAGGAAGGCGCAAGAGCACTTTTCTCAGGTAAGGGTAATACAGAGAATATGCCAACAGTAGAGCTTACTGCAGACGATTTTAACGACGATAGCATACTTGTTGCTGATATTATGATTAAGGCTGGCATTGCAAAGTCAAAGGGTGAGTGCAGAAGACTTATAGAACAGGGTGGCGTTTCTGTTGACGACGAAAAGGTTACAGAGCCATTCAAAGCGCTTACAAAGGCTGATTTCGAAAAAGGATATGTAATCGTTAAGAAGGGCAAAAAAGTCTTCTACAAGGCTGTTTTAGCATAATTTAATACAATATAATAAAATTATCGTAGGGACAGACATCCTTGTCTGTCCGTGGTAAATGTATTTTTATTGCGGACAGAACAGGAGTTCTGTCCCTACGTGTTTTAAAATAATTATTGATTTTTTATAAAATGCGTGGTAAACTAAAATTGCCAAACAAATCTTAATATTTTTCTACCAATTAGTATATGTATTTTTATTTAGGTAAAAATACACATGCTCTATTTGCATATACTTTTGGTGGTATTGTAGATTTGTTTGGCGACAGTTGGAGCTATGTATTTTTCGTGCGTGGTTTCGGCTACGCACTTTTTAATTTTGGAGGAAGAGATATGAAGAAAAAAATTTACATTGCTGTCGTGGTAATATTAATGATTGGGTTACTTGCATTTTTTGTATGGGATATTGCGATTAATAATACACCAATTACTAAAAACCTATTTAGATTCTTAATAATTGAGTTTTTATTATTTAGCACACTGTTGAGACTTTCTGGAACACTCGGCAGACAAGATATTGATTTTTATGAAAAGCAATATAAGGATGAAATTGGCGATGCTTTCAAAGATAATATTTTACGTAAAAAACTTATTTGTGCAATAAGACTTTACAATGAAAACAATTATAGAAAAGCAATTAAATATCTAACTGAATTAAAACGTGATTGTAAGAATCAAGATGATTACAAATCAGTTTATTTGTTTTTAGCATTATGCTATACTGATTTAGGTGCAGTTTACCCTGCAATAGAGGAATATCGTGAACTAATTAAACTTGTTCCGGATTATTTTAGAGCGTATAGCAATCTTGGAATGTTGTATGAAGAATGTGGTGATTTTAAAAACGCCAATCTTAATTTTGCGAAATCTATTGAATTAAAACCCGATAATCACTTTGCATATAATAATGCTGCACATTGTTATTTCAAACAACATAATTTTGAAATGGCTATTCAATTAGCGAACAATGCTTTAGAAATTAATAATAATTTTAGACAATCATTATCACTTCTCGCAATTATTTATTACATACTTAAAGATAATGAAAACTGTGAAAAATATTTTCATATGGCGGTATCAGCAGGTGAAAATGCAGATGAATTAAAAGAACTGTTTGAAATATATACAATTGAATTTAATGAATCTGTGGCTGATAGTACAGATAATGATGAATAACAAAAAGGCTTACTGAAATCAATCAGTAAGCCTATATTTATATATTTTTTTAAAATTAAGATTCGTTAACCAAATCTTTCATTGAGTAAAATCCTGGTTTTTTGCCAACGAGGAACAAACCTGCATTGACTGAACCGTTTGCGAAAAGCTGTTTTGAATATGCTGAATGTGAAATCTTAATAACTTCGTCAGGACCTGCAAAAATAATTTCGTGTTCACCAACTATTGTACCACCACGTACAGCGTGAATACCAATTTCATTTTTAGTTCTCTTCATTCTCTTTGAATGACGGTCAAATTCATAAATTGGCTTTTCGTCAAGCGCCTCTGAAATAGAATCAGCAAGCATAAGTGCAGTACCACTTGGAGCATCAATTTTCTGATTGTGATGTGCTTCAACAATTTCAATATCAAAGCTTCCTCCCAGAACCTTTGCAGCTTTTTTAGCAAGCTCAGAAACAAGACTCACACCAATTGACATATTTGCAGAGAAGAAGAGGGGAACATCTGTTGAAGCTGACTTAATGCTTTCAATCTGTTCATCAGTTAAACCTGTTGTAGCGATTACAGCAGGAATTTTTTTACCCTTTGCAAATTCAAGTAAATCAGCAAGTACAGATGGATGTGAGAAGTCAATAATCACATCTGCATCTACATTAATTTCGTTAAAAGATTTGAAAACAGGGAATGAACATTCTTCATTTGCAATATCAACACCTGCAACGATTTCACAATCGCTTCTGTTTGCAACACAGGTGGTAATTGCCTTACCCATTTTACCAAGTGCACCACTTAAAATAATCCTTGTCATTTTTTCACATCCAAAATAAAGTTAGATTAATTCGTATTTCTTAAGAATTGACTGAAGCTTTGCAGTCTTAACCTCATCCATTTCACAAAGTGGCATACGGAGAGGACCAACGTCGAAGCCCATCATATCCATTGCAACTTTAACAGGAATTGGGTTAACGTCCATAAACATTGCGTTGATAAGCTCAAGATACTTTAGCTGAAGCTCAGCACTTTCCTTAACCTTACCTTCAAGGTAAAGAGCAGGAATATCGTGAGCAACCTTTGGACAGATGTTTGAAAGAACAGAAATAACACCCTTACCACCAAGTGACATTAAAGGAACAATCTGGTCATCATTACCTGAATAAACATCAAGCTTATCACCGCAAAGAGCAATTGTTTCAGCAATCTGTGAAATGTTACCGCTTGCTTCCTTAGTAGCGATAATGTTCTTATGCTCACAAAGTTCAGCATAAGTGCTTGGAAGAACATTAACACCTGTTCTGCTTGGAACGTTATAAATGATAATTGGCTTTGATGTGTTGTCAGCAATAGCGTTGTAATGCTTTACAAGACCACGCTGTGAGCACTTGTTGTAATATGGTGTAACAACGAGCATTGCATCAGCACCTGCTTTTTCAGCATCGTTTGAAAGCTCGATAGCGTATGCTGTTTCGTTACTACCTGTACCTGCAATAACAGGGATTCTGTGATTTACAACATCACAAGTGAATTTAATAACATCTGAATGTTCTTTTGGTGTAAGAGTTGCACTTTCACCTGTAGTACCACAGATTACAATTGAATCTGTACCGTTTGCAATATGAAATTCAAGAAGCTTTTCAAGTGACTTATAGTTAACACTTGTGTCTTCATTAAAAGGTGTTACAATAGCAACACCACAGCCTGTAAAAATAGGATTGTTACTCATAATTATTTCTCCTTAATTGGAATATTAA
>CAJGCX010000152.1 GCA_904501895.1 Clostridiaceae bacterium
GTGAATCTGCACTTTATGCAAACCTTATTTTACAAAAAGGTGTTATATAATTATGAAATATTGTTTAGCTATCGATATGGGAGCTTCAAGTGGTCGTCATATTCTCGGATATGTTGAAAACGGCAAGTTGAAACTCGAAGAAATATACCGATTTGAAAACGGAATAGTTGATATTGACGGTACGCTTTGTTGGGACATTGATAAACTCTTTACAGAAATCAAAAATGGTCTTAAAGAGTGCCACAAAAAAGGAATTCATCCCGAAACAGTTGCCATTGACACATGGGGCGTTGACTACGTTCTTCTTGACAAGGACAAAAAGGAAATACTCCCTGCTGTTTCATATCGTGACAACAGAACTTCAGGAATTCCTGAAGAAATTGACAAGATAATTCCACGAAAAGAGCTTTATGAACGAACAGGTATTCAGGCTACAAACTATAATTCAATTTATCAGTTGTATTGTGATAAAAAGAGTGGAAAATTAGATAATGCAGAGTATTTTCTTATGATGCCTGAATATTTCTCCTTTAAGCTTACAGGTCATATTAGAAACGAATATACTCTTACAACTACAGGTGGGCTTGTCAACACAAAGACATTTGAACGAGATGAATATATTCTTGAAAAATTAGGTATTGATAAGAAAATTTTCGCTCCCCTTTCACTTCCGGGAACAGTTGTTGGTAATTTAAGTGAAGAAGTAAAATCAGAAGTTGGTTTTGACACAACAGTTATTCTCTGTGCTTCTCATGATACTGCATCTGCTGTAGCATCCTGTTCAGTTGGTGATAATGGCATATACATTTCTTCAGGCACATGGAGTCTTATCGGTACAGAAAATCTTGAACCTGTCACCTGTGAAAAGGCTATGAATTCAGGATTTACAAACGAAGGTGGAATAGACCACCGTTACCGTTTCCTTGAAAACATTATGGGTATGTGGCTTTTACAGAATATCCGTAAGAATCTTGATAAGAAATTTACATACGATGAAATGATGCAGATGGCAATGGACAGTAATTTCACTGAATGCATCAATCCAAATGCTGATGACTTTTTGGCACCTGAAAATATGGTTGAAGCAATCAGAAATTATCTTAATAAGCCTGATTTACCAATCGGTGATGTTATAAATTGTGTTTATCATTCACTTGCAAAGGCTTATGATGATGCAGTAAAGGTTATTGAAGAAATCAGCAATAAGAAAATTGATGTTATCAATATTGTTGGTGGTGGCTGTAAGGACACTTACCTTAATTCTCTTACCGAAAAAATAACAGGCAAAAAAGTAATTGCAGGGCCTGTGGAGGCAACTGCAACGGGAAACATTATGGTACAGTTAATGTCTCTTGATGAAAGCCTTGACTTAGTAAAGGCAAGAGAATTGGTTAAAAATTCATAAACATTTTAGGGATACCAAATTCGGTATCCCTTTTTGATTGCGTAGTACAATACAAATTGGAGATTATAGGGAGTGCAAAATGCAAAGCGCAAAGTGCAAAATGAAGGAACTGCGTTGCAATTATAATGTCTCCCCTGACAAGGGGAGCCGAGAACAGGCACCTATTAACTCAACGACAAATTATAATTCACACATCTTTCGTCATTTGTTACATATTCACTCACGAATTATTGACAATATTCACAAAAAATTTTTTTGATGATTTATTTCTTTATTTCGTTTCTGTTTTATAGTATAATTATTGTCATATATGAAGAAAGGAATGGTTTAATGACAAAAGCTGATATCATTGGCAAGGTAAAGGAATTTCCGGGCTATGTTAAAGACCATTGGAACACACCAAATGAGGGTGAATATCTGACACTAAAAGAATCTGCTGCTTATATGCTGACACAAGCAGGTTCATATGTTTTTTTAACTGCTTCAGGTATTATTTCATTCTCTGCAGGTTATTTCTGTGGTTCGGTTATGGGAATTGCTGCAATTGATTTTTCTATTATCAACATTATAAGCACAATCGTTGGATATGTGCTTATGTTTATGAATCCGCTGAATGTGTTGATTTATGAAAATCACGGCAGACTTACAAAGAAAATGAAGATTTTTGCTCATCTTTCTTTTGCAGGTAAATTGGTTATCGGTATAGGCTGTTATTTCCTGCCACAAGGAATGTTTGAATCCGTAATCAACGGATTGCCTCAACTTGTTGGTAATATGTTAGTAACAGGTGCTATATGGGACTATTTTCATTGGTTTGTCCGTAGAAAATTCTGTGAAAAATATGGAAGATTCAAGCCGTTTGTGCTTCTTTGCGGTATTCCGTGTGCACTTATGATTTCTGCTATTCCATACCTTCCTGTGCAGAATATGACATATACAAACAAGCTTATTGTTCTTCACTTTGCATTTACTCTTATGTCATATTTTTATAACAACTACACAGGTGTTAATACTCTCGTCACCTTTATGACACCAAACTCACAGGAACGACAGAAGCTCCACTCAATTGTTCCTATCATATCAGGCTTCTTTTCCTCTGTTGTTGGTGCACTGCTTCCTATTATTGCCGATTTGACCGGAGGATATTTAAGCCTTCAGACATATAAAGTGTTTATCCCTATCTTTACAATTTCAGGTGCTGTAATGTCATTACTTGCAGTTTTCTGTAAGGAAAGAATCATTGAACCACCTATGGAAAAGCGAGCAAGAGTTACATTCTTCAAGGGTGCTAAAAATGTTCTTAAAAATAAGTATTTCTGGATTACCAACATATCAAATGTAATTGGTCAATGGCATGGACTTGTGGGAAATCTTCTCAGCTGGTGGTTTGTTTACTCTCTTCGTATGGAATGGTTTCAGGGTCTTGCAGCCAACATTGTTGTTATGGGTATGACTTTTGGTAATATTCTCTGCCCTATTCTTACAAAAAAATTCCAGAAAAGAAATATCCTTATTTCGTTCCGTGGTGTTACTATTCTCACAGTATTGGGTATTGCCCTTGCAGTTAAAATGGAAAATATCGTAATCTTTATGATTGCTATGTTCCTTAAAAACACTATTGCTCCTGTTGTTGACGGTGTCAATGTTGGTCTTAACGCTGACATTCTTACATATCATCAATGGAAATACGGTGAACGAGCTGACTCTATGTCAGGTATTTTCGGTTGGTTCTTGAATCCTGTCAATGTGGCAATCGGATATATTATGCCTTGGTTACTTTCAACAATGGGCTTTACATCTGACTGGGATGTGCTTTTCGATTCACAGATTCTCAATAATGTATTCAGTCTTTACACATGGGGCTCTGTTATAGGACTTGTACTTCTTACAGCTCCATTTATCTTCTATGACCTTACAAAAGAAAAACACGATATGTGTGTTCGTGAATTACAAGAACGAGTTAAAGCTCTTGAAGAATCAGAAAGTGAGGTTGAAGCAGTATGAGTAAAAGAATAATTTCTATTTTTGCCCTTATTCTCTGTGTTTGTATATGTTTTTCAGGCTGTGAAGCAA
>CAJGCX010000153.1 GCA_904501895.1 Clostridiaceae bacterium
AAGGGTTACGTATGTGGGTTTATCGGGTGCAAGCATGGGAGATACGCTCATCTCCAAAAATCCGTCCTTTTCGTACAAAGGCTCGTTGCCTGCGTCCTCAAGGTCAAGACCTTCGTGAGAAAGATGCCATACGTTCTTATCCTTTGAATAGTTTGTTTCACGGTTAATCTTAAGAGGAATATTGTGAGCCTCAGCATAAGCGATTTCTTCTTCACGAGACTTGATGTCCCATTCACGCCAAGGAGCAATGATTGCCATTTCAGGAGCAAAAGCCTTTAATGTAAGCTCGAAACGAACCTGGTCATTACCCTTACCTGTACAACCGTGACAGATAGCATCTGCGCCCTCTTTGATTGCGATTTCAGCAAGTCCCTTTGCAATGCAAGGACGAGCGTGTGAAGTACCGAGAAGATACTGTTCATATTCAGCACCAGCCTTAAGACAAGGCCAGATGTATTCTTCAACATATTCTTCCTTAAGATCAAGAACATAAAGCTTTGAAGCGCCTGTTGCAATTGCCTTTTCTTCAAGACCGTCAAGTTCTGTACCCTGACCAACGTCACCAGATACAGCGATAACCTCACAATTGTTATAATTTTCCTTAAGCCAAGGGATGATAATTGATGTATCAAGACCACCTGAATAAGCTAAAACTACCTTTTTGATATCTTTCTTTTCCATTTGTATATTCCTCCGAAAATTTGAGTTATTATTTGTGCAATTTGCAGTATGGATATATTATACACGCTTTTTTTATTAAATCAAGTGTTTTTACATATTTTCTGCTTAATTTTTGTATTTTTATGCACTATTTTGCATATTAAATGAATATTTATGTGGTTTTTATGCATTTTTGTTACATATTTTGCATATTTTATGCATTTATACATTATATCGTGCATAAAATTACAGTTTTAAAGCAATAAATTGGAGGTTATCGAAATGCTTTTAATGTGCACGTAGGGACAGAACTCCCGTTCTGTCCGCAATTTTACACGCAACTACAACGGACAGACGGGGACGTCTGTCCCTACGCAATGTCCCTGATAAATTTTAAATCAAACCTAATTTCTTGAATTTTAAGTGAATTATTGGGAAGAATAATTTCAGCTTGAAAGGATTGATTTTATGGCTGAAAGAATCGGAAAACACACAATTATTTTACCGTCAAAGCCTTCTGTTTACGGTTACGCCTCTGTTGTAGGAAAAGCAGAGGGTGAAGGTCCGTTATCAAAGGAATTTGACAAGGCCTATAACGACGACACTATCGACGGATGTCCCACATGGGAGAAAAGTGAAAGTGCTCTCCACAAGGAAGCTGTTTCCCGTGCAATCGCAAAGGCTGATTTATCCCCAAAGGATATTGACCTGATTATGGCAGGAGATTTGCTCAATCAATGTATCGGCACATCCTTTGGCATAAGGGAGTTGCAAATCCCCTTTTTAGGGCTTTACGGAGCTTGCTCCACAATGGCATTATCAATGGCACTAGCATCCGTTTTAGTTGATTCACAGGTAGTGAATACTGCTGTTGCCTCAACATCGTCACATTTTGCTTCTGCAGAAAGGCAATTTCGTCTGCCACTTGAATACGGTGGTCAACGACCTCCATCAGCACAAAGAACAGCAACAGCCTCCGGTGCAACCGTCATATCTCACCACAAAGGAAACACAGCTTGCATTGAAGCTGTAATCTTTGGCAAAATTATGGACCTTGGCATTAAGGATGCCAACAATATGGGTGCTGCCATGGCACCGGCTGCGGCAGAGACCATACAGAGCTTTCTGAATGATACTGACACAAAGCCAAGTGACTACGATTTAATCCTTACAGGTGACTTAGGTAAGGTTGGTAGTGAGTTGCTCATTGATTTGCTGATTAAGGATTTCAATATTGATATTTCAGCTGTGCACAATGATTGCGGTCTTATGATTTACGATTTAGAGGAACAGGATATGCACGCAGGTGGGTCAGGCTGTGGTTGTAGTGCCGCAGTTGTGAACTCGATTATTATGAAAAAACTTGGAAATGGTAGCTTGAAACGAGTGCTTTTTGTGGGTACAGGTGCTTTACTTTCCACAACCTCGTCATTACAAGGTGAAAGCGTCCCAGGAATTGCGCACGGAGTTCTATTGACAAACGGAGAATAATATAATGAATATGAGCCACGATATACGAACAATTTCACGACTTGGAAGCACGCTGAAGCTACTAAAAATTCTTGAAGCGACACTGACCGTTGGGATAATAGCCTTTACCGTTTTGAGAATTATTAATGTTTTCAGAGAAGAAAATTGAAGAAATGCTCAAGGCAAAGATATGCTCTTGTTTTCTTAATAGATAAAAAATAAAGGACTTCGATTGAAGTCCTTTACTTTTTTGCTGTATGTATCACTTTGGAACAATATAGACAAATTGGAATGAGTTTACTTATTTTCACGATTTATTGCAATATAAAAAGATTCTTGAATTGCTGCGAATGTGATTACGGAACACACTACTATAGAACTGTATTTCAAATCTATAAAGGATAATGTTAACGGCAAAACGAACAATAACAAGCCTGCAATCTTATTAATAATAGTATGCACGGAAATAAACTCTTTTTTAGAAATATATCCAAATATGATATTAGCAAATTTGACAGTTGCGATTAAAACGCCCCATACCCATAACCATATGGGAACATTTATCATCGGCAATATTTTAATGAATGATGCTATTATAAATAAAAGGTCAGCAACAGTATCTAATTTAGACCCAAATTCAGTAGCACTATTTGTCTTTCTTGCGATAGTACCATCTACCATATCACTAAAGCCACAGAAGATATATATAACATAAAACTCTAATGAAAATGCAGAAAAGAACAGCAACAAAACACTGCCCAAAATACGACAACCCGTGACTATATTGGCAAAATACTTAGTCATCTGTTCATCTCCAACTCCAAATTTATTCAGATAATTATAACAAAGGAACAATTAAAAATCAATGCGGAGCATTGTATGTAATTCCTCACAACAAAGTGAAGCACTCGCCTACGGCTCGCGTGATGTTATGCTTCGCATAGTGATGTTTTACACCTATGGTGTAAAGTGAAGTTAAGTTTGCCGAAACACTTGCGAAGCAAACTTAACTGCATCAGCAACTTCACTCACGAAGTGAATTTCACTTGCCGCAAGGCAACCTTAGTTTCCAAAAAGAAAAAGCACTGCTATTGCAGTGCTTTTTCTTTTTGGAGGCGACAATCGGATTTGAACCGATGCATCAGAGTTTTGCAGACTCGTGCCTTACCACTTGGCTATGTCGCCATATTCTTTTTGAAAAAAATAGGACACAAGAAACTGGGAGAATTCTGTGTCCTGTTTTTATGGAGCGGATGACGAGGCTCGAACTCGCTACCTCCACCTTGGCAAGGTGGCGCTCTACCAGATGAGCTACATCCGCATAATGGTGCC
>CAJGCX010000154.1 GCA_904501895.1 Clostridiaceae bacterium
GTTGTATATCCTGATTTTTCTGAAGCGACATACTTTCACCTTATAATTTAAGAATAATTCCTGCAAGTGCACCAACTAAAAGCCAGAATGCAGGATGTAATTTTTTAAGCTTTTTCACAAACATAAGTGCAAAAAGCACAACTGCAATTATGATTACAGGAATTGCAAATTCACCATTTACATAGAAAATCGGTTTGATAATTCCAAAAACAGCAAACAAAACAAGTGCTGTAACAACAGGACGGATACCTGAAAAAGCACCCTTTACATATTCATTTTCTTTAAATTTCTTTAAGAAGCCTGCAATGATTATAATTACAATAATTGACGGTGTTACAAGCCCCGCTGTGGAAATAATTCCTCCAAAAATTCCGCCAATTGTGCCAAATTCACTAAAACCGGCATTATATCCTGCATAAGTTGCCATGTTTATACCGATAGGTCCCGGTGTGCTTTCCGCAACAGCAACCATAACGCCTAATTCTTCCGGGCTGAACCATCCGTAGTCACTTCTTGCCAAATCCTGCAAGAAAGGAATTGTAGCAGGACCTCCACCAACTGCAAAAAGTCCGATTTTAAAGAATTCCAGAAACAAATACAAGTAGGTCATCATTTTGCTCTTCCCTCCTTGATTTTACCGTAAACAACACCCACAACTCCACCAAAAATAACGAGAAGAATCGGTGTTATATCAAAAATAAAGCACGCAACAAGTCCGATTATAAAAAGGATAACTGAAACTACATTAACAAGACTCTTTTTTGCCAACGTAATTACGGTATGAGAGAGCAAAGCACAAACCACTGCGTTAATGCCTGTAAGTGCCGATGCCACTATAGGATAATCCATAAATGTCTGTAAAACAGATGCTACAACTGTAATAATTATTACAGACGGTGTGACCATTCCGAGAGTAGCAAAGATTCCTCCCAACACACCTGCCTGATAATACCCTACAAAAGTTGCTGTATTAACTGCGATAATACCGGGAGTGCACTGTCCAACAGCGTAGTAGTCAAGCAACTCCTCTTCTGTTGCCCATTTTCTCTTTTCAACTATCTCTCTTGTGAGTAACGGAAGCATTGTAAGTCCGCCACCAAATGTAATTCCACCTATTTTTGCAAAGGTCAGAAACAGGCTTAGTAATTTTTTAACCATTCTCAAAATCACCTTTTAGTTATTTATTGTCTCCGCTCCAGAAAATGAAATCTGACACTAAAAACGCTCTTACAGGAGCAGCCTCAGCACCACTTATTTTGATTGGTGCAGCTGATAAAAAGTAGTCACCTGACTTAACACCACTCAAATCAAGATTTTCAAGGAGTGTAATGTCGTTCATCATAAACATTCTGTGAGTCCTGCCATAACTTTCCTCAGGCTCAACAGTCATTCCATCTGTACCAAGAAGAATATAGCCTATATCAGCAAGGGCAGATGCAGCAGATTCGTGAAAATATGATGTTCCATTGCTTTTTACAAGTATTCTTTTTGCATTTCTCGGAAAATATTCCTCAACAAAAGCACCTGTAATTATAGGTGTATCAGTTTCAACAACCACACACGGTCCAAAGAAAGCCTCATGAGGAATTTCTGTAATATCACCACCGTCAGGTAAAAAATGCAATGGCGCATCCATATGTGTACCGTTGTGAAGGCACATATCGATTTTGCTGAGATTGTACTGACAATCACCGTCAATGTTTTTTACCCTTTCAAGACTTGCAACAGGGTCACCGGGAAACACAGGACAGCCCAGCACTTCCCTTGAAATATCAAATATCTTCACGCATACTCCCCCAATTTATATTTATCATTTAATTTTATCATATATTTATTGTTAATTCAATATTAGGAAAATAAAAATACCGAGTATTCGCATCGAACACTCGGTATAATATTTATATGAAATTAATATGCCTTGCCCCAGTAGAGCATCTTATCGGCAGGCTTGCCACAGCAAACGCACTTGTCACCGATTTTTTCCTGAACAAATGGAATACAACGTGATGTAACACCTGCCTGCTCCTTAAGAGCATCTTCACATTCACGGTCACCGCACCACATAGCCTTGATAAATCCAGGCTTGTTTTCTGCAGTTTCAATCATTTCATCCATATTGTTAGCAACATAAGTCATATTGCTTCTGCGTTCAAGTGCTGAATTGTAAAGACCATCGTGAACCATCTGTAATAATTCAGGAATCTTTGTTTCGAGCTCATCAAGAGATACAAAATACTTCTCTCTTGTATCACGACGAACAACAACACACTGATTATTTTCGATATCACGAGGACCTAATTCAAGTCTGAGCGGAACACCCTTCATTTCATATTCAGCGTATTTCCAACCAGGTGAATTATCAGAAAGGTCAATTTTTGCTCTGCAAATCTTCTTAAGGTTTTCATAAACTTCAGTTGCCTTTTCCTTAACACCAGGCTTATGAGAAGCAACCGGAATAACAACAATCTGAATAGGAGCAACTTTTGGTGGGAGAACAAGACCGTTATCATCACCGTGAGTCATAATAAGAGCACCGATAAGACGAGTTGTACAACCCCATGATGTCTGGAAAGGATGCTTTAACTTATTGTCCTTATCCTGGAACTGAATTCCGAAAGCCTTTGCGAAACCGTCACCGAAATAGTGGCTTGTTGCAGACTGTAAAGCCTTACCATCATGCATAAGAGCTTCGATTGTATATGTGTCCTCAGCACCTGCAAATCTTTCTTTTGCTGTCTTAACACCCTTTACAACAGGCATTGCAAGGCAGTTTTCGCAGAAATCTGCATAAGTGTTGAGCATACGGATTGTTTCTTCCTGTGCTTCCTCAGCAGTTGCGTGGATTGTATGGCCTTCCTGCCATAAGAATTCTCTTGTACGAAGGAAAGGTCTTGTAGTCTTCTCCCAACGAACAACAGAAACCCACTGATTGTAGAGCTTTGGAAGGTCACGATAAGACTGGATTATATTTGCATAATGCTCACAGAAGAGTGTTTCAGAAGTAGGTCGAACACAAAGACGCTCTTCAAGCTTTTCACTACCACCGTGAGTTACCCAAGCAACCTCAGGAGCAAAGCCTTCAACGTGGTCCTTCTCCTTATTAAGAAGGCTCTCAGGGATAAACATAGGCATACAAACGTTTTCATGTCCTGTTTCCTTAAACATTTCATCAAGTGTCTTCTGAATGTTTTCCCAGATTGCATAACCATAAGGTCGGATAACCATACATCCCTTAACGCTTGTATATTCAACTAATTCTGCTTTTTTTACAACGTCGGTGTACCATTTGGCAAAATCCACGTCCATTGAGGTGATTTCCTCAACCATCTTTTTTTGTTCAGCCATTTTCTCTTCCTTACTTTCTATAAAAGATACAGGGACAAAAAACTCTGTCCCTGTTAATATAATACAAATTAAAATTGTTAATTAGTTTTCTTCGATAAACTTAACAATATCA
>CAJGCX010000155.1 GCA_904501895.1 Clostridiaceae bacterium
CTGCAGTTGTGGCTGACACACATTTAATAAGACTTACTAACAGAATGGGACTTGTGGCAACCAAAGACCCTAAAAAGGTGGAAATTGAGCTTAAGAAGATTTTGCCACCTGAAGAAAGCAATGACTTCTGTCACAGATGTGTGCTTCATGGCAGAGCAGTCTGCACAGCACGAAAAGCAAATTGTGAAAGTTGTTGTTTAAACAACATTTGCAAAAGAATAGTATAGCGTAGGGCGGGGGCTTGCTCCCACCATTTTCGTTTTAATAGTCATTTTGCGTTAAGTATTGTATTTAAGGGTATTTTTATGTTATACTATTAACATATTATGGAAATGAGGTATTTTTATGGACCCAATTAATGTTGATTTCGGTAATAAGAGCGTTATGCCGGAAACACCAAAAGGAAGTACTGTAAAAAAGGTTATAGTAAGCCTTATACTTACAGTAGTATTAGGTGCAGTCTTATATTATGTTATGCTTCCTGCACTTAATTTCAAGGCACTTGAGCTTTATATTTATATCGGTGTTTTGATTATGGCATATATCGGTATTTTTGGTATGCTTTCTCAGGCATATTTCAGACCTGAATATATGGAATATGCAAAGAATAAGGCAAAAGTTCCTATTGTAATGATTCTTGTACTTGCTGCTTTTGTCGGTATCGGTTATCTCACAGGTGTTGAGTTCTTCCGTGCAAAGGATTATGCAGAGCTTATTAATGTTAAGGAAGGAAACTTTGCAGAGGAAATTGAAGAGGTTGATTTCCAGAGTGTTCCTCGTCTTGATAAGGACTCATCAAATATGATTGCAACACGTGCGTTAGGTGAGCTTTCTGACTATGTTTCACAGTTTGTTGTGAATAGCTATTATTCAACACAGATTAACTATAAGGGTACTCCTGTCCGTGTTCAGTCTCTTGATTACGGTGATATCTTTAAGTGGCTTAAGAACACAAAGGAAGGTATTCCTGCATATATTATCGTTGATATGACAACACAAAAGGCTGAAACTGTAAGACTTGATGAGGGTATGAAGTATTCTCCTGCAGAGCATTTCAATGAGTATCTCATCCGTCACGTAAGATTTAAGTATCCATCACTTATGCTTGGTGACCCATCATTTGAAATTGACGAAACAGGCAGACCATTCTGGATTGTTCCTGTCCTTGACAAAACTATCGGTCTTTTCGGCGGTACTGATGTTCAGGGTGCTATTATCGTTGACTCAATCAACGGTGACACAACTCTCGTTTCAACAAGTCTTGATGGCACTACAAATCTTCCTACAGATAAGTTTGTAACTGATAAGGAATTTCAGTGGCTTGACCAGGTTTATTCTGCAACAATCGTAAATCAGCAGTACAACTATTACGGTAAATATAACAACGGATTTATTAACTCTCTTATCGGTCAGGAAAATGTTCGTGTTACAAGTCAGGGATATAACTATTTGGCACTCAACGACGACGTTTATATGTACACAGGTGTAACATCTATAAGCTCCGACCAGTCAATTATCGGCTTTGTTCTTATTAATCAGCGTACAAAGGAAGCTGTTTATTATCAACAGCCTGGTGCATTAGAGGAAACTGCAAGAACATCTGCACAGGGTAAGGTTCAGCAGTACGGTTACCGTGCAACATTCCCAATCCTTCTTAATGTGAGTGGTGAGCCAACATACTTTATGGCACTTAAGGACTCAAGTGAGCTTGTTAAAATGTATGCAATGGTTAATGTTGAGCAGTCCACCCTCGTTGGTGTTGGTACAAGCCTTGCAGAATGTACAGAAAGCTATGCAGCAGAGCTTGAGAAAAACGGTGTGAATGTAGAGGTTGATGTTGATTCAATGGGTCAGGAGGAAGCTCCTGATGAGCCAAAGGAAGAAACTGTTGAGGTTTCAGGCACAGTTGAAGAAATCAGAAGCACTATCACAGGTGGCGAAACATATTTCTACATCAAGCTTGCAGATAATTTATCATATTATAAGGTTGCAGTTAAGGATGCTGAAAAAATAGTAATTCTTAATGTGGGTGACAAAATCACATTTACAGTTGATAAAAAAGCAACAGACCAAATTATTCCTGTAAAATCAGTTAAGTAATGAAAATTGTGGCGGAGTGTAAACTCCGCCATTGTTTTTGTCAAATTATAATTCGTATTTTCAACTCAACAATTTTTCTGCAAGTGCTTTTGCAGATAGAGTTGCTTCTTCGCTACTTGAATATCCCATAACCAAATCATTATACTTAAATCTTTCCTCTCGTCCCTCGTATAATGATAAAATCGCCTTATCAATAAGCTTTTCTTCGATTGATAAAAGGGCTTCTACGCTTTTACTATTGAGGATTTGTGGGTTAGTCAGAAATCGTGAAGCACACACATTTTCATAAGCTTCAAAAGGCAGAATATGACTTTTATCGGATACACAAATACCGATTTTAACAGTAGGGAAAATGAGAAATTGCAAAAATTCATTTTTATAGTATGGTGGACTTGCTATAATTGGAATTCTTTCACGTACAGCAAAATTCTTTATAACGCCTGAAATAATTGATGCAACAAAGCCTGTATCGTCAGTGATATTTACAACTTTTTCACAAAGAGTAAAAATAGTATCATAATGAGTGTGAAAGCCCAATGGAGTAGGTGAGGAGAGAAGTCTTATTTCACCCTTGCTTTGTGACTTTATTCTCTTTAACTCCTTGTTCTTAATTCGATGGATGAAATTGACGATTTTATCCTCATTAAGATATGGTGAAACCTCATTGTGTAGTCTTTCTTTAATGAGAGATGCCTTTTTTAATGTGATACAAGCATCACGGTAATGATTGTTTTCTTTAGCTTTGTGATATAGCACCTCACGAAGCAAATCGGTTTTATAAGCCTTATCCTTCACAATGTTAATCTGCTTTTCCCATATATCTGGAAGTATAGGATTGATTTTACTGTATCCACCATCAGACAAAATATATGTGTTAAGATTTTCTATGTGAATTCCGTCAGTACATTCGTCATAAAACGGATTAAAAAGAGTAATGTTATAACCTGACAGGTACTTTATCATTTGAGAAAAGAAAACTGACTTTTCGTAATCATCACCATTGACTATGTAAACACTTGCAGATGGGTCGTTTTTATAGATTGTATTGTATGCACTCATAAAACCCTTACTGCAAATTGCACTTGAGAAATACTTTTTCACAATATCACCTCATACACATACTATTCTATGCAATTTATTTTGTTAATTTGTTGACAAAAATGTGTATGTGTACTATAATATTTGCGATAAAAATTTATAGGAGTGTATTAAATTATGCCATTAGTAAATGCAAAAGAAATGCTTACAAAAGCAAAGGCTGGTCACTATGCAGTTGGTCAGTTCAATATCAATAACCTTGAATGGACAAAGTCAATCCTTCTTACTGCACAGGAA
>CAJGCX010000156.1 GCA_904501895.1 Clostridiaceae bacterium
AGCTCTTCAATAAGATTAAGAAGTCTGAAATCATCCTCTCTGCCACACTGCTTTGAGAATTTATCAGCGTAACGACGAAGAATCACTGCACGAGGGTCAGAAAGTGTATAAACAGCGTGACCCATACCGTAAACAAGACCTGAACCGTCATTTGCCTGCTTATTCATAATCTTTGTAATATAGTCAGCAACCTGACCAGCATCTGTATAGTTCTGGATATTAGCCTTCATATCCTCAACCATTTTGAACACCTTAATATTAGCACCACCGTGGCGAGGACCTTTAAGTGAACCGATAGCAGCAGCCATTGCAGCATAAGTGTCAGTACCACTTGATGTAATACAACGGTTTGTGAATGTTGAGTTATTACCACCACCGTGTTCAGCGTGAAGAATCATACAAACGTCAAGAAGCTTTGCTTCATCATCAGTAAACTTCTTATCAGGACGGATTGAACGGAGAATACTCTCTGCAGTACCGAGTCCTGCCTTACTCTGATGGAAATACATACTCTTCTTATCATAAACACGACGCTTAACCTGATATGCACTTGTCATAATAACAGGCATCTGTGCAATGAGCTGAATACACTGACGAAGAACATTTTCAGGTGAAATGTCGTCAGGATTTGGGTCATAAGAATAAAGGGCAAGAACACTTCGTGCAGCCTTATTCATAACATCAGGTGATGGTGCTTTCATAATCATATCCTCGATAAAATCTTCAGGAAGATTACGACATTCTGAAAGCAATTCTGTAAACCATTTAAGCTGTTCCTGTGTTGGCAATGCACCGAAGAGAAGAAGCCAAGCTACCTCTTCATAACCAAAACGGTTTTCCTTTTCACAATTTTCAACGATGTCTGTCATATTGATACCACGATAAACAAGCTTACCTTGTTTAGGTACTTTTTCGCCGTCGTCCATATAGTAACCTTCAACAGAACAAACACGTGTAAGTCCTGCAAGGACACCTGTACCATCATAATTACGAAGACCACGCTTAACCTTAAATCGATTGTAATAATCAGGGTTTATGTGGTTATTTTTTTGTAACTCTTCACATAAAATTGAAAGAGCATCATTGGAGATACTTGAAATATATTCTGCCATTGTTTTACCTCCTTGTAGAAAATTTCGATATGTATCCAAGATAATATAAATATACATTATATATTCTAATACTTTTGAATGTTAAAGTCAATAAAAGGAGTAATAAAAAATGAAAACTTACACACTAATCTGCTTTTTTCTTGCATTGAGCCTTATTCTCTGTCCCCTTGTGGCAGTTGAAAAATCATCACAGGTCATATCACAGGAAATTATTGAAGAAGGGATGAACGATACAGAGGCCACTACAAATGCAGACAGCACCACAGTAAAGGTTATGTCAGTAGCATCTGATAATATTACAGAAATGTCGCTTAAGGAATATCTTTTAGGTGTTATTGCAGGAGAAATGAATGCATCCTATCACGAAGAAGCTATTAAGGCACAGATTGTTACAGCACACACCCTGCTTTTATATACAAAGGAGCATAACACAAAGGACCTTAAGGGTGCTGACATAACAGACAGCTACGCCTTGCATCAGGCATATATCACACCTGAAAAACAGAAGGAGAAGTGGAAGGACAATTACAAAGCAAACAAGGAGAAGATTGAAAAATGTATTGATGAGGTCATAAACCTTACTCTGCAATATGATGACGAATATATCTGCGCAGTTTTTCACGCAATTTCAAATGGCACAACGGAAAATGCAACTGATGTGTGGGGTGGTAGTTATCCTTATCTTGTATCTGTTTCAAGTGTTGGTGATAAATTAAGTCCTGCTTATCAATCTCAGGTGACATTTGATAAAAATGAATTTAAGGAAGGCTTTAAGGATAGTGAGCTGAATTTTAACGATAAGCCTGAAAAATGGGTTGAAAAAATTACCCGTACAGATACAGGTATGGTGAAGTCAATCACAATTTGTGGAAAGGAATTTAAGGGTACTGATGTGCGAAAAATGCTTGATTTGCGAAGCAGTACATTCACTTGCGAATTTAAGGATGATGAATTCGTATTTACTGTAAATGGTTATGGACACGGCGTTGGAATGAGCCAATACGGAGCTAATTATATGGCACAACAAGGGTATAAATACGACGAAATATTAAAGCATTATTATAAAGGCGTTGATATTGTGGAGATACAAGGATAAATTGGAGATTATCGGGATGTTTTTAAATGTGCGCGTAGGGACAGAACTCCTGTTCTGTCCGCAATTCTACACGCAACTACAACGGACAGACGGGGACGTCTGTCCCTACGCGATGTCCCCTACAAATTATAATTTGAACTGCATATTACCTATTATGACATTATTTTTAAAAGTGACGGAATAGAATAATAAAAAAATACAAAAACAATGGAGGTATAAAAATGAGTGTACAGATTGATTTTGAGGATGAAATTCTCCTCTGTCAGTTAAGTGGTGAAATTGACCATCACACAGCATTGCCTATAAGAATCAGCATTGATGAAAAAATTGAGAACTGCAGACCCAGAACTGTTGTTCTTGATTTTACTGATGTTACTTTTATGGACAGCTCGGGAATCGGCCTTGTTATGGGTCGATATAAAATCTTAAGTGAGCTTGGTGGTGACCTTGAGGTGACAGGACTTTCAAGCAATTCGTACAAGGTTATGCGACTTGCAGGACTTGACAGAATTGCAACAATCAAAAAGGGAGGAAGTAAAAATGGTAATAAACGAATTTCGAATGACAATTGACAGCCGTTCTGTAAACGAAGGCTTTTCAAGGGCTGTTGTAGCATCCTTTGCAGCACAGCTTGACCCTACTGTCGAGGAAATCAACGACATAAAAACTGCTGTAAGTGAAGCTGTGACAAACTGTATTGTTCACGGATACAAAAATTCTCTCGGAAAAATATACATAACAGTAAAAATTCATCAGGATAATCAGGTTGTTATATCAATCCGTGATAAGGGCTGTGGAATAAGTGACATTAAAAAGGCACGTGAGCCTCTTTTCACTACTCTTGGTGGTGACCGTGCAGGTCTTGGCTTTTCAGTTATGGAAAGCTTTATGGACAAGATTATTGTTCGTTCAAGGGTCAATTCAGGAACCTGTGTCACTCTTTACAAGAAAATTGATGGTCGTATAAAATGACAAGAGATGAACTGATTCTTAATAATTTAGGTCTTGTGGGAAGCTGTGCGTCACGATTTATTGGCAAGGGTGTTGAATATGACGATTTATATTCTGCAGGCTGTGTTGGACTTATAAAGGCTGCTGACGGATTTCGTGAGGATTTGGGCTTTGCCTTTTCGACCTATGCAGTACCGTCAATTCTCGGTGAAATAAGACGGATTTTCCGTGATGACGGTGCAGTAAAAATCAGCAGAAGCCTTAAGGAAA
>CAJGCX010000157.1 GCA_904501895.1 Clostridiaceae bacterium
GAAATTCCTCAGGTTCGTAAGGATATGGGTTATCCTCCACTTGTTACTCCTCTTAGCCAGATGGTTGGTAATCAGGCAGTTACAAACGTTCTTGTTGGTGAAAGATATAAGAACATTTCTAAGGAAATCAAGGCTTACATCAAGGGTGAATATGGTAAGGCTCCTGGCGAAATCGACGCTGACCTTATGAAGAAGGTTCTTGGTGATGATGAACCTGTTAAATGTCGTTTTGCTGATACTCTTGAACCAGCATTTGATAAGACAAAGGCTGAACTTGGTGACGTAGCAAAATGTGACGAAGATGTTCTTTCTTATATCGCATTCCCTCAGCAGGCTGAAAAGTTCTTTGAAGCACGTGCTGAAAAGGAAAAGAACACATTTAAGTATTCAATCAAAAGAGTTGACTAAGGAGGACAAAAAATGAGTTTATCAGAAATTTTAAGTGTTTCTGCTACTGGTTTTATTGTCGTTATGATTGTTCTTATTCTTCTCGCAGTTATTATTGTAATGCTTTCAAAGGTTATTCAGGCAGTTGAAGGCACAGCAAATAAAGGTTCTGCTCCATCCTTAGAAGCAGAAAAGAAACCGGCTAAAGAAACTAAAAAAGCTTCTGCTCCTGTTTCAGCACCTGTTACTGCTCCTGCAGCACCATCTGCACCTGTTCAGTATTCAAATGGTGTAACTCTTTATAAGACTGATTACAAAACTGCAGCATCTATTATGGCTATTGTAAGTCACGAAAGTGGTATTCCTCTTGAAAGACTTAACTTCAGCTCAATCAAACTTGATGACTCTCTTGAACTTTATAAAACAGATTGTAAAACAGCAGCATCTATTATGGCTATTATCAGCCATCAGACTGGTATTCCTCTTGAAAGACTTGTATTTAAGTCAATTAAGCTTTGCGACACACCTGACCTTTACAAAACTGATGAAGAAACAGCAGCTAAGGTTATGGCTATCACAAGCAAGGAATCAGGAATTCCTCTCGACAGACTTGTATTTAAATCAATTAAACTTATTGAAAAATAAAGGAGAATATTAAAATGAAATACGTAGTTACATTAAACGGAAATGATTATGAAGTAGAAGTAAACGAACTCAACGAAGCAGTTGTTACTGCTGTTGTTCCATCAGCAGCTCCTGTTGTTCTTGCTGCTCCTGTAGCTCCAGTAGCAGCACCTGTTGCAGCAGCTCCTGTGGCTGCACCTGCAGTTGAAGCAGCTCCTGCTCCTGCAGCAGCACCTGCACCTGTTGCTATCGGTGACGGTACAAAGGTTACTGCTCCAATGCCAGGTACAGTTCTTTCAGTAAACGTTTCAGCTGGTCAGTCAGTTAACGAAGGCGACGTTCTCTTCATCCTTGAAGCTATGAAAATGGAAAACGAAATCGTTGCTCCATGTTCAGGTACAGTTAAGCAGGTTATCGCTACTAAGGGTGCATCAGTTGCTACTGACGAAGTTCTTGCTGTTCTCGGTTAATTCGAGGTGAAAACTCATGCAAATTATCGATGCTCTTATAGAGCTTTTTAATCAATCAAACTTTGTTAACCTTCCTTGGCAGAACTGGGTTATGATTGGTGTTTCTTTCGTATTACTTTATATGGCAATCGTAAAGAAATTTGAACCATTGCTCTTAATCCCTATTGCTTTCGGTATGCTTTTGGTTAACATTTACCCTGAGATTATGGCTGACCCTACTAATATGTCATTCATCGGTGAGAATAATCCATATGCAGACCCAAATGCACATTGGTATGATTCAGGTGTTTTAAGACTTATTTACGCAGGTGTTAAATCAAGTATTTTCCCTTGCCTTATCTTTATGGGTGTTGGTGCAATGACTGACTTCGGTCCTCTCCTTGCTAACCCATCAAGCCTTTTACTCGGTGCTGCTGCACAGTTAGGTATTTATGTAGCATTTACAGTTGCTATGCTTTCAGGTGAATTCACACCAGAAGAAGCTGCTTCAATTGCTATTATCGGTGGTGCAGACGGTCCTACAGCAATCTTCCTTACAGGTAAGCTTGCTCCTCATATGTTAGGTTCAATCGCAGTTGCTGCATATTCATATATGGCTTTGATTCCTCTTATTCAGCCACCTATTATGAAATTGCTCACAACTAAAAAAGAACGTGAAATCAAGATGAATCAGCTCAGAACAGTTAGTAAGGCTGAAAAGATTATCTTCCCAATCGTGGTTACTGTAATCTGTGTTCTTATTCTTCCATCTGTTGCTCCCCTTCTCGGTTTCCTTATGCTCGGTAACCTTTTCAAGGAGACAGGACTTACAGACAGACTTTCTGACACAGCACAGAACTCACTTTGTAACATTGTTACAATTCTTCTCGGCACAACTGTTGGTGCAACTGCAGAAGGCTCTGCGTTCCTTAATAAGAAGACTCTTCTTGTTATTGCAATCGGCTTACTTGCATTCGCATTCTCAACAGCTGGTGGTGTCATCTTCGGTAAATTGATGAATCTCGTTACAGGTGGTAAGGTTAATCCTCTCATCGGTTCTGCAGGTGTTTCTGCCGTTCCTATGGCTGCTCGAGTTTCACAGACTGAGGGTAGAAAGTATAACCCATCAAACTTCCTTTTGATGCATGCAATGGGTCCTAACGTTGCAGGTGTTATCGGTTCTGCTGTTGCAGCAGGTTTCTTACTTTCACAGTTCGGTTAATTCCATACACAAACACATATATAAATGCCGTAGTCAGTTTTGACCACGGCATTTTTTATAGCTTTATTAAAACAGGTTTTCGTATTTCAATTGAATCAGGTGCTATAGCACAATCATAAGCTAAAGGAACAACTCCGTTATCCTTGGCTTTTTTCAATTCAAGGGCAAATTCAGGATGCGTTTTACTATTTGGTTCAAAGTATTTAACATCAGACATCTGTATTACAAACAAAACATAGGCCTTGTAGCCCTCTGTAACAGCTTTTTGAAGCTCTTTAAGATGTTTCACTCCTCTTTCCGTAGGAGCGTCAGGAAAGCTTACCACACCGTCATTTTCAAGTGTTACACCCTTAACCTCAATAAACATCTTATCCGTATCATTTTCAACATAAATATCAAATCTTGAATTGCCATATTTATATTCAGGTTTTATGAGCTTAATGTTATCAAAAAGATTAGGGATAAACTCAAGTGCAACATAATTTACAATCTGACTATCCATATTAATTAGTCTGTCACCTTTTTGTACTGCAATCAAATCGTATTTTGTTTTGCGATTGGGATTATCAGACTTTTGAAGACATACAGTTGAGCCTTTAATTAACAACTCTTTACATCTTCCTGTATTTTTCACATGACAGATTTCTAAATTATTATTAATTAAAACATTAGCGATAAACCGATTAGGTCTGTCGATAAATTCACCTTTAAC
>CAJGCX010000158.1 GCA_904501895.1 Clostridiaceae bacterium
AAAAGCGGAGACAGCTATATTTATGGTAATGGCTACACCAAAGAGTCACTTGATGTGGTATCAAGCGAATTATCTAAGATAGACAGTGCGCTTAATAAATCACTTTTATTAGCTCAGCAGGATGTAGTTGACGAAGCGACAACTAATTTAAAAGGTTTATTAAGTAAGCTTGTTGCGAAGAGCGTTTATCAGGCTGATACCTCAGGCTCAAAGACAGACGATGTTTTTGACACTTGTGTAGATGGTCCTGATGCTGATATGGATAAGCAAGATGGTACTGAAATGAATTTCCATCTTAATGCAACCAAATATAAATTTATCCAGATTTATGATGATGAAATTTTTAATGTTCATCAAGAGATTTATGCTTCAAGCCGACACAATACTTTTGGTAGAACTTTCCCTTATGTTGAAGCATTTACCTTTGATGAAACAACTTGTACAACGGATTGCTTCTACAAAGTAGATAGTGCTGTGAATAACACAACAGCGTTTCTTTCAAAAGTATTACCAGGTAGCTTATCTGACCACGAAAACGGAAGTAAAGAATTCAATCAATGGAAATATGTTGCAAGAGATAAACTTTACGATGGTTCGTCAGGCGAATCGTCAAGGTCTATGACAAGTGATGGACTTATAAAAAGAATAGAAATTGGTGGCTCTGGTGCTGAAGGTCTTGGTTCAAGATATGGTTACTGGGCAGATGCAGATATTCTCTTTAAGGGCGATGGTGCTGGCGTTGCGAGTGCAGAAGAAAATTTAAGTTTTATGTGGCGCTTGCAGACAAATGACGACGATACTTCATCAGAAACATTCCACTTGCATTTACCGGTAAGTGTTCTCGTTACTGATGCCCGTGATTTAGTAAAGCTTTATGATGAGTTAAAGGAATTAGAGGGCGACGAGGAAGAAAGACTAAAATATACCGAAAGCTCTATAAATGCTTTGACTCCGGCGTTAGATGCAGTTCCTGAGGACCTTATTTATGGTGGTAAATATTACACACAAACAGAGGTTGATTCATATTATAATCAACTTTTGGGTGTAAAAAATGACCTTGAATTAGTAGCGGATTATACTGAATATCAAAAAGCGTATGAAGAAGCTTTGGCGGTAAATAACGATGATGCAAAATACGAGCCTACTGCTTTTTCTGCTCATTTTGCTACCATTGAGTATATAGATTCAAATCTTGATAAACGTCTTGGTGTGACGCAGCAAAACGTGGTAGATGAATCAACAAAGCAATTAAAAGATTTGTTAATTATTTTAGAACAGAATGCTTACTGTGACTACACAAAGCTCGACAATTTAATAAGTATTGCAGAAGAAAAATTCCCTAAAGATAATTCTGAGGGCAAATTCAGAGAAGATATTTATAATGCAATGATGGAAGCGCTCACAAGTGCAAAAGCAGTAAAACGAGAGATGGTTAAAGGTCCTGATGGTGTAAATCAGAAGGCGATTGACACTGCTGCAGAAGAGTTACTTTATGCTATTTATTATGAATACTACGATTCTTTGGCACAAGATATTATAAACACCAATAACCAGAATGGTGATGAGAAAATTTATCTTGATGAAGAGTACGAAAAATTCAAAAATGAGTATAAAGATATCATTGATAAATTAGAAACTGATGTTAAAGATGATACTATAACTAATCACGATGCATTTGAAGAGGCAACAACAGGGCTTTCTAATGCTCACACATCTCTTGAAGAAGCAAAGTTTGTTGATTTAACTGATGTTAAAAATGCCATAGAAGAAGGCAAGAATGTAACAAACGACGGCTATACAAATTCAAGCTGGAATAATCTTCAGGATAAAATAAAAGATGCAGAAGATTTAGTTGCAACAAATCCTGTGCAGGGTGAAAATGGCACTGGCACAAGAGAGGTTGAAAAAGCAGAAGAAGCAATTCGTGAAGCAATAGAAAATCTTCAGAAAAAGGCTGACTACACGAGCTTAGAAAAAGCAATGGAGGATGCCGAAGCAATTCTTAATGATACTGAAACAATCTATACAAACAGTTCAAAAAAGGCAGTTGCAGACGCATATAATGAAGCAGAGAAATTAGATAAAGATTTACCAGATTCAGAGCAGTCAACTATTGATGAGATTGCAGAAAACCTTTCTGCTGCAGTTATTGGTATAAAAGTTAAAGCAGATTATTCTGCTCTTAATGAAGCAGTAGAAAAAGCGGAAGAAGCACTGGGTGAAGATATAACTTACACAAGTAGCACAAAACAAGCACTTGAAAATGCTCTCAACAATGCTAAAAATGTAAATGACGATTTATCGGTTGACGATCAGGCTGAAATAGATGGTATTGTTACATCTTTAACTGAGGCAACAGAAAATCTTACAGAAGCTGCGGATATAAAAGCTTATGAAGATGTAATGAAGGAAGCTGAAGAAATAATTTCTGAGGGTAATAGCGAAGGTCGTTACGACGATGATGTCTGGAATGAATTTGTAGATTCAGTAACAGAGGCTAAAGATACAGTTGGCGATAATTTCGATGATATTCCGAAAACCGAGCAAGAAAATGTTAATAATGCTACTGATAAGGTAACGAAAGAATTAATTAATGTAAAAAATAATCGTCATATTATTGTTAAATTCCAGAGCGATTCAGGTGAGTTGGTTAAGTCTTATCGCATAAAAGAAGTTGAAGCATCAACATTTGGTGAGCTTTCAGATATACCGGTAATTCCTGAAGATGTAGAATGGAAAAAATATACAGGGTGGCATTATGCTGATGAGACTATAATGTCTCTTACAGATGAAATTACAACTGATATAACTTTGCATTATGCCGGTGAAGAAATAAAATTTGTTGCCAAGGCAAATAGCGGCGCGGTTATTGATAACGAAGATGATTTCTTCGAGGGCTTTGTATATGGCACAACAGTAGAAGCACTTCTTAATTCGCTTGAAAATAATAGTGAATTGATTGTTGTCAAAGACAAAGACGGCAATATTGTAGAAAAATCAGATGTGATTGCAACTGGTATGACACTCGAGCTTATCTCAAAAAGAGATGCTTCGATTAAAAAAGATACTGTAACAGTTGTTGTAAAGGGTGACGTTAACGGCGATGGTCTTGTTAATGATGATGACTTTAATAAGTCAATAGATATGTGCCTTAAGAATACCAGCTATTCCGAAACAGAAAAGGCGTATTTTGATGCCAACGACGTTGACGGCGATGGTGTACTTGATGGTCTTGACCTTTTCTATATAAGCAATATGCGTTACGGCAATTAAAAATTTGAAAGAGACTGTAAAAATAAGTTTTTTACAGCCTCTTTCTTTGTTTATTTCGTCTAAATTTACTGATGTATTTTAGTCAGTGATAAAGTTTATTATTTCTTTACAAA
>CAJGCX010000159.1 GCA_904501895.1 Clostridiaceae bacterium
CATGAAGATTTTTATACATTCTTATTAAGTATGTATTGTTTTGAATTTAATAATCATTGTACTTGTATAGCAGTTAAAAATAATAACAATATACTTTTTGGAAGAAACAGTGATTTTCTTGTTTCTTTAGAAAAACTATATATGAACTGTCTATACAATTTGGATGATGTATATGCTTTTAATGGAAATACAACAGCATTTATTGAAATGGAAGATGGTATCAATGAATTTGGATTAGCCATCGGATTGACTTTTATTTATCCGACAATTATAAACCCTGGATTTAATGCTGGAATGTTAGTAAGATATTTATTAGAAAAGTGTAGAACAGTTGATGAGTGTATTTATGCATTGAATAAGTTACCAATTGCTTCACAACAAACATTAACAATCGCAGACAAAAAAGGTAATATTGCAGTTCTTGAATGTAATTGTGAACACATTGAAGTTATACTGCCTAATGAAGATGGTAATTTTGTTACGGTAGCAAATGAATTTACTTCAGATAAAATGAAACCATATAACAACTATGAAGTTGACGATTGGAAAGCAGAAGAAAGATACTGTGTTGCTTATAACACTTTAAAAGAACACAAAGACCGTTTTTCATTTAATTTAATAAGGGATATTTTATCAGGAAAATATGGTTTTATGTGTCAGTATGATAGAAAGACAGATGCTGATACAGTATGGTCTGTTATTTATGATATTAAAAATAGTGAAATATATAGGGTTGAGGGTAATCCAAAAAGAAAAACATTCCAAAAAGATACAAGACTAAAGTTTAAAGTATAGGTCAAATTCCAATTTGTTGAACTAAATAATAAACTTTTAAGTGCAATGGGATACGAAATCCTGTTGCACTTTTTCCATTTATAAGGAGTGATTTAAAATGAAACAAACAACACTTGAAGATTTATACTAAGGTTCTTGTGGCTTTTTGATTAATTATATGTTATAATTAAAATAAATAACTGATAATTCATTAAATAATAAATACTATTTTAAATGATGGAGGAATAAAATGATCAATATTATACCTCAGCCTGTAAAAATTAATATAAACCACGAGAAAAAGGGATATACTATTAATTCCAATTCAAAGATATCTCAACATTATGTCGCTGAAGAACTTATCATGTTTGTAAAAAATACACTAAAGAAAGATATTCTTATTTGCAATGACGGAACCGAGAACATTATTCTGAAAACTGACTCATCTTTTCTTTATGATGAGGGGTATACTATAGTCTGCTCTGATGACACTATAATTGTAACGGCAAAAAATGACATCGGTATTTTCTATGCAGTTCAAACACTCAAACAGATTTTTTTGCAGTTAGATGGTATTATTCCTTGCTTTGAAATTGAGGACTATCCTCGCTTCGATTACAGAGGATATTTGCTTGATTGCGGAAGATATTTTTTTACTGTTGACGAGATAATAAGAATTGTTGATTTTATCGCTCTCCATAAATTTAACGTTCTTCACTGGCACTTAACCGAAGACCAAGGGTGGCGAATTGAAATCAAAAAATACCCGTTGTTGACTGAAAAAGGCTCAAAACGCAGTCACACAAATTTTAATCACAAACCTCACGGCGGATATTACACACAGGAAGATATTAAGGAGATTGTTGCCTACTGTCATGCACATAAAATCAAAGTTATTCCTGAATTTGATGTTCCCGGTCACAATGTTGCGTCAATAGCATGCTATCCTTATCTTTCGTGTTTTAATCGTAATCTTGAAGTTGCAACCCATTGGGGTGTCAAGCGTGATATTCTTTGTGCAGGCAAGGAATCTACATACAAGTTCGTATACGATGTCCTTGATGAACTGATTGAATTGTTTCCTGACAAAATAATCCACATCGGCGGTGATGAAGCATTCAAAGAGCGTTGGAAAATCTGCCCGGAATGTCAAAAAGCTATTAAAGAAAACAACCTCAGTTGTGAAGATGAACTTCAGATGTTTTTTATGAGCAAAGTAAATGACTACCTCAAATCAAAAGGTTGCTCATCAATAATGTGGGGTAATGATACAGACGGAGACACAGATACTTTGAGCACTGATATAGCATGGACTGTTTACAAACCAAATTGTACTGAAGAGTCAATAAATAAAGAACTTGAGCGTGGCAGAAAGCTTATTAACACAAGAAACAGTGCATATTATCTTGATTTTCCGTATGGATGGACATCGTTGAAACAAGTTTGTGACGATAATGGAGCTTTAACGGAAACCGATGATGATACATGGGGAATTGAGGCTTGTATGTGGACAGAGTATGTTCCGAATATTAAAAAGCTTGAATTTCTCACTTTTCCGAGACTTGGAGCAATTTCAGAAAATGCTTGGTCACCGAATGGCACTGCAACTTTTCAGAATTTTATTGATAAAGCGGATTCGTATTATAAGTTGCTCGATGTATATAACATTAATTATGCTCCGTTAAAAAAAGCCTGCCCTTCATTTATTTATAAGCATGCTTCGTCTGTTTGGTTCAAGCGACGTGTTTTTCATTGGGAAGGAATACACACCTTCTTTGACAACAAAAAAGTTGAACGAATGACAAAAAATACAGTTACAGATTGAAGATATAGAAGAAACTAATTCGGACATTTGCAAAGCTGATGTTGAAATTCTATGTAAATTATTGAATATAAGACCTTGAAACTTAGTTTTGAGGTCTTTTTTCTATTTGAAAGGAGGTTTTCGATGAAACAAACAACACTTGAAGATTTATACTACGGCAACATAAACCCTAATGAAATAAGCTTTGTGAGGGGTTCTGAATACGGTAAATGCTTTGATAAAGTAACGGAGCTGTCAAAGTCTGTATGCAGTCAGTTGTCCGAAGAATACATAAATAAGATGAATGAACTTGAATCAGCCTACACCCGAATACTGTCCGAAACAGAACGAGAGTATTTTATATCCGGCTTCAAACTCGGTGCTAAAATAATGACCGAAGTCTACAACGGCAGAAGCTCAATCTTCCGTGAAAAGTAAATATCCAAACAATCAAAAAGTCCGTTGAACAATGCTGTATCGTGTAACGCAAGTATTAATCATATCCGATAACAAACACCAAAGCCCTTGAGAACTATCAAGTCCCAAGGGATTGTTTTATATCACATATTTATCTAACAAACATACCAAAGTCGACGAAATGACGACGGTACAGCCAAAACAAGTAAAAATGATTCGATATTTCTATAGTTTAATGATAGTTAAGGTTGAATTTTCTGTAAATAAGTGATAAACTAATTGTGCGACATAGTTTAATAGTCCCCAGAACAGGCATACTTTTGGTAAAAATGTATGCCTTGATTGTCATATCCTGTTTTGGGTGAACTGTGTCGCA
>CAJGCX010000160.1 GCA_904501895.1 Clostridiaceae bacterium
CGTCCACAGACATTGATGGATATTGCAACAATCGGTACAAAAACACTTAAGAAGCGTGGACTTCTTCCTGAACTTGATGAAAGTGAAGAAATCAATGCTTGTTCAATCCACGTTACTGCAACTGTAAACGGTGAGGACCAGGATTGGCTTCTTATGTTTAAGAATGAAACTCATAACCATCCTACAGAAATTGAGCCATTTGGTGGTGCTGCAACTTGTATCGGTGGTTGTATCCGTGACCCACTTTCAGGTCGTGCTTATGTTCATCAAGCAATGCGTGTAACAGGTGCAGGTGACCCAAGAAAGACTATTGCAGAAACTCTTGAGGGTAAGCTTCCACAGCGTAAGATTTGTCAGACTGCTGCTGCAGGTTATTCATCTTACGGTAATCAGATTGGTCTTGCAACAGGTCATGTTGCTGAAATTTATCACGAGGGCTTCGTTGCAAAGCGTCTTGAATGTGGTGCAGTAGTTGCTGCTGCTCCTGCTTATAATGTTCGTCGTGAAAGACCTGCTCCTGGAGATGTAATCGTTCTTCTTGGCGGTCGTACAGGTCGTGACGGTATCGGTGGTGCGACTGGTTCATCAAAGAGCCATAATATGAAATCACTTACAACTATGGCATCTGAGGTTCAGAAGGGTAATGCTCCTGAAGAAAGAAAGATTCAGAGATTGTTCCGTAACGCTGAGGTTACTCGTTTAATCAAGCGTTGTAATGACTTCGGTGCAGGTGGTGTTTCTGTTGCTATCGGCGAGCTTGCTCCTGGTCTTCAGATTGACCTTGATGCAGTTCGTAAAAAATATGAAGGTCTTGACGGTACAGAAATTGCTATTTCAGAATCACAGGAAAGAATGGCAGTAGTTGTTGAAGCAAAGGATGCTGATAAGTTTATTGCGTATGCACAGGAAGAAAACCTTGAAGCATATCGTGTTGCTGTTGTTACTGAAGAAGAAAGAATGGTAATGAAGTGGAAGGGTAATGTTATTGCTGACCTTAGCCGTGCATTCCTTGATACAAACGGTGCTGTTAAGCACATGGATGTTGCTGTTACAGAAAAAGACCTTTCTGTATTAAGTAAAGCGATGTATGGCTCACTTCGTGAGATGGCTTCTGACCTTCGTACAGCAAGTCAGCGTGGTCTTGTTGAACGCTTCGACTCAACTATCGGTGCAGGTAGCGTTGTAATGCCTTACGGTGGTAAGCGTCAGCTTACTCCTACACAGTCTATGGCTGCTGTTTTACCTGTTCTTCCTGGACAGGAAACTGACCAGGCAAGTGTGTTCAGCTGGGGCTGTGACCCTGACCATCTTTCAGTTGACCCTTACACAGGTGCTCGTGCTGCAATCTACAATTCTGTTGCAAAGCTTGTTGCTGCAGGTTGCGACTATAAGCTTGCATATTTAACATTACAGGAATTCTTTGAAAGACTTAAAACTGAGCCTGAGCGTTGGGGTAAGCCTTTTGCAGCTCTTCTCGGTGCACTTGATGCTCAGCTTGAATTAGGTGCTGCTGCAATCGGTGGTAAGGACTCTATGTCTGGTACATTCCTTGATAAGGACGTTCCACCAACACTTATCTCATTTGCAATTGCTCCAATTAAGAAGCAGGATGTAATCAGCCCTGAATTCAAGGAAGCAAATCATCCTGTATATCTCTTCGGTGGTGCTGATGAAAGTGCAGATAGCCTTAAGGCTACTTGGGATGCTTTCCATAACCTTTGTAAGGAAGGTAAGGTTAAGGCTTCTTGGGCAGTTGAACACGGTGTTGCTGAAGGTATTATGAAAATGTCTTTTGGTAACAATATCGGCTTCACATCATCTGCTGAAATTAAAGAAAATTGGCATCTTGGATTGTATGGATTCATTATTGCAGAGCTTACTGAGGATGTTGAAATTCCAGGTGTTATGAAGCTTGGTACAACAACTGCTGACCCTGTAATTACACTTGAAAATGACAGTGAAACAATTGAAGAGCTTTATAAGCTTCATACAGCTACACTTGAAAGCGTATATCCAACTAAGGCTAAGGAAGATAAGGGGGAAATTCCAACTTACTCATTTGACGGTAAGTGTGAAATTGCTCCTGCTAATAAAGTTGTAAAGCCTAAGGTTCTTATCCCTGTATTCCCAGGTACAAACTGTGAATACGATTCAGCTCGTGCAGTTGAAAAAGCAGGTGGTGAGGCTGAAATCTTTGTTATCAGAAACCTTACTGCAGAAGATGTTGCAAAGAGTGTTGAAGGATTCTCTGCTAAGGTTAAGGAAGCACAGATGATTTTCATTCCTGGTGGCTTCTCAGGTGGTGATGAGCCTGACGGTTCAGCTAAATTCATTACTGCATTCTTCCGTAATCCTGCTGTTAAGGAGGCTGTAACAGACCTTCTTGATAATCGTGACGGTCTTATGTGTGGTATCTGTAACGGTTTCCAGGCACTCATCAAGCTTGGTCTTGTGCCTTACGGTAAGATTATTGATACTGATGAAAATTGTCCTACACTTACATTCAATAACATCAGTCGTCATCAGAGCAGAATTGTTCATACTCGTATTGCATCAACAAAATCACCATGGCTCAGCCTTATGAATGTTGGTGACGTTGTAAATGTTCCAATTTCACACGGTGAGGGTAAATTCCTTGCTTCACCTGAGTTAATTGCAAAGCTTGCTGAAAACGGACAGATTGCAACACAGTATGTTGACCTCGAAGGTAACGCAACATCTGATATTGACTTTAATCCAAATGGTTCACTTTGTGCTATTGAGGGTATTACATCACCTGACGGTCGTGTATTCGGTAAAATGGGTCACAGTGAGCGTATCGGTGACGGTCTTTATAAGAATGTACCGGGTGAATATGACATCCGTATGTTCGAAGCTGCTGTTAAGTATTTTAATAAATAATTGATATAATTTAACCCGAGGCATTACGCTTCGGGTTATTGCTTTTCTTAAAAGGATATAATATAATTAAGAAGAGGTGAGTGCTTTGGCAGTTAGATTTAATGAAAATAAAGAATTAGTGGCAAAAATTCAAGAGGGACTTAAGAAAAAGGATGGATATTGTCCTTGTAGGTTACAAAAGCTTGAGGAATATAAATGTATCTGCGAAGAATTCAAACAACAGATTGCAGACCCTGAATTCGAAGGCTATTGCCATTGTAAACTGTATTATAAATCAAAGGATTAACTATAAAAAATGGACGGATGTAATTATCCGTCCATTTTTTTTATTCCATATTACTTACGTGATAACTCAATCTCATTAAGCTGTCGCTTAAGTGAACATTTTCAACTGCAACATCAGGATGGTTTGCTGAAATATCGTAATGACTGAAATTCCAGAAGCCTTTAATCCCTAAGTCAAC
>CAJGCX010000161.1 GCA_904501895.1 Clostridiaceae bacterium
TTAAGAAGGGTGAGGAAGCTGCAAAAGAGCTTATGGAAAAATTCAAGGCTCTTATGGAATCAAACGGCACTCTTGAAAGCGTTGATGAATGGGGCAAGAGAAGACTTGCTTACCTTATCGATGACGAGGCTGAAGGTTACTACGTTCTCTTCAACTATGAAGCAGAAGCTAACTTCCCAGCAGAGCTTGACCGTATTGCAAAAATCACTGACGGTGTTCTCAGAACATTAATCGTTAAGAAGTAATCGGAGGTAAAGAATTATGTTAAACAGCGTAATCATTATGGGCAGACTTACTGCAGACCCTGAACTCCGTACTACTACAAGTGGTTTATCAGTTACTTCATTTACTGTTGCTGTTGACCGTAACTATAAGAGTGGTGACGAAAGACAGACTGACTTCATTAACTGTGTTGCTTGGCGTGCAACAGCTGACTTTGTTACAAGATATTTCAGAAAAGGTCAGATGATTGCTGTGCAGGGTTCACTTCAGGTTCGTAACTATGAAGACAAGAACGGAAACAAGCGTACAGCTTATGATGTTGTTGCTGATAATGTTTCATTCTGCGGAAGCAAGAACGAAAGTGGTAATAATACTTTCGGTGCACCAAGACAGGAATCAGCTCCTGCTGTTTCATACCAGAGTGCAGATGCAGGCAGTTTCTCAGTTTTACCCGACGACAATTCAGGATTCCCATTCGGCGCAGATGATGACGAGGGACTCCCATTCTAAGTAAATCTTAATAGGAGGAAACTAAAATGGCATACGATAAGAATGCAAGACCTAACAGAAAAGGTCGTAAAAAAGTTTGTGCATTTTGTGTAGAAAAAATCGAAAAGATTGATTATAAAGATACTGCAAAGCTTCGTCGTTACACATCAGAGAGAGCAAAGATTCTTCCTCGCCGTGTAACAGGTACATGTGCATACCACCAGAGAGAGCTTACAACAGCTATCAAGAGAGCTCGTCAGATTGCTCTTATGCCTTACACAAACGACTAATTAAAAAATCAAGCCGATGGATTTATCCGTCGGCTTTTTTATATAATAAATTCGACCACAAACCGTAGATGGAATGTGGTCGTTATTTTTATTTATGTGCGCTGCAGTTTGCACAATTTCCTGTGCAACCACCGAATTCTGCCTTACCCTCAGGAGTGTCACGATAATACTGTGTATGTGTTTCTCTGTGCTTTGTGCTGTTCCAGATTTCCTCTGCAACAGGAGCCCAGTCCTTTGCATACTCATCACACTTTGAACAAAGCTCTTCAGCAGTTTCCTGATGCTGTAAATCAGATGATTTTGCACCTGTCTGCTTGATAATTTCACGAAGCTTTTCAGGATTTTCAAGCATTGGACAAGGACGAAGATGATTATCATTAAATGGCTGATTTTTATAATATGTCTTAAAAAGAGGTCTTTGCAATGCCTCTAAAAGTGTATGTGTACGGATATTTGAGTCAGAGAAGTGAATGAAAACACAAGGCTCAATATCACCTGCAGAGTTAATGTGGAAATAATTTCGTCCACCTGCAATACAGCCACCAACATATTCACCATCATTCTGGAAGTCCATAATGAAAATTGGCTTACCTGATTTTCCATTACGCATTTTCTTATTCCAGAAATAAAGCTCTTTTCTCTGCTCAGGAGTTGGAATAAGCTCCTTATCAGCACCGTGACCAACAGGCATATAGTTGAAGTTGAGCATATATTTAGCGCCCTTGCCGATTACAAAATCAACAAACTCATCACTTGTAACAGTATCGAGATTTTTTCTTGTATAGCAAACTGAAACGCCAAAAAGGCACTTATTCTTTTTAAGTAAATCCATTGCTTTAAGAGTTGTCTGGTAAGCGCCTTTACCACGACGCCAGTCATTTGACTCCTCGTTACCCTCAAGACTCAAAGCAAGTGAAATGTTACCGATACGATTCATTTCCTTACAGAATGCCTCATCAACAAGAGTTGCATTAGTGAAAATGAGGAAAATACAATCCTTGTTATTCTCACAGATTTGCAATACCTCTTTTTTCTTAATAAGAGGCTCACCACCTGTAAGCCAATAGAAATGACAGCCTAACTCCTTACCCTGAGTTACAATGCTTTGCATTTCGTCAAGAGTAAGATTCTGCTTGTGACCGTATTCAGCTGACCAACAGCCCTTACAATTAAGGTTACAAGCACTTGTTGGGTCAAAAAGAATGTTGAAAGGAATATTACACTTGTATTTTTCACGATTTTCACGGACAGCCTTTGTGCCATAAAGACCTGCATCAATACCAAAAGAGATAAGCATCTGCTTAAGCACATTTCTGTCAAGGTCATTAATAAGATTCAAAGCAAACTGAGTCCAGATATTATCCTTATCAAGTGCAACCTCCTGAAACTTCTTAAAGTTTTCAGGTGGGAAAATCTTATTAAAAACAGGCTCAATTTTCCTGCTTAATTTTACAATATTAGCATGAGGGTTCTTGTCAATATACTTGAGAATTCCGTCAAGTGCAAGACGAAGACCTGCTTTTTGAAGATTGTAAACAATTTTCATAATGATACCTTTCGTGTAAATACATTATCACTTTATTTTATTGCAAATTTATTATAAAGTCAATGATTTTATGACTTCTTTAACAATAATTTAATATGTTACCTGTTTATTTTTCACCGATTTCGGGCAAAATAAACGGAAATCAAAAAGAAAACAAAAATAGTGGAAAAAAACTCTATAATATGGTATAATGGAATTTACTAATAAATAAAGGTGAAATTCAGATGAACAAAGCTTATACAGAGATTGCAAATGGCGTAAAGCTTCTTTGCATAAACAGTAATAAATTCAAGACAAATTGTATTAAGGTGGATTTTTATCTCCCTATCGGTGTGCATCTTGCAGCACAGAATGTGTTGACATCATTGATGGGACACACATCTGCAAAATACAACACTTTCACTTCATTTAATGCAAAGGTTGAAAGCCTTTATGGTGCTGATTTTGAAACAGGAATTGCAACAATCGGTGAAAAAGTACGTATCAGATTTTCCGTTGAAATTCCTGATGACCGTTTTTCACTTGACGGAAGCTCAATTGCTGAAGAAGCAGTTGAATTCCTCGTTGATATAATCAAAAATCCTCATTGTGAAAACGGTGAATTTGACAAAAATGCAACTGAAAGAGAAGTGAGATTCACTCTCGAAAACATTGAAGCAGAAAAGAATGATAAGCGCTCTTATGCTGTTTCCCGTCTTCGTCAGCTTATGTGTCAGGGTGAGCCTTACGGAATTGACCGTGAAAAGCTTGAAGAGGATGTTAAAAATCTTGACGGTAAAAAGCTTTATGATGCTTATGTGGATATGCTCAAA
>CAJGCX010000162.1 GCA_904501895.1 Clostridiaceae bacterium
AGCGGAGCAATCACCTCCGCTGTTGTTTTGTTTATGTTCAAATTTTAGAAGGGCAAGGACAACAGCAAAAAAGCGGAGCCGAAGCTCCACTTTTCATTCCCACTCAGGCAATTCATCCAGAGTGATTACATATTCATCGTTGTAAATGGAATATAAATCGTCAACATTGTTTCGGTCAACCATATATTCTGTATGCCAAGCCATAAACCAGACCCAATTAGCACTTGTTGAATGCAATTCGTCCACAGTAGGTATTTTTCCACATTCATGGAAGCAAATCGGCATCTTTTTACCAACGACATTTTTCACATTTTCATAAAGATTTTCATTTGGACCGTCAATATATGAATCTGCACCTGCAATATCCACATAACTGTTTCCCGGATACCATTTATAATAATCCTCACCACGTTCGGAAAGTCCTAAAACCCAGATAAGATTATCAAGTCCCCAATATTCTGTGTATCTTTCATACATCAGCTTCCACAATTTTTTGAAATTGACATTTCCGCCTTTGCCCCACCAGAACCACTGACCATCTGCCTCGTGGAAAGGCCTCCAAAGTACAGGAATATTCTGTTCCTTAAGCTCAAGCAATGCGTTTGCACCTTTATCCATACCTGCAATAAGGGTTTCATATTCAGGAGTGCCTTTTGTGAGTGCTTTTTCCCAATCGGCAATTTCAGTGTTCATACTTTCAGCCCAACTACCACTGAAATCACTTCCACAATGCCAACAGATTGTAACGATTCCACCTTTTTCGTGCCATTCAATCGCACGACGGTTAACGCCATCGAAATCATCGTTCATATAGTCAAGACCACGAATTGCAGGATATTTGCCTGTAATTTCATATATGTATTCAAATTCGTATTGCTCACCATCAACCCATGTTGATTCCTGTTGACCTGAAATTATGTAATCCCCATACACATTACAGATGTAAGAGTATAATTCTACAGCCTCATCACTTGCATCAGGATTCGATAACTTCTGCTCACCTATAGAAATACCCAACAACGACAACAAAGCACATATAATCGCAATTATCTTTTTAATCATATTTGTCACCCATCAATTATTTCAATATATTGATGTTACCATATTTCACAACTCATTTCAAGTAAAATGAAGAGGATGAATTAGAGTTTGTCGATGAGTGTAAAATTCAAAGCGCAAAGTGCAAAATGAAGGAACTGCGTTGCAATTATAATGCCTCCCTCTGACGAGGGAGGTGGCATTTTCGTAAGAAAATGACGGAGGGAGAGATAGTTTACCGATGAACTGACTACCCCTCAGTCTGCTTCGCAGACAGCTAGGTCTCACCTGCCGGTTCGGTCGGTGCTTCTGCTCCGCAGAGGTGTCCACCGGACACCCGCACCCTGACAAGGGGAGCCGAGAACAGGCATCCAATAACTCAACGACAAATTATAATTTATTAAACAAAAACCACCTCTGCCCACCAAAAATGAGGAATTTCCTTTTGAAAGACCGCTGTTTTTTGTACTTATATTTTTCGTCATTGCAAAATGAGTGTTTTTGTGTTATAGTATTTGTCATTCTATTATAAGTGAGGCATTTTTTATGTATCCGATGATTTTAACTATTAAGGAAGCAATTTGTAAAATTCTTACAGTTATTTTGCTTCTTCCTACAGGCTATTGTTTAAGTGATTCAAGCAATACACTAACAGTGGCTAATCCTTTTGAATCAATTGAAAATCCATATATTGTTGAATATCTTAATCCTGATATTGCAGCACATCGTTCAGGTGCCGGTAATGCACCTCAGAATACGCTTATGGCATTTGAAAACATAATAGAAAACGGCGACGACTGTTGCGTTGACACACTTGAGTTTGATGTTCAGATTACAGCTGATGGGGAATTGGTTTTGCAACATGACCTGACTTACGATAGCACATCAAATGCTGTTGAGGCATTCGGTAAAAAGAATGTTTACGTTTCATCTCTTACCTTTGAGGAGGCTCAGGTTCTTAACCTTGGTGAGAATTTTGAGGTTGATGGTGAATATCCGTACAGAGGATTGCGAGGCGATGAAATCCCTGAAAATTTAAGAGTTGTAACATGTGACAGCATAATCGACTATGTTGAAGCAAACTGTGGTGACAAGAAGTATAATTATCTTATTGAAGTAAAGAGTATCGGTACTGACGGAAAACGTGCAGTTGACAAGCTTTATTCAATAATTTCCGAAAGAAATCTCACAGACAGAACTGTCTGGTCAACATTTGCACCTGATGTGTCTTCATATATGAAATCTAATTATCCAGAAATACCACGCACTGCAGATGCAATTGAAGCTGTGGGATTTTATCTTTACTTCGCATTGGGAATGGACCTGAAAGATGCTAATCCTTCATATGTTGCTTTGCAAATTCCATACGGCGGAATAATTAATGACTTTATTGACCTCGGTTCAGAAGAAATGCTCAGTTATGCTCATTCTTATAATATTGCAGTTCAATATTGGACGATTAATAACGAGGAAGATGTAAAAAGACTTACTGAAAATGGTGCTGACTGCATTATAACCGATTATCCTGAAATGGCATACAGCGTTATCGAAGAATGTAAAAATAAATAATCTTTTTCAAAGCAACCTTTTTCAAAAGTGATAGAAACTTGATTCCAACTTAATAGTTTTTACAAAAAACATTAGACACATCATAATGGAAAACTCCAAAATGATGTGTCTAACTTTTTACACAAATAAGAGTAACAGTCATTCTGAGGAGTGCAACAACGAAGAATCTCTATTTGTGTTTTGTATTATCCAACACGGACTTACACTCAGAATGACCTAACAACTAAATTTATACCATAAAAAAAGGCGGGGTCAAGACCCCGCCCTACCATTTGGTATAAAAATTCAATTATTTAGAAGCTTCTTCAACAGCAACTGCACATGCAACTGTTGCGCCTACCATTGGGTTGTTACCCATACCGATAAGGCCCATCATTTCAACGTGAGCAGGAACTGAAGATGAACCAGCGAACTGAGCGTCACCGTGCATTCTACCCATTGTGTCTGTAAGACCATAAGAAGCAGGACCTGCAGCCATATTATCTGGGTGAAGTGTACGACCTGTACCACCACCTGATGCAACTGAGAAGTAGTTTACGCCATTTTCCATAGCCCACTTCTTATATGTGCCTGCAACAGGGTGCTGGAAGCGAGTTGGGTTAGTTGAGTTACCTGTGATAGAAACGTCAACGCCTTCCTTCTTCATGATAGCAACGCCTTCAAGAACGTCGTTTGCGCCGTAGCAACGAACAGCAGCTCTTTCACCGTCTGAATACTTTGTTTCGTTAAC
>CAJGCX010000163.1 GCA_904501895.1 Clostridiaceae bacterium
GATGGTGCAGAGCTTCCAATTGAAATCCTCAATGGTAAGCCTGGTTACATCAATTTCCTTGATGCATTTAATTCTTGGCAGCTTGTTAAGGAAATCAAGGATATTTTAGGAATGCCTGCTGCTACATCATTTAAGCATGTAAGCCCTACATCAGCTGCAGTTGGTGTTAAGCTTCCTGAATCACTTAAAAAGGCTTGTTTTGTTGATGATATTGAAGGTCTTGATGATTCTCCGCTTGCTTGTGCTTACGCTCGTGCAAGAGGTACTGACAGAATGTCATCTTTCGGTGACTGGATTGCATTAAGTTACGAATGTGATGCAACAACAGCAAAGCTTGTTGCTCGTGAAGTATCTGATGGTATTATTGCTCCAGGTTATTCTGATGAAGCTCTTGAAATCCTTAAGGGTAAGAGAAACGGAAACTACAATATTGTTAAGATTGATGCTGATTATGTTCCTGCTGTTCAGGAAAAGAAGCAGGTTTTCGGTATCACATTTGAACAGGGTAGAAATAACTTCAGAATTGATGAAGAGCTTCTTTCAAATATGGTTACAGAAAATAAGGAGCTTCCTGCTGAAGCAAAGCGTGACCTTATAATCGCTCTTATTACTCTTAAATATACTCAGTCAAACTCTGTTTGCTATGCTTATGATGGACAGGCTATCGGTGTTGGTGCAGGTCAGCAGTCAAGAATTCACTGCACAAGACTTGCAGGCACAAAGGCTGATACATGGCATCTTCGTCAGCATCCAAAGGTACTTAATCTTCCTTTCAGAGATGATATCCGTCGTCCTGACAGAGATAATGTTATTGACGGTTATATCAATAAGAATGAAGAAGATGTTTGTGCAGACGGTATCTGGCAGAAATACTTCAAGACACAGCCTGAACCACTTACAGAAAGGGAGGCAAGAGAATACCTTGATGGTATTACAGGTGTTTCAGTTGGTTCTGACGCTTTCTTCCCATTCAGTGATAATATCGAACGAGCACGTAAGAGCGGCGTTTCTTATATTGCTGAACCAGGTGGCTCAATCCGTGACGATGTTGTAATTGATTGTTGTAATAAATACGATATTGCAATGGCATTTACAGGTATGCGTTTGTTCCATCATTAATTTTTAGAGGTATCATTGATGAAAATAATGGTTGTCGGTGGTGGCGGTAGAGAACACGCTATCATCAAAAAAATTAAAGAAAATAAAAATGTTACAGAAATCTTCGCATTACCTGGTAACGGTGGTATGAAGGATGATGCAACACTTGTTAATATCGGCGCAAAGGATATAGATAATATCGTTAAATTTGCAGTTGATAACAAAATTGATTTTGCAGTTGTTGCACCTGATGACCCACTTGTACTCGGTTGCGTTGATGCTCTTAATTCAGTTGGCATTAAGTGCTTTGGCCCTAAAAAGGATGCTGCAATTATCGAAGGAAGTAAGGCTTTTTCAAAAAATCTTATGAAAAAGTACAATATTCCTACTGCTGCATTTGAGATTTTTGACAATGCTGAAGATGCACTTAAATATCTTGAAACTGCTCCTATTCCAACAGTTGTTAAGGCTGATGGACTTGCTCTCGGTAAGGGTGTTATTATTGCAATGACACGTGAAGAAGCAGTTGATGCAGTTAAATCAATTATGGAAGACAAAATCTTCGGTGAAAGTGGTAACAACATTGTTATTGAAGAGTTCTTAACAGGTCCTGAGGTTTCTGTTCTCTCATTTACTGACGGTAATATTGTTGTTCCAATGATTTCTTCAATGGACCACAAGCGTGCTCTTGATAATGATGAGGGTCTTAATACAGGTGGTATGGGTACAATTGCTCCTAATCCATATTACACTGCTGATATTGCAAAGGAGTGTATGGAAACAATTTTTGTTCCAACAATCGAAGCAATGAAATCAGAAGGCAGAACATTCAAGGGTTGCTTGTATTTTGGCCTTATGCTTACACCAAACGGACCAAAGGTAATTGAATATAACTGTCGTTTTGGTGACCCTGAAACTCAGGTCGTTTTGCCACTTCTTGAAACAGATTTACTCCAGATTATGATGGCTGTTGAAGATGGCAATTTAACTGAAGATATGGTTAAATTCAGCGATAAATCCGCTTGCTGTGTTGTTATGGCTTCAAAGGGCTATCCTGTAAAATATGAAAGTGGCTTCAAGATTACAGTTGATGAGGATTTTGATGATAATCTTTATGTTGCAGGTGCAAAGCTTAATGGTGATGATGTTGTAACAGCAGGTGGTCGTGTACTCGGCGTTGTTGCAGTTCAGAATGACCTTGTTTCTGCAATTGAAAAGTCTTATTCATCAGTAAAAAAAGTGCATTTTGACAATGCTTTTTATAGAAATGATATCGGTGCAAAAGCACTTAAAGTATTAAAGGAGGGGTAAAAAAGAATGGTTTATCGTATATTTGTTGAAAAGAAGACAGGATTAGATAATGAAGCTAAAGGTCTTCTCAGCGAAGCAAAGAATTTGCTTGGTATTGAAAATTTAAAGGATATCCGTCTTTTTAATCGCTATGATGCTGAAAATATTACAGATGAATTGTTTGATTATTCTGTTAAAACAGTTTTTTCAGAGCCTCAGCTTGACAATGTTTCATCTGAATTAGATATTTCTGACGCTTATGTTTTTGCTGTTGAAGCACTTCCAGGTCAGTTTGACCAGAGAGCTGACTCTGCAGCACAGTGTATTCAGATTATTTCTCAGGGTGAGCGTCCACTTATCCGTACAGCAAAGGTTTATGCTCTTTATGGTGAATTATCTGATAAGGATATTGATACATTTAAGAATCACGTAATCAACGCTGTTGAAAGCCGTGAAGCATCTCTTGATTTACCTGAAACACTTGTTGCTCAGTATGGTGCTCCTGATAAGGTTGCTACTGTTGAAGGCTTCATCACAATGGATGAAACTGCACTTGCAGCGCTTCTTGATGAAAAGGGCCTTGCAATGGACCTTGATGACCTTAAGTTCTTACAGGCATATTTCAGAGATACAGAACACAGAGACCCAACAATTACAGAAATTCGTGTTGTTGATACATATTGGTCAGACCATTGCCGTCATACAACATTCTCAACTCATCTTGATAATGTTCGTATTGATGACCCTGCAGTGCAGGATGCTTATGACCGTTATCTTGCTGCAAGAGTAGAGGTTTATGGTGAAGAAAAGGCTGCTGTTCGTCCACAGACATTGATGGATATTGCAACAATCGGTACAAAAACACTTAAGAAGCGTGGACTTCTTCCTGAACTTGATGAAAGTGAAGAAATCAATGCTTGTTCAATCCACGTTACTGCAAC
>CAJGCX010000164.1 GCA_904501895.1 Clostridiaceae bacterium
CATTACATGTGGTCTTCTTACAGGTATTTGTGGTGGTATGCTTCGTGATGTCCTCACCAATAACACACCGTTTGTTCTTGTAAAAAGAATTTATGCTCTTGCAGCACTTGCAGGTGCTTTAGCTTACTATATTCTTCATATGTATGGCAGTGCGATTCATATCGGTGAGGAATTAGCAATTGTTATCGGTGTATCGGTAACATTTATTTTAAGAATTCTTGCTATGACATTTAAATGGAATATGCCTGTAGCAATTAAATAAGGTGATATAAATGGAAAAGAAAGCAACTATTATTGCTGTTGCAGGTAAGGGTGGCGTTGGTAAAACATCACTTTCTGCGACAATTGTCAGATGTCTTGTTGAAAAATATCCTGACAAAAAGATTTTAGCAATCGATGCTGACCCTGCTGTTGGTCTTTCAACTGCTTTGGGCATTGATGTTAAAATGACTATTGATGACATAAGAAAAGAAATTATCGCATCTGTTGATGAGGGTGACACAAGAACTGCTATTGAGCTTTTGGGTGAGGCAAAATACAGAATATTTGACGCACTTATTGAAACTGACGGATATTCATTTATCGCAGTTGGTCGTCCTGAAACTGCAGGATGCTATTGCAAAATCAACACTTACCTTAAAGAGGTTATTTCAATCCTTTCAAATGAGTTTGATTACGTTGTAATTGATGGTGAAGCTGGTATTGAGCAGATTAACCGTCGTGTTATGGAAAAGGTCACTCACCTTCTCCTTATTACTGACCCAAGCAAAAAAGGTTGTCAGGTTATAAACACAATTAAATCTGTTGCTGATGAGCTTGTTATGTATGAAAAAATCGGCGTAATCATCAACAGAATGGCTGATGTAAGCCTTAAGGACTACATTGATACAAATGGTATTCCTGTACTTTCTTACATTGAGGATGATAAGAATTTATCTGTTTTTGATATTAAGGGAGAAAACATTTTTAATCTTCCTGCAGAATCAAATGTGGTTAATGGTGTTAAAAAAGCACTTAATGAAATTGGGGTTATATAAATGAAAGATTTAAAACATTTAATCTATTTTGAAAACTTGTTACAAGAGGCTAATAATGACCTTGTTAAACAAGCAACAGATGACGGTAAGCTTGCTATTGCTTATACCTGTTATCATATTCCTGAGGTATTGCTCAACCTTGACAATTGCTTTTCAGTAAGACTTCGTGCACCTCGTACAGGGTCTATGGATATTGCAACATACTATATGAGTTCATTCCTCTGTGGTTACAGTAAAGCATTACTTGAAAGAGGTATTGAGGGTGGTTACAACTTCCTTTCAGCACTTATTGGCGCTGAAACATGTTCAGAAATGAATCGTACTTATGAGCATTTTGAATTGCTTAAATTAGTACCGAATGACAAGTTCTTTGTCACATTCCTTGACTCACCTTTCAAGATTGAAAAGCACACAGTTAAGCACGTTGCACATCAGTTAAGAGTTAAATTGCTTGATAAGCTTCAAGAGGTTTATGGCATTGACACAAGCGACGCTGCTATCAGAAAAGCAGTTGAAGAGCACAACGAAATCTGCCGACTTATTACCGAAATCGGTGAATACAGAAAAGAAGAAAATCCAAGAATTACCGGATATGAATTCCACGTTCTTTGTCTTGCTACATATTGCTGTCCTAAATATTTGATTTTAGATAAACTTCGTGAAACTGCAGAAGAATTAAAAACAAGAGAACCTGATAGTAAAAAGAACTACAGAGCAAAGATTGTTGTAGTTGGTTCAGAAATGGATGACCCTGACTTTACAAAGCTTATTGAGGATTCAGGTGCATTAGTTGTTGCTGACCGTTTCTGTTTCGGCTCACTTCCAGGTCGTGAAGAAATCATCTTAAATGACGAGGATGATGTTCTTACTCAGGTTGCACTTCATTATATGAAGACAAGTCAGTGTCCAAGATATATGAGTCACGAAAAGGTACAGGAAAGACGTGATTATATTAAATATCTCGTTGACGAATATCACGCAGACGGTGTTCTTTATGAACAGCTTAAATTCTGTGAATATTGGGGATACGAAAGAGCACTTGCTTCTTACGTTATGAACGACGATTACGGTATTCCTACTGCTGCAGTTGACAGACAATATACTGCATCTGCATCAGGACAGCTTAGAACACGAGTTCAGGCTTTTGTTGAAAGTCTTGAAATTAAGAAGATTCAGAAAGCAAAGGAGGAGAAAAAGAATGGATAATTACGGTAAGCTTTATAAAGAGCATACTGCTGTATTAAAGCACAGAGAATGGCGTGGCTTTAAGGATACAATGTACGATTATTATCGTTGGCTTGTAAACTGGAAAGACATTATCAAAATGGCGCTTAAGGCTCCTGTATCTACTGTTAAGGGCATATGGAGATACCGTTGGATGGCATCTTATCTTTCTACTCCATCATTTATTGACAGACATTGTGCAGGTCTTCGTGGACCTCAGCTTCGTATGGCTCACCTTCATTACAATATGATTGTTAAGCATACAACAGACTTAATCAATATTTCATTGAAGGCTGACGAAAAAATCAATCCGGGAAACAAGCTTTCAAAGAAGATTGTTCTTATGGACGAAATCGTTCCTAATGAGATATTCACAGGCTTCCCAAATCTCATTCCAATTCCTTTGCAGACATTACCTATCTTCTTGTCTTCAATGGTTGACCAGCAGATTACACCACCTTACCTTGAGGTAACAGAAAGCTTTGGTGTTCCTGCTGACGTTTGTCCTCTTCCAAGTGCTGAAGCAGGCGTTGCAATTGAAGATGATTATCCAAAAATCGGTTGCTGTATGGTTGGAACAAATATGCCTTGCGACGGTTCAATTATGAACTCATCATTCCTTGACAGAAGACTTAATCTTCCTACTCATTTCTTCGGTATTCCACTCCGTTATGACGGTGACGATGTTCAGGAATATGCTGTTGAAGAAATTAAGTCTTTAATCAAATTCATTGAAGACCAGACAGGTGAAAAATTCGATTGGGATGCATTCTTCAAAAGAATGAAGGATTACAACACTCAGCTTGAATATGAATTGCAGAAATGGGATGTTAACAAGACTGATTATCCACAGATGACAGGTTCATGCTTCTGGCTTTACAGAATTTTCTACTTCAACCTTTCAGGTGGTTCAAATGAACGCTTCATCAAGGTTGACAAAAAAGTCAATAAGATTATGATGAAGGCTTATGAAAAGAAAACTCCTGTTTCAAAGGAAATGCGTCATCGTGCAGTTGTATGGTCCTGCCCTGCTAACTACTATACAAGCTTTGCAAACTGG
>CAJGCX010000165.1 GCA_904501895.1 Clostridiaceae bacterium
ACTATCAGAACAATGCAAAGATTATCTACAACGGACTTAAGGAATGTGGCTTTACAGTTTACGGTGCAGTAAATTCACCTTACGTATGGCTTAAGACTCCTGACGGAATGAGTAGTTGGGAATTCTTTGATACACTCCTTGAAAACATTCAGGTTGTTGGTACTCCCGGTGAAGGCTTTGGCCCAAGTGGTGAAGGATATTTCCGTCTTACTGCATTCGGTTCAACAGAAAACACAATCAAGGCTGTTGAAAGAATTAAGAATTATTTCGCAAAATAAGATTTTCAGGGGATGCTTTTTGCATCCCTTTTTTTGTAATCACAATGTAAAATATTTGTAGTTGCGTAAAATGTGGACAATGTGTTATAATATTATCCATAAATTAGAAAGAAGGTAATTTTTATGAAAAAAATTATTTCAATTATCCTTGCTCTTGTTATGGCAATTTCCGTGATGAGCCTTACTGCACTTGCAGAGGGGTTAAAGGGCGACGTTAATGGCGATAACGCTGTTACAGCTGTTGATGCAAGAATTATTTTACAGCATGTTGCGGAATTAAGAAATGATTTTAAAGACACATGTGACGTTAATGGTGACGGAAACATTTCAGCAGTTGATGCAAGAATCGTTCTTCGAATTGTAGCAGGACTTGAAGAGCCTGAAGATAAGCCTTTTGAAACAGAAGAAGAGCAGTTAGAATATTTCAAAACATCATTTAACGGTGTTAAGACAAATGCTGTGACAGCAACAAACGGAAACACAAAGTTATATAATTACAATGATTATGTTTATGTTCATCCTGTAATAAAAGGAATGTATGAGATGACAGCTGAAGAGGGTGCTCTTCCTATTGAAGAACAGTTGACAGCTGAATTAAGTGATGAACTTGTTCCAGTAAATAAGACTTATGAGGGAAGTGAAGCAATTGCTTCTGCATTCCCTCCTATCGGTGGTACTTGCAACCTTACAATGAAAGATGTTTCAAAAATTTCTATCAAAGAATCAGGTGAATATTATCTTGTTGAAATAACTGTTAAGGGCAAGAGAAATCCTGAAAGATATGAAAGCATAGGAAACGTGGCAACTATTGTTACAAAGGCTGATATGGAATCAGGAATGTCACCTGAGGATTTGGAAATGATGAGAATTGACTGCGATTACAAGGAAGCAGTTGTAAAAGCAAAAATCGAAAAATCAACAGGTAATATGGTTGAATATAGCGTTGATTATCCGATGATTATGATTATAAATATCGATACATTTGGAGAAGCAGTTAAACTTGGTATGGGCTTCTACGAGGACTGGACAATCACATATTAATATTAAAGATAAAAATAAAGGACTTGCTCATTGTGAACAAGTCCTTTTTCTATGTTTTGAATTATAAATTCTTAGCAAGCTCTTTAATGTATGCCTTAAAGTCATCACCGATTTCAGGATGTTTAAGGGCAACCTCGCAGTTAGCCTTCATAATACCCATCTTGTTACCCATATCGTAACGAGTACCGTCATAATCGAGAGCAATAACGCCCTTTGTCTGTGCGAGAGTCTTCATAGCATCTGTAAGCTGAAGCTCGTTTCCTGCGCCTCTTGGAGTAACCTCAAGAATGTCGAAAATTTCAGGTGGCATAACAACACGACCTAAAATTGAGTAGTTTGACATAATTTCCTCAGGCTTTGGCTTTTCAATCATATCTGTACAGTTAAAGGTGTTTTCGTCAATTTCTTCAACCTTGAGTGAACAGTATTTGCAAACATCCTTTTCAGGCACTTGCTTAACACCAACAACACCCTTACCGTATTTTTCATAAGCGTCAATAAGCTGTTTTGTAACAGGCTCATTTTCAGAAATGAAAACATCGTCACCGTAAAGAATTGCAAAAGGCTCATTTCCAACGAAATTCTTTGCGCAAAGAACAGCATGGCCAAGACCCTGTGTAACCTTCTGACGAACAAAATATGTGTTACAAAGCTGTGAGCACTCAAGAACGGAATCATAAAGCTCTTTTTTATCAGGATTCTGACTCAATTTATCCTCTAATTCATAAGCGTGGTCAAAATGGTCCTCAATAACACCCTTACCACGGTTTGTGATAATAAGCACATCAGTAATACCTGACTTTGCTGCCTCTTCAACAAGATATTGAATTGCAGGCTTATCAACAATATTAAGCATTTCCTTTGGAACTGCCTTTGATGCAGGAAGAACACGTGTTCCAAGACCTGCTGCAGGGATAATTGCTTTTGTGATTTTCATAATGATTCTCCTTATTTTAAAAATGCTGTAACCAACATTTCAAGTCCATAAAAAACTGCTTTTTCAAAAAGAATTGCGAGGAATGCTGCACCGTATGCAACACCACCTGTGAGGAAAAGCTTTTCTCTGCGTTTTTCTTTTTCTGTTTCGCTAGAAGCCTTTTTCACCCGTGAAAGTGTGTGCTTATAATACCATTTATCAGCGTTTACTCCTATGAAAACAGAAATCGCAAGATTGGCAAGACTCTGTGTGGTAAAAATTATGAGTCCTGTTTTATTCTCATTCAACTCGGTATAAACGGATTCATAAAGCTTCATTACCGCTGCTTCATATTCTTCTTCATTTTCCATATTTTCAGCAAGCTCTCCTGCCTGAACCTCAAAATCATAAAGAGATTCTGAAAACTTCATTGCAGACGGAAGAAAGCTTAATGATGAAAGCAAAATGAAAAGTGCAAGAAAAATCACACCTAATTTGTGTAGCTTTCTGAAAAAGAACCAATATGGTGCGAAGAAAAATGCACCCCAGTTCCAGGAGAGCTTTCCTGCCTTCACCTTCTGGAACTTTCTTATATATCTTGGTGATTCGTGACGGACAAAAACAGCAACATCCTCTGTTTTTACATCGTCTTCAAGCTCCTTCGGGAAAGTTGAAAAGAGTGTGTCGTGAAACTGTTCAACAGAAATATCCGGTGGCAAATCGTCAAGATTAATTGACTGACTGAAAGGAATCTGAACGGTATCCTCAGCTTTCTTTTCCTCCACAAAAGGAACAAAGTCAGGCTCCCAACGGAAATTTTCACTATGTTTTTCGTGGTTTGCACATTTTGCATTTTCTTTATAACACTCACGATGATGCGGTGTACCGCAATGAGGACACACTACAATATCATCATTTTCCTCAAATGTCTTGTTACAAACAAGGCATTTTTCATTTGTAAATCTAAAATCCTTATTTGACATTTTACACGTTCCAACTGTTAATATATTTTTCCTGTTCGTCAGTTAACTTGTCGATTTCAGTACCCCAGCTGTTAAGCTTACGAAGAGCAACC
>CAJGCX010000166.1 GCA_904501895.1 Clostridiaceae bacterium
AGGAAATGACTATTTCGATAAGGTTGAGGTTAAGCCAGACGATTTGGCTGCAATCGTTTTCACTTCAGGTACAACAGGTAAGAGTAAGGGCGTTATGCTTACTCATAAGAACATTGCAAGTAACTGCTCTGCATCATTAAGAGTGCTTACAGGTCGTCACGCAATTGCTTTCTTGCCTTTACATCATACTCTTTCATGGGTTAGTGCTCTTTATGCTACATATATCGTTTCTGAATGGGGATATCTCTGTGACGGTATTAACCACATTCAGCAGGATATTAAGAAGTTCCAGCCATATAACTTCACAGGAGTTCCACTTGTTGCAGAAACTGTTTATGACAGAATCTGGAAAACAGCTCGTAAAATGGGTAAGGAGGAATTACTTAAGAAGGGTCTTAAAATCAGTAACTTCCTTATGAAGCTTGGTATTGATAAGCGTCGTACAATCTTTAAGATGGTTCACGATAATCTCGGTGGAAACCTTGATATGATTATCTGTGGTGGTGCTTATCTTGACCCTAAATATGAAAAGGGACTTTATGACCTTGGTATTGACGTTTTCAACGGCTATGGTCTTACAGAATGTTCACCTGTTATCACTTGTAACCACCCTGCTAAATTTAAGTTTGGTAGTGTTGGTACACCGCTTGATTGTAACGAAATCAAGATTGTCGACCCTGATGAGGACGGCGTTGGTGAAATCTATGTAAGAGGCGATAACGTTATGGTTGGTTACTATAATGAGCCTGAAGCTACTGCAGCAGCATTTGACGGTGACTGGTTCAAGACAGGTGACTTCGGTAGAATCGATAAGGACGGCTTCCTCTTTATGGTAGGTCGTAAGAAGAACCTCATTATCCTTTCAAATGGTAAAAACGTTTCTCCTGAAGAAATCGAAGAAAAGGTTATGTCAACAGTTCCTTACGTTAAGGAAATCCTTGTTTATCAGGATGGTGACAAGATTCTCGGTGAAATGTTCCTTAATGAAGAGGATTACCCAGATGCAAGAGACAGAGTTGATGCTGATATCAAGGCTGTTAACGCTCAGATGCCTGCATTTAAGCGTATTACAAAGATTACAATCCGTGATACTGAATTCCCTAAGACAACAACAATGAAAATCGCAAGAAAGTATCACACAAACTAAGATAATCAAAAGGACAATCTTAATTAAGGTTGTCTTTTTTATTTCACGATAATTATTGACGAATAGGAAAAATAGTGGTATTATTTGTGAGCAAAATAAACACTATGTTTATTTAGGAGGAATAAAATGAAAAAGATTTTCAGAACAAGCGTTGCATTGCTTCTTGCTGTAACAATTCTTGCAAGCTCATTTGTTTGCTTTGCAGGTGGACTTAATGAGGATGCAGTAGCACTTCATAAGGGTCAGTATAAAAACTACGTTCTTCTTGGTGACAGCGTTGCAAGTGGTTATCGTGACGTTATGAGTGATAATGATGATGCTTACAATAAGCAGTATGGTGAAACAGCATATTTCAGAGTGCCTGGGTCTTATGCTGACGTTCTTGCAAATGCAATTATTGAGGATAAGTCTATGACAGCATTTGCCGGTCCTGGTTACAGAACAATCGAAATCAGATATATGCTTGAGGACGATTTTGACGAAGAGGATGACTATATGTTCCATCCTGCACAGATGAATACAGTCGGTGAGCCAGGCAGTGAAGAATACAGAACAGCATACAAAAAGGCTGTTGCAGAGGCTGACCTTATTACTCTCGGTGTTGGTGGTAATGACTGGGGCGCATATTTAGGTTGGGTTATTGCTGACGTTTTTGAAGCAGAAAACGTTGCTGACAAATACACTGCAGAATTGGAAAATTTCTTTAAGGAAAACGGAATGGATTTAAGTAAAATCGAAGACCTTGTTGAGCTCGCTCATACTGCAGGTGCATTACCAGCTCTTGTTAAGACACTTCCTGAAGCACTCAGCTATGGTCTTGGTACATTCTATAACAACTGGGATATTATGATTCAGGATATTTACAACCTTAATCCTGACGTAACACTTATGGTTCTTGGTATGAGTGATAACAGCCTTAAGGGTCACTATTTCAGCTATGACGGTGTACCTGGTGAGCCTGTAAATGGTGGTGAAGAGCCTGACGAAACAACGGCAGCTGTTACAAAAACAATTGTTGATTTCATTATGTCAGTTGGTAACAAGCCAATGATTGAGGGTGCTGAAAATTTCGGCTACACTTACGTTGATACAGCGGGTACAACTTATGTTGACAGCCATCCTGATGCAGCAGGTCACGTGTTCATTGCAAACAAGATTATTGAAGCACTTCCTCATCCTGATTATGCAAATAAATTTGATGATGTGAAGATTGGTACAAAGTATTACAATGCGGTTGAGTATGTAGTTACAAACGGTATTATGGCACCAACATCATCTACAACATTCAGCCCTGAAAAGATTCTTAATAAGGGTGAACTTAATAAGGCTTTGAATGTGATTAACGGTACAAATAATCCTACAGACGATACAGAAGAAGTAAATGTAATGGCTTTTGCAAAGGCTGTGATTAACGATGGCACAGAAAAGGATTTTGCAGAGTTAATCAATTCACTTTCATTCGCATTTAACATGCTGAGTGACTACGGATTTAATTTCACTGCAAAGGTTACTCGTGGTGAAGCAGCAAACTACTTCAAAGCACTTGCTAAATAAAATAACATAAATATTATAGGGAACAAATTGACTTAAACGAGTCCGATTTGTTCCTTATTTTTTGTGAAGATATAGTGGAATATTGCTGTGTGACATTAAGAAAAAAGCACCTCCGAAGAAGTGCTTTTGGTGGAGATGGCGGGAGTCGAACCCGCGTCCGAAAACCTATTCCTGAAACTTTCTACGAGCGTAGTTTATCTATTGGGATTCCCTACGGGACAGCCGACAAACAGGCATTCCTTTCGGTAGTCTTGTTATGTGTGACGGACTACAAGACGATTATCCGTTCACATTTACTGCTAAATGACACTCCGTACCGAGTCGCAGTCCTCTCGGGGGAATGCTCGCTGCTAATTAAGCAGCAAGAAGTACTTTTTCGTTTTTGTCGTTTATTTTTGATAAACCGTCCGTTTTATAGTGGGCAGACTCCACTGCTCGCTTATCGCAGTTCAAAATCCCCGTCGAAATCCTTTCATCCCCGGATGCGTAGTAACTAAATATTTCACTTATGAACATAAGTTGCATTTTGTTAAGATTGAAGAATTAAGGGGATGCTGATGCATCCGATTTATAGATTATCTCATTCTTTCCTTCATAGA
>CAJGCX010000167.1 GCA_904501895.1 Clostridiaceae bacterium
AGAAACAATCGAAATGACATCAAAGGCAGGCTTCTTTGATAAAATCGGTGGCTTCTTCCGTAACCTTTTCGGCACAACAAAGATTTACGCTGAATAAATCTAAGTTTTCATACTTTTTCCTTTCAGAACAGGGCAGCTCAATTGTGGGCTGCCTTGTTTTTATTGGTGGGTAAATTATAATTTATCTGTATTGATTTTGGTTTATATATATGTTAAAATCATTGTGTATGAAAAGATTTTAGGGGGAATTACCATGTGTAAATTTTATGCTGACGTAAAAGAAAATGGTGCGATTGTCCGTTGTAAGAATTTTGACAACAAGTTTTTCTCATTCAAATATGAAAAAACTGACAACAGCATCAAGGGTGTGCTTACTGCAAAGAAAAGCTTTGAAATGGTGACTTGTATACTTGAATATGAAAAGGAATTTGACAGTAATGACCTTTTCTATGCAAATGGTTATCAGGCTTGGACAACATCTCGTGAATTTTCAAAGGATGATAAGTTTGACGGCCTTCTTGAGCTTGCAAAAATAACAAAATTCACTTCTCATTTCGTAGGACTTTCAGGTGACTATCACTTTGCAAATGGCTACGGTGAAAAAGGCAAGTTCCACGGTTATACATATTGCTATTTCCGTGAAAAGGGTGAAAAGGAAATTAAGTTCTACGGTTCAAAGAGTGAGCGTAAGGGCTTCACAGTCTTTGAAGTTGATATGAATGACGACAAATTCAGAGTTACAAAGGATGTTGAAGGCCTTGTACTCAAAGAAGGTCAGGAATATGAAATGTTCGATATTGCAATTTTCGAGGGCAATATGGACGAAGTTATGGACAAGTATTTCTTTGACTTTGTTGGCTGCAAAAAGCCTGCAATCAAGCATCTTTCAGGTTACACATCTTGGTATAACTATTTCCAGAACATTAACGAAAATATTATTATCCGCGACCTTAACGGACTTGACAGAGCAAGTGAAGAGGTTAACATTTTCCAGGTTGACGATGGTTATCAGCACGCAGTTGGTGATTGGCTTATCACTGACCACAAAAAGTTCCCTAAGGGTATGAAATATATCGCTGACGAAATTCACAAGAAGGGCTATAAGGCAGGTATCTGGCTTGCTCCTTTCAGTGCACAGTGTTCTTCAATTATTGCAAAGAAGCATCCTGACTGGCTTATTAGATGGAACAAAACAGGCAAAAAGATGCTTGGTTGTCAGGGTTGGGGTGGTGCATATACACTTGATATTTATAATCCTGATGTTCGTGCTTACATTAAAAAGGTTTTCGATACAGTTCTCAATGTATGGGGCTATGATATGGTTAAGCTTGACTTCCTTTACAGCCAGTGTATCGAACCTCGTAACGGTAAAACTCGTGGTGAAATTATGTGCGACGGTGTAGATTTACTCCGTGAAGCTTGTGGTGACAAGTGGATTCTCGGTTGTGGTGTACCTATCGGTGCATGTATGGGTATCTTTGATGCTTGTCGTATCAGCTGTGACGTAAATAAGAACTGGAAATTTGAGCTTAAGAAGAGCCTTAACATTAACTCAATCGTTACTTGTGTAAGAACAAACGCTGAAATGCCATCATCACAGAATGCGATTACAAACACAATTTTCCGTAATCACCTTGATGGCAGAGCTTTCTGTAACGACCCTGACGTATTCTTCCTTCGTGATATTAATATCGGTTACAACTGGGAGCAGAAGCTTCTTCACGGTAAGGTGAACTCAATTTGTGGTAACGTTCTTTTCGTTTCTGACAATGCAGGTGACTTTGACGATAACAGAATTGATGTTCTTAAGGATTTCTTCAAGGATAAGGACTACAAGGTTAATTTTGCAGAGTTTGAAAACGATGATGTAATCCGTCTTGAATTTACAGAAGATGGTGTTGATAAGACACTCAGACTTAACCTCGATTCAGGTGGAAGTAACGTATTCGACGTTCTCTAATAGGTGAATATTATGAAACTTGCAGTTATCGGTGGTGGCGGAGTCCGTTCAATGTTTTTGGCAAAAAGTATTGCGGGCAGAGCTGAAAAGATGGGCATAAAAGAGCTTGTCTTTATGGATAACAATGAGAAAAAATTAAACATTTACGGCAAGATGGCGAGGGAGGTCTCTCGCCGTCTTTGTCCTGATTTGAAATTCACATTAACTACTGACGGAAAAGAGGCGATTGCTGATGCTGATTACGTAATTACCACAATCCGTGCAGGTGGCGACAGAATGAGATGTCGTGACGAGCGGATTGCTCTCAGTATGGGTATCCTCGGTCAGGAAACAACAGGTGCAGCAGGCTTTTCATTTGCTATGAGAAGCATTCCTGCGCTTAAAGAGTATTGTGAATTGGTGAAAAAATATGCAAAGCCTGATGCTATGGTTTTCAATTTTACTAATCCTGCAGGTGTTGTGTCACAGACTCTTCGAGATATGGGTTATGACTTTACTTATGGTATCTGTGATGCACCAAGTGGAATGTTAAGACGATTTGAGGAACTGTATGGCTATCCTGAAAATCATCTTGAAGCGCTTTGCTACGGTCTTAATCATTTGTCTTTCTTTAAGTATATCAAGGCAGATGGTGAGGATATTACATCAAAAATCGTAAGCGATGATAAGGCTTATGAAAATACCGATTTGAGATATTTTGACAAAGACTTTTTAATGAGAAAACAGTATGTGCCAAATGAATATATGTACTATTTCTATAATCGAGAAAAGGCTGTCGACAATATTCTTAAGGCAGAGCGTACCCGTGGTGAGCAGATTGCTGATATTAACGAAAAAATGACAGAGGAATTGTCAGCGGTTGATATTGAAAAGAATTTCGAGAAGGCTCTCGAAATATTTGATTATTACTATGGTCTTCGTGAAAATTCATATATGGCAAGTGAAACGGGAGAAAAGAGAAATTCTACATGGCATTTTGATATGTATGCACCTGATGATGGTGGATATGCTGGTGTTGCACTTGGAATAATCGATGCAAAAAATTCAACTGAAAAGAACAGAATGATTGCTTGTATTCCAAATGACAACAAGGCTATTGATTTTCTCAGTGAAAACGATACTGTAGAAATTTCGTGTGAAATTAAAAATGGTAAGGTGACACCGATTGAAATTGGTGATGTGCCATTTGAAAATAAGGAAATCATTACAAGAGTCAAGGCTTATGAGCGACTTGCTTCAAAGGCAATTATAAATTGTGATAAGGAAAGTGCAGTTGACTGTCTTTATCTTCATCCTTTGGTTGGCTCATATTCCTTGGCAGAAAA
>CAJGCX010000168.1 GCA_904501895.1 Clostridiaceae bacterium
AGCCAGAATCTTGTTCAGGTAATTTCACCTAACCACAAAGAAAAGAAAACTGTTGCAACAATCTGGCAGTTATCATATTATATCGGATACGGCGGAGCATATATTGGCACATTTGTTTATGGACTTTTCAGCGACGATAAAAATCAGATGTATATGACTCTTGCAATTGTTGCCGCTGCTGTTACTGCTTTTGGTAACCTTATGTGTGGTATATTCTGTAAAGAAAGAATTGAACTTCCAAAGAAAAAGAAGGTAAAAGTTTCAAAGGCAATGTTTGCACTTTTCAAGTACAAAAATTACCGTGCTTTCCACGCAATGCAGTGGGTTAATGCTTTTGCTATGCTTGGAAAGATGTCTACATATCTCGCAGCAATTACAGTTGGTTCATCAAAAAATCTTCTGCTTACACTTCCTACAGCTGTCGGTACTGTAGTCGGTAATCTTATTACCACCAAGCTTTCAAAAAAATATGAGCCAACAAAGCTTCTCAAATTCTGTGGTATCTATTCACCTGTTGCTTCATTCGTGCTTTTCGGCATCTGTTTCCTGGAAGCAAAAATGGGTATTAGATTCTTTGAAGGCTGGAATAGTATATTCTTCTATGTATTTTATTTTGTTTTCGGCATTGGTATTGGTGTTCAGGAACTTTCAAAATCTCACTTTGATGTTGAATTCTATGATTATCTTGAATGGCAGACCGGTGAAAGAATTGAAGCAATTCAGGGTATTGTTCCTGGTTGGGTTAACTCTGCTTGTGTTTATTTAAGAGACCTTGCAGTTCCATATATGATTGCTTGGGCAGGTTATATGTCTTCTGTTGAAGGTGACCTTGTTAAAACTATGCAGGCTCAGCCTACATATCTTGACACCTGTCTTAAAATTCTCGGTTTCCTTCTCTTCGGTTATACTCTTGCAAATGTTCTCAAAGCAATCATCCTTAAAACATCTTATGATATTGAGGGTGAAAAGAAAGAACAGATGTATCGTGAGCTTGCAGAAATGCGTGAAAAACGCCACGCAGAAAATGAAACTGCTTAATAATTATTTAAAAGAGGAAATGCATTGTGGAATTTATAAATGTTACTGATAACGAAAACGTTTTTGCTGACGGTGTTCACGATGATACCAAAGCACTACAAGAATGCATTGACAAAGTGAAAGACGGAGGCACAATATATTTTCCCGACGGTATATATCTTGTTTCTTCAACACTTATTTTCTATTCAAATCAGACTTTCAAGCTTTCTGACAATGCTGTGATTTTACGCAGTAAGGAAAGCAATCCTGTAACAAGATATCTGCTTGCATCTTATTCAGAGCCACAATGGGGTGGCTACGAAGGTACGCACGATGTTGTTATTTCAGGTGGTATCTTTGATGGTAATGCTGATTTGACTGAAAAATCAACCCTCGTTAATACAGTGCATTGTCGTAATATACGAATTGTCGGTTGTCATTTTCGCAATTGCTCAATGTGGCATATGATTGAGATTAATTCAACCGAAAATGCTGTTATAGAAAATTGTGTGTTTGACGGACCTTCATATACCTTAATTCCCGAAAACCTTCTTAACGAGCAAATTCAGCTCGACCTTGCTCATGAAGGTAGTTACGGTCCTGTTTATAACTGTAATGGTGATTTAATTGACTTTTGCAAAGATGATACAGTGTGCCAAGATATCACAATATCAAATAACATTTTCAAATGTGCAGGTTTTCCTGCCATAGGTCATCACGGAGATTGTAGACATCATAACATTTTGATTGAAAATAATATTTTTGATGGCAAATCAGGGTTGTATGATAAAAGTAGAGGTTACATAATTTTCAGACCTATGGTTTATGATGTGAAAATAAAGAAAAATGTCTTTATTTCACTTGAAAACACCAACTCGCCGAATTATGGAATTATATTTGAAAATCAAAAATCTGATGAGTTATTGTTAGAGTCAAATGTTTTCATTGGTAAAATAACAAACCTAGACGATTGATTTACATTTTCGTTTTATTAAAATTTAGCAAAAGCCTTGTGCATACTACAAGGCTTTTTTGAAAAGGAAAATTGTTATGAAAATTACTCCTATGAGTACCTTGAGTAATGTGCTTAATAACCCTGTAGGTTATGATATTGCGCAAATGGTGGTTTATCGTAGTAATCTTTCAAGTGATATATTGGAAAACCCTTTATACAGAGAAAAAACCATTGTTGAACTCTTGGGTGATAAGCTTTCTATTTCTGAAATGGAACAAATTGTCAGCCTTATGAATTTAACGACCGAAAAGGTTATCGCTAAAAAAGAGGTTGACCCTAAATGGTGGAAAGAGTCTGTTATCTATCAGATTTATCCTCGTTCATTTATGGACTCAAATGGTGATGGTATCGGTGATTTACAGGGTATTATATCAAAACTTGATTATCTTAAAGATTTAGGTGTTGATGTGCTTTGGCTCAGTCCGATTTATGATTCACCTAATGACGATATGGGTTATGATATCCGTGATTATCGTAAAATTATGACCGAATTCGGCACGATGGCAGACTTTGATTTGATGCTCAGTGAAATTCATAAGCGTGGAATGAAGCTCATTATGGATTTGGTTGTAAATCACACATCCGACGAACACGAGTGGTTCCAGAAAGCTCTTGCAGGTGACGAAAAATATAAGGATTATTACATGTTCTGCAAGAGCAAGGGTGACGGAATTCCACCAAATAACTGGACATCGTTTTTCTCGGGCTCTGCGTGGAATTATTATCCAGAATTGGACGAATGGGCTTTACACCTTTTCTCATCAAAACAAATGGATTTGAACTGGGAAAATCCTGAACTCAGAAAAGAAATCTATGATATGGTTTCTTGGTGGCTAGAAAAAGGTGTTGATGGATTCAGAATGGATGTTATCACCCTTGTTTCAAAGGTCGACGGTCTTCCTGACGGCAATCCACACATTGGCAAACTATTCGGTTGCGGTGCCGAGCACTATTCGTGGGGACCAAGACTTCATGAATATCTTAAAGAACTTAATGAGAGGACTTTCAAGAAATTTCCTGAAAGTTTTTGTGTTGCAGAGCCTTGCAGTACAGGTATTGAAATGGTTAAACTTATTTCTGATGATTCACGACAAGAAGTTCGTCAGGCGTTTCTTTTTGACCATATCGAGAATCCGGGTAAACAAAAATATCAGGATTATAAATATGACCTTAAATACTTGAAAGAGGCTTTTATAAAATATCAACTTTCACTTTGTGGCTCATCATGGCCATCATTCGTTATTGAAAATCA
>CAJGCX010000169.1 GCA_904501895.1 Clostridiaceae bacterium
TACCTGCATATTTTTTGTCAAAGCGAAAGTTTTCGTTACCAACCTTTTTAATTTATATATGTGGTGCGATTCTCATATTTGCTGAAAGAAACCAAATAGTAAAGATTATGCAGGATTTCTATTATGAAGAAAATCTTTTTGGTGATTCAGCAGGATTAGGTGGTCGTTTCTTCTTAATAGTTCTGTTGATATTAGCAGGATTCCTTCTCCGTGGCTTTAACGGTAAGTATTTTTCAAGGGTTGCTAACTTAATGATTGTGGCAGCAATTTTACAGATGTTCTCAGGATTTGACAATGTTTTCACAAGACTTACTGACTACTATTTGCAGTTTCTTATTATTTTTATTCCATTTTCATTTACAGATTATAGGGATGAACAGATTATCGGAGTAAGTGAAGGTATTAGGTTTGAAATTGCACCGAAGTTCAAATTTTTAATCGTAATTGCTGTGTCAGCTTTTCTTATTTGGTTTTATATTACTTGCTATATAGAGGTAGAAATTATCGCAGTTGATGATTATACTAACTACAGATATTTCTGGGAGGAGTGGATGCCAGGTGTTATGGTTTAGCGTTATAATTCCTGCATATAATTGTGAAAACAGCATTGAGCGTACTGTTGACAGTATAGTTTCCTCTGGTTTAACTGATTATGAAATAGTAATAATCAATGACGGCTCTACTGATAATACAGCATCAGTTTGTCAAAGGCTTTGTACAAAATATAGCTTTGTAAAATATTCAGAGCAGGAAAATAAAGGGGTTTCTGCAGCAAGAAACAGGGGTATAAGCATTGCAACAGGTGAATACATTCTCTTCTTTGATGCAGATGATACTGCGTGTGAAAATGGCTTTGCAGAGTGCGTTGATATTGCAAAAAATGAAGAACCTGATATTCTTGTTTTCGGTATGCGATTTGATTATTACAAAAATGGAAAAATCTATAGAAATGATGTATTAGTTCCTGAATTCAGCGGATGCCTTGATAAAAATGCGATAAGAGCAGGTCTTGATAGTCTGTATAATACGAATTCTCTTGCATCATCTTGTAATAAACTATACAAAAGAGATTTAATTATAAATAACAAAATTTTATTTAACACAAACTGCTTTTTGATGGAGGACTTTCTGTTTTCATTAAATTGTTTAAGTGTGTGTGAAAATATATATTGCTTACCAAAGGCTTTGTATTTTTATAAGCAATCTGAAAATGAGAAAAATGCTTTTAACAGATTAAAAAGAATAAATGATTTTTGTGAGTATTTCTATCCTTTTAAGCTGGCTATTGACAATTTGAATGCCGGTGAAATAGGTAATAATGTGTTCAATAAATTTATCTGTATGCTCATCTCACAGAAAATGTATTTTTCAAATAAAAATGAAATTGAAGCTTTTGCTGAAAATCTGAAGAAAAATAATCTTTACAGTGAAATAAAGCAAGGAGAAATTCCTGAAATCTATAAAGGTTTATTAAAGGATATTGAGAAATCAAGATATTTGAAAATCAGATTATTGAATTTAAAGACACAGATAAGACATAAGATTGCTGTTGCAGTCAAAAGTGTTTTAAGAGGATAAAGTAAAATTATCACATAAGAGGTTTATTATGAAAACTGATTTTGTTATTCTTTGGGTTGACGGTAATGACCCGAAATGGCAAAGTGAAAAGGCCGAATATAGTCCTAATGTTGATAACGATAGCAATTCTGCAAATCGTTATCGTGATTGGGGCTTGCTTCCATATTGGTTTCGTGGTGTAGAAAAATTTGCTCCGTGGGTTAACAAAATACATTTTGTCACATGGGGACATATTCCTGAATTCCTCAATACGGAAAATCCAAAATTAAATATAGTAAACCATAAAGATTTCATCCCGAATGAGTATTTACCTACCTTCAGCTCGCACGCTATCGAGATGAATATTCATCGCATACCAGGTCTTTCTGAACAGTTTGTTTATTTTAATGACGATATGTTCATTATTCGTCAGATGAGTGAAAAATCATTTTTCAATGAGGGTCTGCCTTGTACATATGGTGGTGAAGAGCCTATGATGTTCAAGGGTGATACAGGCATCTGGCAACACGCTGCAGTAAACAATATGGGTGTTATAAACAGCCATTTTGATAAAAAGGAGCAGATGAAAAAATTCCGTAAGAAATATATCAGCTCAGAGTACAGATGGCAGGATAATTTAAGAACACTTGCTTTGGAAATGCTTTTCCCTGATATTTTTTCAGGCTTTAGGAATCTTCACGGTCCCGGAGCATACTTAAAAAGCACTTTTAAAGAGGTATGGGAAAAGGAAAGCGACCTGCTCAACAGGACAAGCTCACACAAATTCCGTGCATCAGATGACGTTAACCAATGGGTAATGCTTTGGTGGCAAATTGCAAACGGAAGCTTTAGCCCATACAATATAGATAATCTTGTTTGCTCAGTTAACGAAAACACGCTTAATACTGTATGTGATGCTATTAAAAATCAGAGTAATGATATGATATGTGTAAATGACGGTACAGATGAGAATAACTTTGAACACCTTGCTGAAGAGTTGAAATCTGCATTTCAGACTATTTTATCGGAGAAGAGTAGCTTTGAAAAATAATAAGAAAAGAATCATTTTCGTAAGTCAGGCATTTTGGATAGGTGGGATAGAAACAGCCCTTGTAAACCTTATCAACCGCCTTGATTACGATAAATATGACGTAACCTGCCTTATTACACAAAATTATCTTGATATGGCAGACAGGCTGACGAAAAACTGCAGACTAATTGTGGCTGACAGGCACACACCTGTTACATTTACAATACCGTATAAATTCCAAAAGCTATATAACATATTGGAAGAGCCCCAGGGTGCTACACGCTTTCGTCGTTTAATATGGCGCATATTGAATATGATGTTCAAAGCCTTGGAAAATCATCTATATTCTTCTTACATAAAGGAGCAAATGAAGGATGAGTGCTTTGATACTGCCATTATATATAGCGACAGAGTGGCAGAAACAACAGTTAAAGCCATAAACGCAAAAAAATATCTGATGTTCTATCACCATGGTGCAATGCGAAAGGAATATCACGATTATTACGGCTATAAAAAAAGCGAAAAGATAATTTCGGTATCAGATAATATTACAGAAAAGCTTAAAGTGTACCGAAAAAAATATGCTGACAAAATTGTCACAATCAATAATGTTATAGATGTTGATTCAATAATTGAAAAAAGCAATGATTCTGTTGAAGAAGGTCTTTTCCCTGAAA
>CAJGCX010000170.1 GCA_904501895.1 Clostridiaceae bacterium
GTTTTCTATAATTTTCAACTGTTGTTGCAGCAATATTTACGTTAACTCGACGGATTGCACCGTTCTTGTGCTTGATGCTGTAAATTGTATCAATACATTCAAGAATATATTCGATTGGATTATTTACAGGGTCTTCACCTGCTTCAATTGCAAGACGCTTGTGGCCCATATCCTGAAGTGCAATAACCTCCTGACGAACCTCTTCTTGTGTAAGCTTTTTACGGCAGATGTGCTTATTCTGATAGTGATAAGGGCAGTAAACACAACCGTTTACACAGTAGTTTGAAAGGTAAAGAGGTGCAAACATTACAATACGATTACCGTAAAATGCAAGCTTGATTTCCTCAGCAAGCTTATAGAGTCTTTCATTCATATCAGGAAGGTCACAAAGAAGCAAAACTGCTGCTTCACGGTGAGAAAGTCCTGCACAAACTGTTCCCTCTTCAGTTTTCTTTGGTCTTGCCTTTTCTAAAATTTCTTCGATTAACTCCTTGTTATGCTTATTCTGTTCAGCATATTCAAGAGTTGCCAATATTTCTTCGTCGCTGATAAATTCTTCAGCTTTTAATGATTTTGGATTGTATGCCATATTAATTCTCCTTTATATCTCCTCGGTCTGTTACGATTTCGTAGCCGATATTTTTCATACTGTTTTTAAGATTTTCTATTTCCTGTGCAGATTCGTTTCCGCTGATTAGCTTGTTATTATAAAGCTCATATTTTTTACGGACACTATGTGGTGAAAGATTTGGCATTATTACATTTGCACCACAAAGAATTCCTTTTTCACGACCACCCTGCTCTGCCGTACCCAATGCAGTTGTTGCAGGAAGCAGAATTGTAGGCTTTATAAGTCGTATGATTGAAAGCAAATAACAAGTTAACTCCACATCACCTGACGAAAAATCACGAAATTCAGTTGCCACATGTGGAATGAATGGACCAATACCACACATTTCAGGTGAAAATTCTTCAATGAATTTTAAATCCTTTGCAAGATTTTCTGTTGTCTGATAAGGTGAGCCAACCATAAATCCACAGCCCGTCTGATATCCGATTTCCTTAAGATTTTTAAGACATTCCATTCGTGTTTTATAGCTCATTTTGTTTGGATGAAGCTTACTGTAATGCTCCTCGTCAGCAGTTTCGTGTCGAAGAAGGTATCTGTCAGCACCTGCATCATAAAGCTTCTGATAGCTTTCCCTACTTCTTTCACCAAGAGAAAGAGTAACTGCACAATCGGGATACTTCTCTTTAATTGACTTTACAATATCTACAAGAATTTCATCGGTAAAGTGCAAATCCTCGCCACCCTGCATTACAAAAGTGCGAAAGCCTAACGAATAGCCCTCGTCACAGCAGGATAAAATTTCTTCCTTCGTAAGTCTGTATCTGTCACAGGACTTATTTGAGGCTCTTATTCCACAGTAAAGACAATCATTTTTGCAGATATTACTGATTTCAATAAGTCCACGGATAAAAACTGTGTTGCCATAAACCTCTTTACGCTTTTTCACAGCCTCATTTTTTAGAATTTCTGCAATTTCAGTATTTCTGTTGTCAATTAAGAATTCATATTCAGTTGTAGAAAGTGACCCTGTGCTGATTAGCTTTTCTGCTATTTTTAATAAATTCTCATTCATTTGTAATCACATTTGAGTAAGCAGTTTTAACACTTACACCCTGAATTTTTCCGATTTTACCTGATAAGGCAGAAATCATATCCTGAGGTGCATCAACTGCGATACTAACTATATTAACATTTTTCTTTCTGTATGGAATTCCCATTCTGCCAACGATATATTCGCCGTAATCGTGCAAAATAGCGTTAAGTGGCTCAACTGACTCCACATTTTCTACTATAATTCCCATAACAGCAATTCTTGTTTCCATATATCCACCTCAATTCATAATAAAAACAAAAAAGGTATAATACCCCTGAAGATATTATACCGATAAAATTACAAGTGTAGTATTTTATTATACATTACACCTTTCATCCGGAAGCTAACAGCATCTTCATGTCAGGTCATATATATTTTATCATATTTCTTTCACTATGTAAAGAAAATTATTAATGATTTCTTGCATTGATGAGCATTTTTTGGTATGATTTCTATATCTTATAATAGTTGGTGAAATTATGTTAAAATTCATAAGTTTGATTTTAAGCTTTGTGACGGTTATCTCAATGGCCGCTGAGGGTATTCCTTACGCCTTCCGTCCTACGCTTCAGGTTGATGCAAACTCCTATCTCGGTGAGGTTTCAAGCAGAGCTTCAGGATACCTTTACGGTGTTGCTGAAAACGGAGTACCAGATTCTGCAGTTGTTGAAAGTCTTGATGTTTCAAGTATTTCACAAAAGGTTATTGACGGACTTCAGCACCCGATTGGCGACGTTGACCACGTAGCACCAATGCTCGATAACTGTGATTACATTACAGTTTATATGCAGGACTGCTTTGACACTTGGTATTACTGTCATCAGGAAATCAACGATTTAAGAGCAGAGGGCAATTACGACAGTATGGAATTTGTCCGTGAACGCTTTTTGCCACAGGTTGAAGAGGCAACACGAAAGTTAATCGAAACTGATTATCAGGACAGACTTGTTTACTGTCTTTACAACGAAACTGACAACGCAGTCTGGTTTGGTACACCGTCAGAGGACGGCTCTTGGCTTATGTATGACGATGCAGCAAAGCAACAATTTTATGAGGCTTGGAAGGTAACTTATGACCTTGTCCGTTCAATTGACACAGATGCTGTAATCGGTGGTCCGGGATACTGCGATTACGATTACAACGAAATCAAGGATTTCCTTGAATACTGTAAAGAGAATGACTGTATGCCTGATGTTATGATTTATCACGAGCTTGGTGAATTCTCTTCATATTATTGGCAGGACCACGTTGATGAATATCGTGAGCTTGAGGACGATATGGGTATTGAGGATATGCCGATTATCGTTACTGAATACGGCACAATGTATGAATGCGGTGCACCTGCTGATATGATGAAATACATTACAGCAATTGAAAATTCAGGTGCTTATGCAAATGCTGCATATTGGAGACTTGCAAACAATCTTAACGACACAGTTGCTGACAACAACAGTCCTAACTCAAACTGGTGGCTTTTCCGTTGGTATGCTGATATGGAGGGCTATCTCCTTGATGCAAAAATTATCGACATTACACATGCTGACTTTGA
>CAJGCX010000171.1 GCA_904501895.1 Clostridiaceae bacterium
AAATATTATGAATTCGGTGACAACAAAACCGAACAAATGGCAAAACAATATTGGGAAAGAATTAAAGGAGAAAAAGGAAATGGCTAAAAGAGAAGATTATATCAGCTGGGACGAATATTTTATGGGTATTGCCCTTCTTTCTGCAAGAAGAAGTAAGGACCCAAGCACACAGGTTGGCGCTTGTATCGTTGATAATAACAACAAGATTATGTCAGTTGGATACAATGGTTTCCCACACGGTTGTGACGACGACGAATTTCCATGGGACAGAACAGGTGACGAATTCGACACAAAATATCCTTACGTTTGTCACGCTGAGCTTAATGCAATCCTCAACAACGGTGGCAGAAATTTAAATGGCTGTAAAATTTATGTAGCACTCTTCCCTTGCAACGAATGTGCAAAGGCAATTATCCAGAGTGGTATCCGTGAGGTTATGTTCCTTTCTGACAAATACAAGGACAGCCTTAACAACCGTGAATCACGAAGAATGTTTGACGCTGCCGGTGTTAAATACACAAAGGTTAAGATGAATCGTGACGGACTCCAAATCAGCTTTAAGGAAGAAGATATATAATGGGTAAAAACGACTTTTTTGCTTTCACATCCCGTACCAAGTACATAAATCGTTGGGCGTTGATGCGAAATACAAGATATGAAACCTTGAGTGAGCATTCTGCCGAGGTGGCACAGCTTTGCTATGCCCTTGCTTCTATCGGTAATCAGCGTTTAGGCAAGGACTACAACTGTGAAAGAGCATCACTTTTGGGACTTTATCACGACACACCTGAAATTATCACAGGTGACCTTCCAACTCCTGTAAAATATTACAGCAAGGAAACTAAAGAAGCATATAAGGCAGTTGAAAAGAATGCTTCAAAACAGCTTCTTTCTATGCTCCCTGAGGACTTACTCCCATCCTACGAGCCTCTTTTCAAGAAGAAAAACGAGGATAAGGAGCTTTGGAAACTAGTCAAGGCAGCCGACAAAATAAGTGGTTATCTCAAATGTGTTGAGGAAAGAAAAGCAGGCAATAGCGAATTCTGTGAAGCCGAAGAAAAACTTCTCAAATCAATCGAAAAAAGCGAATTAGAAGAAGTGCAGATTTTCGCCAAGGAGTTCCTCCCATCCTTCCACAAAACCCTCGACCAGATGAAGAAATAAGTGCAAAATGAAAGGATGATTTACGAATCGCCCTTTTTATATTCAACTATAGTAAATTCTATATGCAACTAAAAGTAAGGGACGATGCCCACATCGTCCCTCATTTTTATATTCTATTCTACCTCTGAGAGTTTTTGATAAACTCTTGATTGTACCTGTAAATAATAAGCTAATTCCTCGTCGCTCATTTCCTCTTCATTCCATTTATCGAAATCATCAACAAACTCTGCATACTTGCTCATATAATCGGCATAGTCAGCTAAAAGTGTTATGTCATTACCGTTTGAATCGTTATACTTTTTCATAAATTCTACATATTCGTCCATAAATTCTTCATAACTATTCATTGCCTCTATAAACTCTGGTCTTAATCCCTTAATGTCTGATTTTGTCACTTCCTCATCTTTTTGAGATGTATTTTCATTTGTTTGAGTTTCATTCTCATTTTCCTCTTTTGTCAAAGTAATTTCCACAGTGTTAAACCCTGTGTATTTTACCGTCAAGCTATATCCTTCTTTATTTTTAGCTGAAAAATATTCGTCTGTTTTACTGTAATCAACTGTAAAGCCTTCATCCTCACATTCTTCAACATAATATTTGAAATCATCCTTATCCATTTCACCAACTATTACAGAGAAATAGTTGCTTTCATCACGAACAATCTTACCGATTGATTCATATGGGTCAGGCAATAAACTACCTACGCCCCTTGATGGCCATTCAAGTTCTGTCATTTCTTCCTGTGCAGACAAATCGATATGATATTCTTTATCTGCTTCATCGTACCACAACGCTATCTTATAACCATCTTCATTATATGCTGTATAATTGCTATCGGTTTTTTCGCTTTCAATTGTGAACCCTTTATTTTTACACTCATCAACATATGTATCATACTCATCTTTTGATGATTTGCAGATGTAAATGCTAAAATTATTTTCTGTATCGGTCAACAATCTTCCTTTATTCGATTCAGGTTCAGGTAACAAATAAGATAATTCAAAATCGTTCCAATCAAACGTCTCCGAATCATCAGAAGAAATTGATATTAAAGTTATAAGTGCAACTATGATAAGAAGTAATATAAACCATCCTCTTTTGTAAAAAGGTTTCTTGTTTTTTACACCACAATTAGGACAAACCTTTGCCTTTTTTAATATTGGTGTATTACAATTCTTGCATACAACCATTTTCTTTTGTACCATATTCTTTCCTCCAACTACACATTTTACATATCGATATTACCACATAAGTATTCAATTGTCAACATATGTATTCGTAAATGGAATAAAATTAGCATACACTTATCAAGAGGTGATGTTAATGTTCATTCCGACACTTGATGCTGTTTTGGTTGGTGATGTTATCGCTGATTTTAGACGAAAAAAAGGAATATCACAAGAAGTTTTAAGTGGTTTAGCAGATATTGGCAGAACTCACCTTTCAGCCATTGAACGAGGTGAGAGAAAGCCAACATTAGAGACCCTTTATCGAATCTCTTGTGCATTAGATGTTAAAATGAGTGATATTGTTAAAGAAATTGAATTAAAAATCATTGAATAAACTTATTATAAAAGTTTTATATCAAACTCAAATATTCCTTTTCATAATACTATATCGAAATAAAATTGCATATTGTGACAAGAAATTATTAAATTTATCAAAAATCCTTATGAAACTCACACAAACAAAAAGAGCAGGTTTTTACACCTGCTCTTTCTTTTATATACTTTTTAGAATTAAAGTTCTGCGAAGTACTTGATTGTTCTAACCATCTGTGATGTGTAGCTGTTTTCGTTGTCATACCATGAAACAACCTGAACTTCATAGAGGTCATCAGCAATCTTAGCAACCATTGTCTGTGTTGCATCGAAGAGTGAACCATACTTCATACCGATAACGTCTGAAGAAACGATTTCGTCTTCATTGTAGCCGAAGCTTTCTGATGCAGCAGCCTTCATAGCAGCGTTGATGCCTTCTTTTGTAACTTCGCCCTTAACAACAGCTGTAAGGATTGT
>CAJGCX010000172.1 GCA_904501895.1 Clostridiaceae bacterium
AGTTGTTTCGATTTCGTCAACAGCTCTTTCAATTGTTTCCATTGAAACAGGACGCTTTTCACAAGCAGTAAGCATACCCTTAATAAGCTTACTACGGTCAAATACTTCCCTATTCTTATCCTTCTTAACAACGACGATAGGAACATTTTCAATTATTTCGTAGGTTGTGAATCTCTTTGTGCACTTGATACACTCACGACGACGACGGATTTTTTCACCCTCATCAGTAGGACGAGAGTCAATAACCTTACTTTCTTCAAAACCGCAAAATGGACATTTCATAAAAACACTTCCTGTTTCTCAAACTATATATGGTATTGTACCATATTTTAAACCACAATGTAAAGATTTTAAAGCAATTTTTTAAGCTCATTGATGGCAATTGTCAATTCTTTATCACTTTCAAAGCCATTTTCATAGAGTTCCACAATGAAATCGCCACTATAATCAAAGGATTTCATCATATCAAAAAATCTCTTGAAGTCAAATGTTCCGTTTTTGCAAGGAACAAAACAGTCCTTTTCTTCATTATGGTCACTTATATGAATATGCTTTATATATTTATGCAGCTTTTCAGCATAATCAAACGGATTTATTCCCGTTCTTATTGATTGCTTGATGTCAAAGACCATATTGAAATCGTCACCGATATATTCACCCATACGAAGCATAAAATCAGGACTCTCACTACGATAATGAACAACATTTTCCTGACAGACCTTAAGTCCCTCAGCCTTACCCATAAGTGTCAATTCACCAAATCGGTCATAATACTCCTCATCGGAAATGCTACCAGGCTTTTTTATGCCGTGAAGCACGAGGAATTCTGCTCCAAGAGTATGCATTACATCAAAATGACGTTTAAAGGATGTATCCTTTGCCTCAAAAAATCTTCGTTTATATGAGCTGAAAAGATGATATGACTCAGTAAATGAACCCATTGTATGGACTGAAGCTACCCTCATACCATAAGAGTTGCATATATCAGCCATATTTTTTACAAATGCAGGCTCAAATTCCGAATCAGCATTCATAAATATTTCAATTGTCTTTGCTCCTGTTTCTCCTGCACGGACAATGGATTTTTCCGTCTCAAGAGGATAAAAACAGGCAGATGATAAACCGATATCCATAAAAAATCCCTATCTTTTTGTTACTTTAAGGCCAACCGTCTGTGTCTGCATACCGCCACCTGTTAAAAGTCCTCGGTTAATGCCACAATCTGCGAAATCACGACCACGGCTGATAATAATATAGTTTTCATCAGCAAGTCTGTTGTTTGTAGGGTCAACACCGTGCCATACGCCTTCGTGATAAACCTCAACCCAAGCGTGAGTTTCACCCTCACCAACCATCATACCGACAACATAACGACAAGGTATTCCTGCCTTTCGTAAAAGCGCCAATAAAATGTGAGAATAATCCTGACAAACACCTGCACCATTTAAAAGTGCTTCCTCAGCGGTTGTAATAACACTTGTTGAGCCTGATTTATACACAATATTTGCACGGATTGCCCTTGTGAATTTAAGTGCAGTATCAACTGCATTGTCAGAAATACCCACCTGAATACGGTCAAACATTCTGTCAAGCTCTGCACCACATTTTGTGTAATGTGTAGGATATTTGTAAACAGGATTCAGGTCGTTTTCAGGTGTTTTGTGCTCCCCTGTTGTCACTGTACCTATTACGTCAACTGTAAATTCGTTATGCATTGTAACAATTCTGTCTGTTACAAGAATATTTCCAAAGCCATCATTTGAATATGTCAATTCATTTTCAGGAAAAACTGTCACCTTAATATCCTCAATGTGCTGATATTCACATTCAAGAGGAATACAACGAAGAGTATAACAATGCTTCACAACAGGAAGAGAAAATTTGATTGACATATTATAAGTAAAATCTAAAACTGCCATTTTAATCGCCATGCGATACAGAATTCGCACTAAATGCCATAGAAAAAGCACTTCGTACGCACGGTATCTTTCCTTTCTCTTTATTTTTCACCGTCAAATCACTCCTGTTACAAAAAGCTGTGACAATTCGTTCTGAATTGAAACTCTGTATGGTGCATAATCCTCTGTTTCAAGAATCATTCTTGAAAGTCGTTCAATAGAGTGAGAATTAAAATCAATGCCCACTTTATAAAGTCTGTTAAGCATTATTGAAAATTCTTTTCTCAAATATTCAGACGGATAATCAAGTCTTGTGTACAAGTCAAGTCTTTCAATGCTTCTGCCGAATTTAAGAATATTTCTTGAAATCTCTGCTTCAATATTATCGTCAGCACTACCCCAAAAGGCAAAAATCCAGTCTGTTACCTCCTGCACCTTAAGAAGAGGAGCGTTACTACTACTGCTTTTTTCCATAATGTCAACTGCAAGCTGAAGGTAAGAAAGAGTATCTGAGCTGATTACGTTTCTCATTTCAACTGCATTGTCATAAGCGTGAAGAAGACTTGAATAAATTGACGCAGGGTCATTTGAATCAAACAAAAATGAGCTGATAAATTCCTGACGACAGGAATAATTATTAGCAATTCCGAGACGACGACAGAAATTAATATATTCCTCGTCGTTTACATCTATCATAATATCATAACACTCTGTAAAAGCCTTAAGCGTTGTGAAAACTCGTTCCACATATCTGCCAAGCCAGAAAAGATTGTCACTTGATTTTATCGAGATAACACCCATGTGTCCTTAAAGCCTCCTCCCTGTGAAGAATTAACTACAAAGGAATTTGCATCCTTTGAAAAGCGTGTAAGTCCTGATTTCCATACAACAGGCTCTTCACCTGTAAGCACAAACGCTCTCAAATCTGCTTTACGCTCTGTCCAAGCACCATTTTCAACAACCTTAAGGTCATTGAATTGAATAACCTCCTGAGCAATAAATCGACGAGGCTCTTTCTGAATCATTTTCTTTAATTCATACACTCTTTCAAGAGATAATTCACTACCGAAAACAACACCATAGCCACCTGATTCTGCAACATCCTTAATAACAAGCTTTTGAATATTATCAAGAACATATTTCATATCTTCTTCGTAGAAAGGAAGATATGTTGGAGCATTTGAAAGAATTGGCTCTTCACCTAAATAATACTTAATCATAGCAGGCACATAATAGTAAATCCCCTTATCGTCAGC
>CAJGCX010000173.1 GCA_904501895.1 Clostridiaceae bacterium
TGATGCTGCATTTGCATCATATAATGGCATAGAAAGGTTGATAAAAAATGAAGATTAAAGATGGATTTATTATGAAAAATGTTGCAGGAAGCAATGTTGTTCTTCCTCTTGGTGAAAGACAGACGGAAATAAACGGAATAATCACCTTTAATGAAATTGGTGCTGAGGTGTTCAATATGCTTGACGGAACAATTTCTGTAGAGGAAATTGTTACAAAAATTTCAAAAGACTATGAAGTGTCTTATGAAACAGTAGAAGCAGACGTGAAAAAGCTTATTGACAAAATGCGTGTAAATGGTCTTGTTGAAGACTAAAAAACATTTATTATAAAAAGAGGAAAAATGATGAGTGATATATCTGTATTAAAGTGGATATACAAAAGCTGTGGAAAGCGTAATAAGGAAATTGCTGCTCTTTTAACCCTTAATATTGTCAGTGCAATTTCAGCAACTGCATTTGCTATGGTTTCAAAATCAGTAATGGATAGCGCACAAAACGGCAACAGAGATGAGCTTATAAAAAGTGTTTCAATGCTTGTGGCTATACTTGTTGTTCAGCTATTTTCAAGCATAATTTCATCATTCTTAAAGGCGATAAGTCAGGGGAAAGCAGAAATACATATTAAATCGCATGTGTTTTCAAGCCTTATTAACGGTAACTTCGCAAAGGTGTCCGAAAGACATAGTGGAGACCTTATGGCGAGAATTACATCTGATGCATCTCTTGTGTGTGAACAGTATATACATATTTTACCGAGTGCGGTTTCAAGTGTGTTGAGATTGTGCACTGCAATAATTGCACTTTACACTATCGATAAGAAATTCCTTATCATAATTCTTGTAAGCAGTGTTCTTGTTCCATTTATTGTGGGTGTTTCAAGAAAATATATAAAGGACCTTCACAAAAGAGTTCAGCAAAAGGAATCAACTGTTCGCTCATTTATGCAGGAAATGCTTGAAAACCTCTTTGCAGTTAAGGTTTTTGGTATCGAGGAAAAAATTGTTAATATTTCATTGAAGCAGCAGAAGAGCTTTTATTATGAAAAGGTGAAAAAAAGAAGCTTTTCAATTCTCGCAAGCATTGCCTTTTCATTGGCATTTGCAGTTGGCTTTTTAATTGCTGTGGCTTATGGCTCTTATGGTGTGCTTAATGGTACAATGACCTTCGGTTCAGTTGTTGCTATTATTCAGCTTGTTAATCAGCTTCGTTCACCTGCAGTTAATGTCACAGGAATTATACCTGCATTTTACAATATGATTTCTTCAGCACAAAGACTTATTGAGGTTACAGAGTCTGAGGACGAGAAAAATGAATATCCTGAAATGGATTACGATAAATTTGTAAAAATCCGTGTTGAGGATGCAACCTTCGGATATCGTGAAGAAAATGTTGTGAATAATGCGAAATTTACTATAAACAAGGGTGAATTTATCGGTATTAAAGGACCATCAGGTGCAGGTAAAAGTACATTGTTCAAGCTGATTACGGGAATTTATCCATTAGATAGTGGTAAGGCAGTTGTTGAGACTACTGACGGAGAAATGGATTGCAAATACACAAAGCGTTTGTTCTCATTTGTACCACAGGATAATATGCTATTCAGCGGAAGCGTAAGGGAAAATATTACAATTCTTAACCCTCAGGCAACTGATGAGGAAATCAGAAATGCACTTGAAAATTCAGCGGCAGAATTCGCCTATGATTTGGATGGTGGACTTGATTTCGTTCTCGGTGAGTCAGGTGCAGGTGTTTCTCAGGGCCAGGCACAGCGTCTTGCAATTGCAAGAGCCCTTTTAGGAAAAGGCAAGGTGCTTTTGATGGATGAGGCTACAAGTGCCCTTGATAGTGAAACTGAAAAAACAGTTATGAAAAAGCTTAAGGAAAATGACGACATTACAGTTGTCTTCATTACTCATCGTGAAATGGTACTTGAGGATTGTGACAGAACAATTACTGTTGCAAATGGTACAGTAACAGAAGATTAAGGAAAATAAAATTGCTCGCAGATGTAATGTCTGTGAGCAAAATTTGTATAAATAAAGGGTTTCAGTATAATGGCAGAAGCAAAAAACATTAATTTACAGGAAAATAAAATGGGCACAATGCCTGTGGGCAGACTTTTGGCATCAATGGCAACACCAATGATGATTTCAATGGTCGTTCAGGCGTTTTACAATGTTGTTGACAGTGTTTTTGTATCACAGCTTGGTGAGGATGCTCTTAATGCAGTTTCACTTGCATTCCCATTACAGCAGCTTATGATTGCTGTTTGTGGTGGCACAGCAGTCGGTATGAACGCAATGCTTTCACGTTCATTAGGTGCAAAAGAATTTGATAGGGCAAATAAAATCGCAAATACAGGTGTATTCCTCTTCCTTTGCAGTTCGGCAGTGTTTACATTGATAGGAATCTTTCTTTCAAGACCGTTTTTCCTTGCGCAGACAGATGTTAAGCAGATTGTGGATTACGGAACAGATTATGCATCGGTTTGTCTTGGTTGTTCAGTTGGTATCTGTTGTCAGTTCTGCTTTGAAAAGCTTTTGCAGTCAACAGGTAAAACAACTCATTCAATGATAGCGCAGTTAATCGGTGCAGTTATTAATATTATTCTTGACCCTATTCTCATTTTCGGCCTTTTAGGTTTCCCTAAATTAGAAGTGCTTGGTGCTGCTATTGCAACAGTAGCAGGACAGATAGTTGCAGCAATTGTGGCAATTATATTCAATATTAAGTGCAACAAGGAAATTCACATTACAACAAAGCTTATCCGTTGGGACAAGGAAATTGTAAAGACAATTTATAAAATCGGTTTACCGTCAATTATAATGCAGTCAATCGGTTCAGTAATGACATTTACTATGAACAAAATTCTTATCGGCTTTACAACAACTGCAACTGCAGTTTTCGGAAGTTATTTCAAGCTTCAGAGCTTTGTGTTTATGCCGATATTCGGACTTAATAACGGTATGGTGCCGATTATCGCATACAACTACGGTGCAAAACGATACGACAGAGTGAAGAAGACAATTACATTGTCAATTATTTCAGCAGTTACAATTATGCTTGTGGGACTTTTAGCATTTGAGCTTATACCTGATAAGCTGTTGTCATTCTTTAATGCATCACCGGAAA
>CAJGCX010000174.1 GCA_904501895.1 Clostridiaceae bacterium
AAATCATTTTCTAAAGTGCTTTTTAGCTCTTTACTTCTTTTAACTCAAAACGCTTAGCGTTTATTTCTTAACTCTTTTGTTATCCAAAAGAATTACTGTTTCTTGTATTTCTCTGTTGAGTATCTTTATACCCTCAAAGAATCTACAGGGTTCCTTTTTTATCTCGTCGTTGTTTAATTTTCAAGGTTCAAGTTTGTGCGTTTCAGGGCTTCGGTGTTTAGCCTCTGTCCTTGGCGCTCGTATATAATAACAAAACGCAAGACAAATGTCAACAACTTTTTTCATTTTTTTCGCACCTTTTTGTAAACTGTTCCGCGTGTTTCGGATTTGGTGTTTTTGTTGAATAAAAATATTGGTATCAGGTTAAGTTTTATGTGCAAGTTGACAGATAGGTGTATTTTTGCAATATTTTAAGTGGTTATATTATGTTAATAGTTGTTTTTCAGCGCTTTTCTACAGATTACTATTACGGTTATTTTTTTAATTTATTTATATATTATATATATTATAAAACATATTAATAAGAGCAGGTTTAAATGACCTGCTCTTTATTTTATAGGTTTATGTTAAATTGGAAAAACATTATAACGGACAGACAAGGATGTCTGTCCCTACGCGGTCGTTTACGTATAGAATGACAACGCAGGCGTGGAAGCCTGCCACTACGCGAAATCAATACCCCAACAAATTATAATTTAACTCATAAAAATAGCGGGGTGTTGTCCCCGCTGTATATGTTCTATTTAAGTTTAGCATTGAAATTTTTACTTGTGAATTTTATTGACAAATAGACTATTACCCACACCACAAAGTAAATTGCCATAAAAATTGCAGTGAATAACAATATCATTTTAGGCTCAAATGGAATCCATGTGTTTATTACATAGCAAAGAGAATATGCCACATAGAGTGTTGAGAGATGGCAAAGCAGAGATTTTCCTATTGACCAATGTTCAATCTGATTAAACACACTTGCACCTGCATGAACAAATGCCAATAAATAAGTCGAAATTATACCTGTCAACATATCAGTACCAGACATAACCAAATCATTAGTTGTTTTTGATATTACATAGATTATAATTCCTAAAATTATTGGTCCAAAGCCGCCAAAAATCAGTCCTCTGTGTAAAAATTCTTTTACATATTTATTCATATTACAAACCTAACCTTTCTTTTACGTTTTTAAGATTTCTTCGTGACACAAAATCTACATACCCATTTTTGAAAACTACTGTCAATGAGCCGCCAACAGTTGCCTTGAAGCGGTCTATTTTTTTGATATTTGCTATGCAGGACTGATTGATTTTAACAAAGTTCTCACTCAAAACTTCTTCTAACTGATAAAGCCTTGATTTAAGCCTATATTTCTCATTTTCAGTCAATGCAAACACCTTGTTATCCTCTGTGAAAAAACAGTAAACATCATTCAAATCAAGCTTTACTGTTTCATTTTCAGTATATCCGATTAAGTCAACAGAATAATTTTTTACTAGTTCTTCAATTTCACACACCAAGTGTGATTTTTCATGAGCAATGATAACTATTTCTTCGTCACGATTAGGGTCAATTACAATTCTGAGTTTCATGAAATTCCTCCTTGCAAGTGTATAATATCATTCCGTTTTTTTGTTTGCAATATATTAAAAGTGTTCGGCATTTTAGAGAATGTATTCGGTAAAATAAATAAGGACGATTGTTAAATCGTCCCTACGATGTATGTATTTGATTTGCTGTTTATATTTATTATCTATTATCTTTTATCTATTCAATATTATCTATTGTTTATTTTTTCGGGCTGCCGGAGTCGTCAGCCCCTACAGAATTTGTTGTTCCCATTACATTTATAATCGCAACGCAGTTCCTTCATTTTGCGCTTTGCGTTTTGCACTTTGCACTTATATTATCTCTCCGCCACCGAGGACTGTGTCATCATCAAAGAGGACTAATGACTGACCCTTTGTAATTGCTCGTTGTGGCTCGTCGAATTTTACGTGTAATGTGCCATCCTCATCCTGCCACGCAGTTGCCGGTTGCTCCTTATGACGATAACGGACACGTGCAAGGACACGGAGTGGCTCTGCTATTTTCTTGCCACTTATTATGTTTACATTTTTTGCAGTTACCTCATCTGTAAACAAGTCCTCATTATCACCGAGGATAACATTATTTGTTTCAGGGTCAATATTCAACACGTAAAGTGGTGTTTTATATGCAATTCCCAGACCCTTACGCTGACCAATTGTGTAATTCACGATTCCTTTATGCTCACCAAAGGTAAAGCCTGATTTATGGACAAACTGACCTTTAGGATAAGTTTTGTTATTATATGATTTTATGAAGCTCACATAATCTCCGTCAGGGACAAAGCAGATATCCTGACTATCCTTTTTCCGTGCAGTTATAAGGTCGTTTTCTTCTGCCATTTCTCGGATTTGTGGTTTTGTGTATTCACCCAATGGGAATTTTATGTGCTTTAGCTGTTCCTGTGTGAGCATATAGAGGAAGTAGCTCTGGTCCTTGCTTTCGTCAACGGCTTTTTTTAGCTTATATTCACCATCTTCAAAAGTGACTCTTGCATAATGGCCTGTCACAACAAAATCTGCTTCCAGCTCGTGCATTTTATCTATCATTGCACCGAATTTAAGTGTACGGTTACACTCAATACAAGGATTTGGAGTTTTGCCATTTTCATAGAATTCAATGAATTTGTCTATAACCTGCTTTTTGAATTCTTCTTTAAGTGGATAAATATAAAAAGGCATACCTAACTTATCGGCAACTGCTCTCGCATCACTGCAATCACCCTCGATATACAGCTGCATTGTAGCACCGACACAGGTATAGCCTTCATTTTTCATAAGTAAAGCAGCGACGGAGCTGTCAACTCCGCCACTCATAGCAATAACTGCTTTTTTCATTGTAATCACCCAAGCTCAAGCATTTTATCAATGCATCTTCTTGCTTTCTCGATTGTATCTTTATCCAATGTGATTTCCTCGCCACCATTACCAAGAATAGTGTTATAAAGGTCAACGAGAGTTGTAGCCTTCATATCAGGACAAATAAGCTTTGGTGAAAGTGCAAAGAAATTCTTGTCAGGGCACTCATACTG
>CAJGCX010000175.1 GCA_904501895.1 Clostridiaceae bacterium
ACTTACAACCCAATGACAAATCCTGCTGAAATCAAGATTGATAACGAAAAGGCAGCTCAGTGGATTAAGAATGGCGCACAGCCAACTGACACAGTTAAGGTTATTCTTAAGAAGAGTGGCGCTATTAAATAAGAAAGGTTTTTGAAAATGCAGGAACTTCTTATTACAATAGTTAAGGGACTTGTTGAAAATCCTGACGCTGTTACTGTTACTGTTGACGATGTTGACGACCGTGGTGTCGTTGTATATCACCTTCACGTTGCTGAGGATGATATGGGCAGAGTTATCGGTAAGCAGGGTAGAATTGCAAAGGCTATTAGAACAGTTGTTAAAGCCGGTGCAACTCGTACAGGTGAAAAAGTCCAGGTCGATATCGACTAATTTACAATTTAGGCAGACGGTTTTGTACAGTCTGCCTTTTTTGCCTTCCCCTTGAGGGGAAGGGGGACCACGAAGTGGTGGATGAGGTGACTTAAAATGATTAAAGACTATTTAGAATTAGGACAAATTGTATCAACTCACGGAATTAAGGGCGAAATGCGTTTTAATCCTTGGTGTGATACTCCTGATTTTGTAAAAAAATTCAAAACACTTTATTTTGACAATAAGGGTGAAAAAGCTATAAAGGTCACTTCAGCACGTCCTCATGGAAATGTTGTTATCTTAATGCTTGACGGCATTGATGATATTGACAAGGCAAAGGCACTTAAAAACAAAGTGCTTTATATGAAACGAAGTGATGCGAAGCTTTCAAAGGGCACTTGGTTTATTCAGGAGCTTTTTGATTGTAAGGTTATTGACGATAACACAGGCAAAGAGCTTGGTGTTATTACTGATGTCAGTGAAACAGGTGCTAACGACGTGTGGCATATTAAAACCGAAAACGGTGAGGTGCTTATTCCTGCAATCAAGCAGGTGGTTGTATCTGTTGACGTTGAAGAGGGAATTGTTAAAATCAATCCTATAAAAGGACTTTTTGAAGATGAAAATTAACATAATGACACTTTTTCCTGAAATGTGCGAGGGTGTACTTTCTGAAAGTATTATCGGTCGTGCAAGGGAAAAGGGATATGTGGAAATAAATTGCATAAATATAAGAGACTATACTCTTGATAAACACCGTCGTGTTGACGATGCTCCTTACGGTGGTGGTATGGGTATGCTTATGCAGACTCAGCCAATCCACGATTGCTACAAGGCAATTTGTGAAAAGAGTGAAAATAAAAATCACCTTATTTATATGTCACCTTGCGGTCAGGTGCTTACTCAGAAAAAGGTGAAGGAGCTTGCAAAAATGGACGAAATCACCATTCTTTGCGGACACTATGAGGGTATTGACCAGCGTGTTATCGACACACTTGTTGATGAACAGATTTCAATCGGTGATTATGTGCTTACAGGTGGTGAATTACCTGCACTTGTTCTTGCTGATTCAATCTCAAGAATGTTAGAGGGCGTTTTACCGAATGATGAAGCAAAGGAGCTTGAAAGTCACTATAACGGACTTCTGGAGTATCCTCAATACACAAGACCTTATGAGTGGAATGGTATTAAAGTCCCTGATGTTCTTATTTCAGGACATCACGGTAATGTTGATAAGTGGCGTCGTGAACAATCACTTATTATGACAGCAAAGCATAGACCTGATATGCTTGAAGCTGCTGACATAACAGATAAGGAAAAGGCTTTTTTAGAGGAATGGGTAAATAACAATAAGGAAGAATTTTAAGTGGATATAAAGGTAGTAAATAAGTCAGAGATAATTAAATACGTTGCTGTTGTACTTGCTTTTGTCCTTCTTATTACAACTGTTGTTTTTGGTGTGAAAAACAATAATGCAAATAAGAGCAATGAGGAGCTGAACAGTCAGTTAGCAGAAAACGAATCGCTTCTCAGTGAAAAGGAATCTGAAAACAAGGTGCTTCAGGAGGAAAAGAATAATCTGGATAAGCTTTATAAGGACGCTCTTGATAAGAACGTATATCAGGAAAGTATGGTTGATGACCTTAATAAACAGATTGATGAACTTCAGAAGCAGATTTCCAAGAAAAAGGGCGATAAAAATGAGGAAAAGACTGTTTTACCTAGGCCGATTCCGGCAGAGGGTAAAACAGTTTATCTTACTTTTGACGATGGTCCTTGTTCGTTGACTCCGGAGATTCTTGATATTTTAGACAAGTATAATGTTAAGGCAACATTTTTCGTGGTAAACGGAAAGTATAATTATCTTATGAAGGAAATTGTTGACCGAGGTCACAAAATCGGACTTCATTGCTATAAGCATAATTACAAAACGATTTACTCATCAGATGAAGCTTATTTCAAGGATTTACAGAAAATCTCTGATGTAGTTGAAAAGGAAACAGGTGTTAAGGCTGATATTATCCGTTTTCCGGGTGGTAGCAGTAACACTATCAGCAAAAAGTATTCTGACGGAATTATGACTCGTCTTACAGAATCTGTTGTGGAAAAGGGATATGCATACTTTGATTGGAATTGCTATAACGGTGATGCAGACGGTGAAAAGAATATAAATAAAATGGTCACAAATTGTAGCAAGTTTCCTAAAAAGACAGATAAGGTTGTTGTTCTTATGCACGACAATAAGGAAGCAACTGTCAAGGCATTACCGTATATCATCGAGTATTATAAAAGCTGTGGTATGGAGTTCGGTGTCCTCGAAAAGGGTATGGAATATACAAATCATACTATCAAAAATTAAAAAATATTGATGTTATACAAAAATTGTAAAAATTTATGGCAAAAATGCACAAACTTAATTCTTGCAAAAAAGCCGTTTTTGTTTTTATAACTGAATTATCGGTTTTGCGACAAAAGTATCCTTTTTTTCGTTGACGAAGTAAAGTTTTGTGGTATAATATATTAGTAACAAAGGTGTATCAATCTGTTGTTTTATAATTTTCATTTGGGAGAATGAGCTATGTTTACTAAAGATGTAGAAGTTAAAAATCAAGTTGGTTTACACGCACGTCCTGCAACATTTTTCATCCAGAAGGCTAATGAATTCAAGTCATCAATCTGGGTTGAAAAGGAAGACAGAAGAGTAAATGCAAAGAGTCTTCTTGGTGTTCTTTCACT
>CAJGCX010000176.1 GCA_904501895.1 Clostridiaceae bacterium
TAAGACTGTCATATTCTGATTGGAAACCATTTTCAACAATGTCACCAGCAACTAAAAGAGCATCTATCTGAGTAGCTGAATTCTGTAAGTCATCACAAGCAGCAACAAAGTTTACTTCTCTTTCAGGGTTGTAGTTACAAAGCTGTGTATCGCCCCACACAACCGCCATAAGCTTTGCATCAGGCTCTGCATAAGAAATTCGTGTATCTGTTGAAGGAACGCTAACGCCACCCATCAACATTGTTATAGCTATTATAATACTATTGATTTTATAAATTATGCTACTGATAATTTCAATACCACCGCTAAGACCTGCAAGTGCTTCCATTCTATATACCCTCCAAATAAAATTGAATTTTACTTCATAAGTAAAAGTATTTTACAACATTTTCTACTGTTTGTCAACAAACTTTAATTCGCCGTTTGCTTCTCTTGACTCATCTGCCAAGAAAATAATGTTATGACCATCAACAGAATCGTATATTGAAGTACACGAAACAGAAACCTTTTCTCCTGCAACAAACTTAATAAAGTCAGCTGTAAGATTATCGTCACCACCACCGTGACCATCTAAATCGAAATCTTCTATATCAAGTCTTTCTTCTATATACATATTTTCATTATTCGGGTCGATTTTAGTAAATTTAATTACGTTGCTTTCAAACTCACCATAAATCTCGCCCTTTGTTCCTGTAACCTTAAGGACCCTGAGTGGAGCTGCTGCACCACCTATCATATTATGAGTACCTGTTGCACCATTTGAGAAATTTATTAAGACACTCTGGTGGTCAACAACGTCATTATCGCATTTATATACACATCTGCCGTAATCACTGTGCTTTAAAAGCTCTATTCGTTGTTCCATTGTAGGATTTTCTACGCTTTCGAGCTCTTTCCACACATAAAATTCCCAGGAACCTAAGTGGTCAAGATAAAGCTTTTTAGCACTATACTGACAAGTTTCAACCAAAGGACAGTCTTTAAGGCAATATGTACCCGAATTCTTTGGTGCATTTTCACTTCTGTACTGCATACGTGCACCAACAGAAGAAACTGTCACTGGTTTAAGCGGTGACATAAGCCACATCATAATATCCATATCGTGACAACATTTTGCAAGTAGCATTGAGGTGTGACATTTTTCACTGTTCCCCCACTTACCCCTTACAAATGAGGTTGCAATATGATGGTAGCTGACATTTTCAATGGTTTGAATATTAATTATATCGCCAAGCTCCCCACTTTGTATTTTTTCCTTAAACTTCAGATAAAATGGACTGTAACGAAGCACGTGGCATATCATAACCTTGTTTTTGTGCTCGTTTACAACACTTAACAGCTCTTTCATCTCCGCCTTATTTACACAAAAAGGCTTTTCTAAGAGCATATCATATCCCATTTTAAGTAATGGAAGCGATGTTTCGACGTGTTGCTCATCCATTGTGCCGTTTATTACAGCATCCGCAAATTTCGGCACCTTTGAAAGAGCTTCGGCATCCACAAAGCAATTTTCTTTTGGAAAACCGAATTTTTCCATTACCATTTTTCTGCGATATTCATCCGGGTCTGCAACGCCAACTATTTTCAATTCGTCGGGATGCTTTAATGAATAATCAGCATACACCATAGCACGATGGCCCGCCCCTAAAACTATTGCCGTAATTGGTTTTTTCAAAACTCTCAAGTCCTAACCTATCTTATTTTCTTATACATTCCCACGCCGCCGAAGGCGGTAATAAATTTTTTGAATCCGTTTCGTTCATAAAACCTGATAGCACCTGTATTTTCAGCAGCTGCAAGAAGCATAACAGCCTTCACTTTTTTCTCTTTTAATTCATCTAAAAGTGAATTAATCATTAAAGTGCCATAACCTTTACTCTGATAACTGGGCAAAAGATTTATATGAAGATGTGCCGGATACTTAAATCTTAAAAGCAGATATGGCACAGGAACAAACCTTGCCATCAAAGCAGATTTTTTATCTATTTTTTTAATTTGCTTTATATATTTCTCTTTATACTTTTTATTAAGTTTCAAAGGATTCACCGAAGAAATTATATAACCGACAACCTCACCATTATCAACAAGAACAAAACAATTGTCAGTTTCTTCTTCGATATAATAAGTTGAATAAATAAGCGAAACAATCCTGCCTGCTTTTTCATCTTTTATTGACTCCTCGTCTGCAGTCATTCTGCAGATATATTCAACTCTTTCTAAATCCCCGATTTCCGCTTTTCTTATCTCTGCCATAAATTATTTCAATTTCTTATTAAGCTTATTGTTTTCAACAAGTGGTAAACGAGTACCATCAGGACGTTCCACAATTGTTGATTCAAGTGTATTAACAAGATTTTTTCTGAAAGCAGCTACATATTCAGCCCTGAGCTTCTGTTGCTCCTTTTTCTCTGCTTCTGTAAGACCACTTTCACGTGATTTTCTTGCTAAAAAATTTATTCTGTCTATTTTTGATTGTTCCATTACTACCTCAGATTTATATTATTTCACAATCCCAGACATCCACATCTGAATCCTGGAATACTGATTTTAACGTTTTACGTACAGTTTCCTTTGAAACTCCAGATTTTAAAACAACCTGCAAGAAACCGCCGCCGCCTGCTCCACAAACAAGCTTGCCTGCTGTGTAATCTTTGATACTTTCAAAAATCTGGTCAATTAATGTATTGGTTGAACCACTATCAACCTCCTGAGAAAGCTCCCAGTGATAATCAAGAAGCTTTGCAAATTCATCAATATTACCACGCTCAAGCTCAAATCTCATAAGAGCTGCTATTCGTTGAATTTCATTAAGCGCAAATAAAGAATCTGGTTCGTTGCCTATATATCTGCCAACGACGTCTCTCAAAAGATTTCTTGCGAGTCTTCTCTGACCTGTGTAAATAAGCACAAAGCGTTCGTTAAGTTCTTTCATAGCCTCTTCTGGAATTTCAAGTTTTTTCACCTTAATATCCTGAATAAGTCCTGGCATTGCAGTAATAAATTTAACACCATTTACTACACCACCAACCTGATCCTGCCAACCGCCACCTGTTGACATAATCTGTTCCATTGCAAGA
>CAJGCX010000177.1 GCA_904501895.1 Clostridiaceae bacterium
AGGGACTCCATCCAGAGTATAAAACAGTAACAGTAAAGTGCGCTTGTGGTGCTACATTTGAAACTCGTTCAACAAAAGAAGATTTAAAGGTTGATATCTGCTCAAATTGCCACCCATTCTTCACAGGTAAGCAGAAGCTTGTTGATGCAGGCGGACGTGTTGACAGATTTAACAAACGTTACAATCTCTCAAAATAATTTTTTAAAACATAATGGTGGTACGATTTTTGTACCACCTTTTGTTTTTTCAGGTGATAATTATGCCAAAGGAATACAGAACAGTCAAAGAATTTAATAGTGATGAATATATCGTCAAGCGTTCACGATTTATAGGATATGCAAAGCCTGTCACAACTGTTGAGGAGGCTAATGCTTTTATTGCTGAAATTAAGTCGAAGCATTGGGATGCGACTCATAATGTATATGCTTATATTCTCCGTGAAGGTGGAGTGAAGCGTTATTCTGACGACGGTGAGCCACAGGGCACAGCTGGTGTGCCTGCTCTTGATGTGCTTGAAAAGGAAAATCTTGTGGATGTTTGCGTTGTTGTAACACGATATTTCGGTGGCATATTGCTTGGTGGCGGCGGACTTGTCCGTGCCTATTCTCATAGTGCTAAAATCGCTATTGACAGTGCAAAAATCATCACAATGGCACATTGCCTTGATTTGGCAGTTGAATGTGACTATACATTTTACGGAAAATTAAGCGATTTTCTTTCTCGTGAGGATACTGTAATTCTTGATACAGAATATACAGATAATGTTAAGGTCACATTCAGAATTAAAAGTGAAAATAAAGATAATATAAATGCAAAATTGACAGAATTAAGCTATGGAAAGGTGTTTTCTACGGTAGTTTCGGAAGAATTTTGTGAATTTTAAAATTTTTTCGAAAAATTTAAAGTGTTTTTGCATTTTTCTGCGTATATATTAATAGAAGGGTATAAAAGGAGGCACTATTTTGAACGATTTAACTGTAAGAGAAAAAAATGAAAATAAAGAACGAGGCTTTTTATCGGAAAAGGCTTGCTGTAGTGCCGACACCAAGGGCAGGGTGATTGAGGAAGATAAATGTCCATTACGAACTGATTTCCAGCGTGATAGGGACAGAATCATCCATTCAAATTCATTCCGTCGATTAAAGCATAAAACACAGGTTTTCCTCTCTCCGGAGGGCGACCACTACAGAACACGACTTACTCATACTCTTGAGGTGTCACAGATTGCACGAACAATTGCAAATGGTCTTTATCTTAATGAAGATTTGACTGAAGCTGTAGCCCTCGGTCACGATTTAGGACATACACCATTCGGACATGCAGGTGAAAGAGCTTTAAACTCTGTTTTTCCAGGAGGCTTCCGTCATTATGAGCAGAGTCTTCGTGTTGTTGAAAGACTTGAAAAGAGTGGTAAGGGACTTAATCTTACTTATGAGGTCCGCGACGGTATTGCTTGTCATACTCGTGGTAAAGAAGCCGACACGCTTGAAGGCAGAATCGTAAAGCTTGCTGATAAAATCGCATATATCAACCACGATATTGACGATGCTGTCCGTGCAGGTGTTATGTGTGAAGAGGATATTCCTATTGCAATTCGTAAGGAATTAGGCTTTAAAAAGAGCGCAAGAATTAATACAATGGTTCTTGATGTTGTTGAAAACAGTGTTGATGATATTATTTTTTCACCTCGTGTGCAACAGCCTTTTGATGAGCTTCACGCTTTTATGTTTGATAAGGTTTATACAAACCCTGTTTGTAAGGGTGAGGAAACAAAGGCTATTGATATTATTCTTCGTCTTTACGATTACTTCAACCAATATCCGGAAAAAATTCCAAAGGCATATCATTACATAATTGAAAGAGAAGATGTCCCTCGTGCCGTTTGTGATTATATTGCAGGTATGAGTGACCGTTATCTTATAGCAGTTTACAAAAATATTTTCATCCCTGATTCCTGGGTTGATATAGGACTCGAGGAGGTGTAATATTGGCATTATCAGACGAATTTTTAATGGAGCTTCGTAGCCGTGCCGATATTGAAAGTACCATCTCTTCTTATGTTAATCTGAAACGAGCAGGACGAATCAGTAAGGGTCTTTGTCCGTTTCATGGTGAAAAAACAGCGTCATTTACCGTTTATCCTGATACGCAATCTTATTATTGCTTCGGTTGTGGTAATGGTGGCGATGTTATAACATTTATTAAGAACATTGAAAATCTTGATTATATTGATGCTGTCAGATTTTTAGCAGACCGTGTGGGTATGGATATGCCTGACGAAAACAATTATGACAACACAATGAATAAACGACGCCTTCGTATGCTTGAGGCTAATCGTGAGGCAGCAAGATTTTTCCATAAATGCTTACAGACACAGGATGGTGCTATCGGCTACCGATATTTTAAAGAAAGAGGACTTACTGACGAGGTAATCGTTAAGTTTGGCTTGGGATTTGCTCCTGATTCTTTCTTTGCACTTACTAATTATTTAATAAGTAAGGGATTTACTAAGGAAGAGCTTGTTTTTGCAAATCTTGCAAGACGTTCACAGAAAAATCCCGATAATATTTACGACAATTTCCGTAACCGTGTTATATTCCCTATAATTGATGTTAAAGGAAATGTAATTGCATTTGGTGGACGAGTTATGGATGACTCAAAGCCAAAATATCTTAATACATCGGACACACTTGTTTATAAAAAGAGTATGGGTGTATTCGCACTTAATCTTGCAAAGAAAAGTGGTAAGGACAGCCTTATTCTTTGTGAAGGCTATATGGATGTTATCGCACTTCATCAGGCTGGCTTTACAAATGCTGTTGCAGGTCTTGGTACAGCACTTACAAGTGAACAGGCACAGCTTCTTTCACGCTATGCATCTGAAATTTTAATTTCCTACGATGCTGACGAGGCGGGACAAAAGGCTGCTGCAAGGGCTTTACAGATTTTTAAGAAAACAAATGCGAAAATAAAAATTCTTCGTTTAAGTGGCGGTAAGGACCCTGACGAAATCATCAAAAATTATGGTGTTGAAAAAATGAAAGCCATAATTACAGGTGCTGCAAAC
>CAJGCX010000178.1 GCA_904501895.1 Clostridiaceae bacterium
TTCCTGAATGACACCGTCACGAGAAGTCTGTCTCTTAAATCTTCTGAGAGCACTTTCCAAGGACTCGTTTTCTTTAACTTTTACCTGACTCATTAAAAATCCCTCCCTTATACATTGGGATACATTTTGTATTATACAACAGGATTAGTCAACTGTCAACAGTTTTTTGAATTTATTAAAGCATTTTATATCTTCTTTGTCAGTTTTCCGTAAACAACGCCTAATTTTTTACTGTAGAATTTTCTCTTTTTTGCTTGTTCTTCTGTCATTTTTTCTTCGATAATCGGTTTTTTGAATCTTTCCATATTTCCGTCGTCGAGGATAAATGCCTGAGTTAAGCAGATACCACCTGTACCCTTAAGCTGTGCACGTACATAGCAGGAAATTTTGTCGGTATATTCATTCAAATTAATAGTTGAAGTGATTTCTCCGTCTGCTTCGATTGTGTTTGTCTGAATTGTTTCACCATCAGCAATCCAGTCAATTTCCTTGCAGTTAATACCCTTTATTGTGATCGTATCTGTATTATCGTCAATCTCAAGACCTACAACACGAGGACAAGGACCCTGACCTGCAAAATCTTCACCCAATTCATTTTTTGCGTAACGTGCAATTGAGAAGAATGTGCCTGTCTCCATAGCGTTGCGAAGTGTATCGAGAGAATATTCAGGGAGAATATAGTCCATAAATGCTGTGTCAATCTGGTCAACCTGATGTGCATCGCTGTTTGAGAAGCCGAAAACCTTTCTTCCGTGAGGAGTGAGGAGTTTTAAAAGCTCGTCCCAGAGAATTCTGTCACTACGATTAGGAATGTCATACATATTGAGAACTTCAATACCCATACATGAAGGATATTTTTTAAGGAGATTTGCAAAGAAATGGATGTTCTTTTCTTCCTTTGCACAGCCTGGATTCTTCTTTGCCTGTAAAAGGTCAGTAGGGTGGTTGATGTGAGAAATACCACCACTTTTTTCAATTAAACCAAGTGGAATTTCATAGTCGTATTCAAGACCCTGAACACCCTCATAAGCGTTGTCTGTGAAATATCCGTTTACATGGTTTTTCATAACTGTAAACATATTACATTCAATGGCATCTGGTACGTCCTCAAGTCCACGTTTTTTTGTTCTTAAGTTGTTTTCTGTTTTATATGTCCCGCTTTTAATTGCCTTGTACTGCTCTTCGGTAAGGTAGCTTCTCTGTCCATGCCAGAGGTATTGAAAATTGAAGAAAGGAATATGTGTAGGCTTTTCATTCCAGCGTTTACCTAAAATACCATGCTCTGCAAAAGCTAAAATGTCAAAATCGTTGTCATAAAAGCCTTTAATCATATCCGTCATAGTATCGTTAGCATCACTGTATGTTGAGTGTGTATGAAGATTTGTCTTGTAGTGATTTTCCATATCACCTAAAAGATTCATAACACCTTCGTAAGGATTTTTGATTGTGTACCCCATAAAAACGCTCCAATCCAATATAATGTATATATTTTACTATAATAGATATAATGTTGTCAAATTATAATTTATCGGGATAATTCCCCCTTTCCGTCACTCGCTTTGCTCGTGCCACCTTCCCCTCCAGGGGGAAGGCTAAATTGGGCTCCACCCTTGAGGGGGAGCTGGCAAATGCGTAGCATTTGACTGAGGGGGATATCAAAAAGAAACTCCCCGATAAACTCCAATTTATTGCTCAAATAAATTTTTAAAAACTGTTGACAAACTTGATTTTTGTGTTATAATAACAGGGCAAAACAAAGTAGAGCAGTAAATTTTGTTCTCACCTGACTGACTTTAAGTTGGCTGGTCAATACATTTTCTTTATAAAAAGATTAAGTTGTATTGTAGTGGACAGAATTTTTCTGTCCACTTTTTTAAATTTCGCTAAAGAGGTGTTTATTTATCAGTACTAAAGATTTGCAAATCAATGAAGAAATTCGAGACAAAGAAATCAGAGTTATTACCGACAGTGGTGAACAGCTTGGAATTATGTCTGCAAAGGATGCTTTGAAGGAAGCTGAAAAGCGTAGTCTTGACCTTGTAAAAATTGCGCCAAATGCGCAGCCACCAGTTTGTAAAATTATGGACTATGGCAAGTATTGTTTTGACAAGGCAAAGAAAGAAAAAGAAGCTAAGAAAAATCAGAAGGTTATTGAAACAAAGGAAATCAGACTTTCTGTAAACATTGATACGCATGACTTTGATACAAAGGTAAATCATGCACTTAAGTTCTTGAAATCCGGCAATAAGGTAAAGGTTTCAATCCGATTCAGAGGTCGTGAAATGGCTCACGCTCACTTGGGTAACGGTATTATGGAACGTTTTGCAGTTGCTGTTGAGGAATTCGGTACAGTTGACAAGCCTGCAAAGCTTGAAGGCCGTCAGATGCTTATGTTCCTTTCATCAAAAGGTGCGAAATAAAGTAGTATATTTTATTAGGAGGATATTATTATGCCAAAGATTAAAACACATAGCGGAGCTAAGAAAAGATTTAAGCTTTCAAAGAACGGCAAGCCAATCAGAGCACACGCTAACAAGTCTCATATCTTAACAAAGAAGAGCACAAAGAGAAAAAGAGGTCTTCGTCAGACAGCTGTTGCTGATAAGACAAATACAGCTCAGATTAAGCGTCTTATTCCTTATAAGTAAAGAGAATCGAAGCGTGAAAAACGCATAATTGTAACTAATCAATCGGAGGTAAAGAGAAATGGCACGTGTTAAAGGTGCGATGATGACTCGCAAAAGAAGAAATAAAGTATTAAAGCTCGCTAAGGGCTACTATGGCTCAAAGAGCAAACTTTTCAGAACTGCAAAACAGGCAGTTATGAAGAGCGGTAACTATGCATATATCGGCAGAAAGCAGAAGAAACGTGATTTCAGAAAGCTCTGGATTACAAGAATTTCAGCTGCTTGCAAAATGAATGGTATGAACTACTCAACATTCATCAATGGCCTTAAAAAAGCTGGTATTGACCTTAACAGAAAAATGCTTTCAGAAATTGCTATTGCAGACCCTGCAGCATTTACAGCTCTTACAGAAAAAGCTAAAGAAGCTCTTAAATAAGAA
>CAJGCX010000179.1 GCA_904501895.1 Clostridiaceae bacterium
ATCGACGATAAAAAGCTTCTCGAATTTGAAGAAAATGTTTGTCCTGGTTGTGGCTCATGCTCAGGTATGTATACAGCAAACTCAATGAACTGCCTTGCAGAAGCAGTTGGTATTGCTCTTCCTGGTAACGGCACAATTCCTGCTGTTCACAGTGGCCGTATTCAGCTTGCAAAGCATGCAGGTATGGCAATTATGAACCTTGTTGAAAAGGATATTAAAGCTCGTGATATCATTAATGAAAAGTCAATCCGTAATGCTCTTGCTTGTGATATGGCTCTTGGTTGTTCATCAAACAGCGTTCTTCATCTCCTTGCAATTGCAAATGAAGCAGGTGTTCCTGTTGACCTTAAGATGTTCAATGAAATCAGTGCAAAGGTGCCTAATCTTTGTCATTTAGCACCTGCAGGTGGAACACATATGCACGACCTTAACAATGCAGGTGGTATTCCTGCTGTTCAAGCTGAGCTTGCGAAGAAAGACCTTCTTGACCTTTCACTTATCACAGCAACAGGTAAAACAGTCGGAGAAAATATTGAAGGTGCATATATTAAGAATACAGATGCTATCCGTCCTATTGACAATCCATACAGCGAAACAGGTGGTATCGCTATCCTTTGGGGTAACATTGCGAAAGACGGTTGCGTTGTAAAACGTTCAGCTGTTGCTCCTGAAATGCTTGTTCATTCAGGTCCTGCAAGAGTATTTGACTCTGAGGATGCTGCTATTGATGCAATTTACAAGGGTAAGATTGTTGACGGTGATGTTGTTGTTATCCGTTATGAAGGTCCTGTTGGTGGTCCTGGTATGAGAGAAATGCTCAACCCAACATCTGCACTTGCAGGTATGAAGCTTGATAAAACAGTTGCTCTTATTACTGACGGTCGTTTCAGTGGTGCTTCTCGTGGCGCTTCAATCGGTCACGTTTCTCCTGAAGCTGCTGCAGGTGGTGAAATCGGTCTTATCTATGAAGGCGATATTATCGAAATCAACATTCCTGAAAGCAAAATCAATGTTCAGGTTTCTGACGATGAGCTTAACGAAAGAAGAAAGTCTTATGTTAAGCCTGAACCAAATGTTAAGTCAGGTTGGCTTGCTCGTTATTCAACACTTGTTTCTTCTGCAAAAGACGGTGCGGTTATGAAGAAGGTATTCTGATAATGTCAAAGGTTATAAAAATCAAGTCGCAGTTAAGAAAAGAAAAAAACAAAGCATTTTTAATGGTTTTATTATCATTTCTCTTTGTTTTAATTTGTTTTGCTTCAGGAGTTGGAATACTTGTTTCAATACTTCTTGAAAAGTCAACAATTCATATTGCTATTCCAATTCTTATTCTTATTTTGGCTTTGATTTTTATAATTGTATTTTTTACTTGTCGTAAGAAATATGACATTTTAAAAGCCGGTGTTCGTGGTGAAAATGCAACACTGAAAATTCTCAAAAAACTTCCAAAGGATTTTACTGTGATTACTAATCCTGTAATTCTTAATCGTGGGATTAAAATGGAGCTTGATTTTCTTGTTATCGGTAAAAATTCTGTGTTCATAGTTGAAACAAAAAATCATCGTGGAATTTTAAGTGGCAAAACATCAAATGCTGAATGGCATCAGGTAAAGCATAGTAAAAACGGTAAGGTTTATGAAAAGGATATTTCAAATCCAATAAAGCAATCTTTCCGTCAGTGCAGACGAATGGAAGAGCTTTTCAGAGATTTTGACATTACTGCAACGGTTTATTCGGTTCTTTTCTTTGTCGATAGCAGAACCGAACTCAAAATACTTGATGATGCGCAAATGAATGTTGCAATTTTCAATGATGCGGAGTCAATGCTTGATTATATCGAGAATACTAAAGGCAAACATACAATAAGTCAGAATGAACTTATCAAAATAAAACAGATATTTAAAAAGTAACATATTGTCCATAGTTTCATCATATTATTTTGTGGTGATATTATGGACAATAATTTTTATGAAAGACCACATAGAACAAAAACACAGAAAAGAAATGAAAATGTTATGACAAGAGTAATTGTTGTACAGCTTGTTTTATCTCTTGCAATTTCAGGCGTTCTTTTTGCATTTTGCAGGATAGATAATGATTTATCAAATAGCATAAAAGCACATTACAATGAAATTTGCAAAACAGATATTTCAGTTTCAGGAATTGTTGATGTTTTTAAGGGTGTTGTTAAGGAAACCTTTTCACCATCAATAATAGGTGAAGATGTGCTTTAATGTATTTGGCATCAGGGTCGAAATAACATTTCTTTTTGTGGCTTTTATTGCTTTTATATTGACTATGAAAGTACCGTCAAATGTGCTGATAACAGTTGTGTCATCGTTGATTCACGAGGTGGGACATATACTTATAATGTTTATATTAGAAAACAGACCTGAAAAAGTAAGATTTGAGCTGACAGGAATTAATATAATCCGAAAACAGGATATGAGAATAAGTAATAAAAGTGAAATAATCATTTCTCTTGGTGGTCCTTTAGCAAATGCAATTATTTTAATATTATGTTGCTTGTATTTATGCTTTTACAAAAACAATTCAATTCTCACATTTGCTTGTATTAATTTTATTTTAATGACATTTAATTTGTTGCCTATAAAAGGTCTTGACGGAGGAAGTTCTTTATACTTTTTGATGTTACAAAAATATGATTCTTCATTTTCCGCTAAAATTATTTATATAACTTCTGTTGTATTTATATTTCTAATTTTTATTTGGGGAATATATGCTTTTGCTTCAACTAACTACAACTTTTCTATAATTATTATTGCAATATTTTTAACTCTTTCATTGTTTAGTAAGAATGAATATTGAAATAAAAAGAATTTTATAGTAAAATAAACTCAATAACTTTTTGTGAGGTCAATTATGGTTAAAAAAGAAGTTGAAAAATTGCTTAAAAAAGTTCAGAAGCCTGCACGATATACAGGCGGTGAGCTTAATAGTGTCGTTAAAAATAAAGAGGATGTAAAGCTTAGATATGCTTTCTGTTTCCCTGATAATTACGAAATCGGTATGTCACATCTTGGTATGAAAATTCTTTACAG
>CAJGCX010000180.1 GCA_904501895.1 Clostridiaceae bacterium
ACTTGAAATATTTGTTATTCCGTCACTTATAATAACCTCTTTGATACGAAGGTCATATTTAAATGCTTCAGGAGCCATTTTACCTGTACCAGTTATTGTGAGCACACCGTTTTCATCAAGTGTCCAGGAGATATTCTTTCCATCTCCACCTTCACTTGTGTCACCACAGAAACCACTTGTTAAAAATTCGTTAGAATTTGTTTCTGCCTTTGCCTTAAATGAGAAAAAATCAGGTAATTCGGCACCTACAAACCCCTTTAACGGCACAGCTGTAACCATCAATATAATTGCTATCAATACCGATAAACCCTTTGTCATCCTCTTCATTTTATCTCCTCCTAAAGGAATTAAACTTATATATTAAACCATTTTAAATATACCACCACTTTAAAAATATTGCAAGGTAAAACTATATTATATATTCTCAAAAAATACATCGTTGCTATAATAATATAGAAATAATTTATATTCTTTTTCATATATAGAATTTTAAAATTGTGTGATGAATTTGTGTGACAGACTTTATAATCGTTGATATATAGCCATTTACTGTGACGAGGCAAGACACGGTAAGGCATTTGAGGGATTACTCAAGAGATACTTTAACTAATCCCCCCTATTCAAATAAAAACTCATATAATAACAATTAAGAGTGGCTTTTTCAGCCACTCTTTTTCATTAGTAATTATTAAAGTAAAAGGAATTAAAATTTTAATTTGAGAAAAAAATTAATAAAACTAATACGAATTAAAATGACAAAAACATTACAGCCATAACATTATGCCCAAGGGTCAGCACTTACAGGCACTCTGATATCTGAAAGTAAGAGCTGTTCCCAGAGGAACCATTGTCCTGTTGATGGTTTTGTGCGAAGTCTTATCTGTCGTGCAGAGTCTGCACCATTCGACTTGATATGTAATGTAAGATAGCCTTCATTAAAGTTATCGCGGCTATATGGGTTTTCGAAAAATGTTAATGTGAATGGTTCTGTTGGCTCATAGTTGTTTTCAGGTGTTGCACCATTAAAATATGAACGAGGAACGTAATCCTTGTCACGGAAACGGTCTGCAATGAACTGTCTGTCCATTCCACTCAAGCCTTTTGGTCCGTGAAGGAATTCAAGCATTTCACAACAAGCATCCTTATCAATCGGATAAATACACAAGGCAGCAATTACAAGTGCTGCTGTTTTTTCAGGTGATTTAAGGTCTGCTTCAGGCATTGCTTGTAGCTGAGCAAGATTTACAGGTAACTGTGAAAGCGTTACATTATATGTTTTATTACCCATATTTGATGCTGCGTTTTTCACACCTTGTACAAGATTTTGTCCTGCCTGTGCTGTTGCAGAACGAGCAGCCTGTTCTGCTTGTCTTTTCAATGTATCAAATAATCCCATAGTATTACCTCCAATATATCTCATCAATTATATTATAAGATTATATATTGGTAATTGCATTGTACTTTAGTGCAAAAATAAAAGATGGCACTACAAAAGCACCATCTCATATTTTTATTCAGTTTTATGGTCATTGATTACAAGTCCACATTCCCTTGCTCTTACAGCAAGTTCTGTTCTGTTTCTAAAGCCTGTTTTGTCACGCATATTCTGTATATGAGCCTTAACTGTTCTCAATGACATATGTAGCTTTTCAGCAATAACAGCATCAGGCTCACCACCTGTAAGCTCTCGCAAGACTTCAAGCTCCTTATCCGTAAAATCAACACTCATAGCATTACCAAGTCGAAGCTCAGGTGTTGTATCAGGATAAACAGATTCACCAGCCATAGTTCTGTCCATAACTGCAAGAATTTTTTCAGCAGATGATTCTTTATACCAAAAGCTATCAACACCAATTGCTCTTGCTCTGTCAAGGAAGCTACACTCAGGCTGACTTGTTATTATGATAATCTTGATTTTCGGGAATGACTTTTTGATTTTTTCTGCTGCTTCAAGACCATTTGCATCCATAGCAGTACAGACGTCCATCAAAATAAGGTCAATGTTATTTTTGAAACAATAAATTTCTGCCATTGCAGCACTATCAATAGTGTGAACAATAGAGTATTTATCACTTTCGCTTACAAAAATCTCCAGCAGTTTTCTTGCCATTGGGTCATCTTCAACTATCAATACGTTTATCATAATAATTCACCACTCTTTTTAGGTATTTTGATTGTCAGTACAAACTGTGGTTCCCACGAAACATTCATCGTTCCACCGATTTTCTCCATTCTTCTTCGAAGAGAGCTTAAACCGCCACCTTCTGTAACAGGACCATCCGGAATTTTTCCATCATTACTTATACAAGTAATATAATACTTCTTTGTTGAGTCAATTTCAACAATAAGCTTTCCTGCATCTGCGTGACGAATAGCATTTGTCAACGCTTCTGTAGCCGACGCAACTATTAATTGCTGTATATCCTTATCTTCAGGAAGTTGACCGTCAATCTGAACTTCAACATTGGCCGATTTTGCAGCTTTTATCAATTCACCAACATAATCAGCGTTGTTATTTGGTTCGGATTGCATACGAAGAACTGAAATATTTCTGTTCCAGATGTCAAGAACTGCCTTCAAGTCACCATCATCACTGTTCAAGGTGCGACGTGTTGTAAGTAATGCCTGACCGATTTCGTTATGAATACGAACCTTTGTTTCAAGTCTTTCCTTGGTACGGGTATATTCATCAACATTTTCACCGTATTTACGAAGACGGTCACTCATCATTTCAAGTTCTTCATTTTTTTGCTTCAAAGCATTTGTAAGAAGATAATAATCCGTCATTTCAGTAGCAACAATCTGTATGGTTACTCCAAGGTCTTCTTTTGAAAAGTGCCATACACTACCATCTGCAAATCGCAACTCAGGATTTTCCCCTGACACTAATCTCGTTATATTATTCGTAAGTTTTCCGTTACATACAGTATCCCAGAATACATTGGCATTCTGCAGGTCATCGCCTGTTATTATGTGTGATAACTCATTCATCTGATAATTAACAAGCTGAATCATACCGTTTGACTTTGAGAAGCAAAGTCCTGTAG
>CAJGCX010000181.1 GCA_904501895.1 Clostridiaceae bacterium
ATCAGCATACATAATAACGTGACCGTTTGCATTTCGTGCAGCACGACCGATAATCTGAATAAGTGATGTTTCAGAACGAAGGAATCCTTCCTTATCGGCATCGAGAATTGCAATTAATGACACTTCAGGAATATCAAGACCTTCACGAAGAAGATTGATACCAACGAGAACATCAAATTCACCTAATCGAAGGTCACGGATAAGTTCCATTCGTTCAATAGTGTCAATATCATAGTGCATATAACGAACCTTAATTCCGTGTTGCGACAGGTAATCTGTAAGATTTTCTGCCATTTTCTTTGTAAGAGTAGTAACGAGTACACGCTCTTTCTTCTCAACACGAATATTAATTTCAGAAATAAGGTCATCAATCTGTCCTTCCGTACCACGAACAGAAATTTCAGGGTCAAGAAGTCCTGTAGGACGGATAACCTGCTCAGCCACCTGAACGCTTTTATCATTTTCAAATGGTCCGGGAGTAGCACTTACAAATATTTTCTGATGTGTTTTATCGTAAAATTCATCAAAGGTCAATGGTCTGTTATCATAAGCAGATGGTAAACGGAAGCCAAAGTTAATAAGACTTTCCTTTCTTGAACGGTCACCACCATACATACCTCTTACCTGTGGTAAGGTAACGTGAGATTCATCCACAAAAAGAACATAATCATCAGGAAAATAATCAAGGAGCGTAAATGGTGGCTCACCGGGTTTTCTTCCTGACATTATTGCAGAGTAGTTTTCAATGCCCTTACAAAAGCCTGTTTCACGAAGCATTTCCATGTCATATTCAGTTCTTTGACGGATTCGTTGTGCCTCAATAAGCTTTCCTTCCTTTTCAAAGGTAGCAACCTGCATTTCCATTTCATTATTGATTTGCTCAAGTGCTGATTCCATTTTTTCAGGTGATACAACATAATGAGATGCAGGATAAATAGCAACGTGAGAAACAACATTTTTAACAGCACCTGTCAAAGGATTAATTTCGCAGATTCTGTCAATTTCATCGCCGAAAAATTCGACTCTAATGGCTGTATCATTTGAATATACAGGGAAAATTTCAACAATGTCCCCTCTTACCCTGAATTTATTACGGATAAAGTTAATATCATTACGCTCATACTGTATTTCAACAAGCTTTTCAATAAACTCATCACGACTTTTTTCCATTCCTGTACGAAGAGAAATAACCATACTCTTGTAATCAATAGGGTCACCTAAAGAGTAAATACAGGAAACACTCGCAACGATAATTACATCACGTCTTTCACTTAAAGCTGATGTTGCAGAATGGCGTAATTTATCAATTTCATCATTTATTGCAGAGTCTTTTTCAATATAAGTATCAGTTGTTGCAATATAAGCCTCAGGCTGATAATAATCGTAATATGAAACAAAATATTCAACTGCATTTTCAGGGAAAAACTCCTTGAATTCAGCACATAGCTGACCTGCGAGTGTCTTATTATGTGCGAGGACTAAAGTTGGTCTGTTAAGCTTAGCAATAATATTAGCCATAGTAAATGTCTTACCGGAGCCTGTCACACCCAGCAAGGTTTGTTCTTTATAACCTTTTTCAATACCGTCAACAAGTCTTTGAATTGCTTGTGGCTGGTCACCTGTCGGCTTATAATCACTTACTAACTTAAACATTTTACACCTCGTGTACATTTGTTCTTTTATTATATAATATTATAAAAATATAATCAACAAAAAAATTATAAATATTATGTGAAATATAAAAATGCTCCTCAACATTATGTGTAAATATTTTGATTGTTGTATTCTTATCATCAATTAAATTATCTTATCTCACCTAAAAATTATAATTTTAGCTACACAACACATAAAAAATGGACTCCACAAATGAATGTGAAGTCCTAAAATGGTTTTTTAAGAAATTACATCATGCTTGCGATTTCAGCAGCAAAGTTGTCTTCCTTCTTTTCAATACCTTCGCCCTTTTCGAAACGAACGAAGCTTGTAAGCTTAATGTCAGCGCCAAGTTCTTTAGCAACTGAATTGATGTATCCGTCAACAGAACCGTCGAAGAGGTCTGAACGAACGAATGTCTGTTCGAGAAGGCAAACTTCCTTAATCTGCTTTGCAAGACGACCCTGTACAAGACCTGCGAAAATCTTGTTTTCAGCGATTTCAGCCTTGTGTGAAACTGCGATTTCAGCCATTGTTGCATAAGCTTCCTTTGAAATGAAGTTTACGAAGTTCTTTCTCTGCTTCTGGTCAAGACCGTTGTAGATTTCAGCGTCTTCGTCGCTCCACTTCTTATCGTTAATAGCTTCAGTAATGATGCTGTTAAGAATTGGAACAGGAAGTGAATCAGGCTTGTTAAGAGCGCTGTCAACTGTAATTGACTTCATCTTTGCAAACTCATCATCAGAAATGTCTGACTTACCAAGGTATTCAGGGTTCATAGCAGCAATCTGCATTGCTACGTTCTTACCCATAGCGTCGAATTCAGCCTTAGCTGCTGTTGCATCATCAACATCAAATGCAACGAGAACACCAACAGTACCACCTGCGTGGATATATGTTGCTGTGTGTCCTTCAACAAGAGCAAATCTACGAACCTTCATATTTTCACGAAGAGCAAGGAATACTTCCTGAACTTCTTCGTCAACTGTCTTATCGGAATCAACTACCTTTGTAGCAAGAAGAGCTTCAACATCAGCTGGCTTTGCAGCAACAACTGTCTTAACAACCTTAGCAGCAAGGTTAACGAATGGTTCGCCCTTAGCAACGAAGTCTGTTTCACAGTTAATTTCAACAAGAGCACCTGCATTAGCATCGCTATAAGCAGCAACTACACCTTCAGCAGCTACACGGCTTGCCTTCTTAGCAGCAGAAGCAAGACCCTTTTCTCTAAGAATGTCAATAGCCTTTTCGATGTCGCCATCTGTTTCAACAAGAGCCTTTTTACAATCCATCATACCAACGCCTGTCTTCTCACGAAGAGCCTGTACGTCTTTTGCAGTAAATGCCATTTTCTTTTCCTCCAATATAATCGATTTTAAAACAGCCCGTAACA
>CAJGCX010000182.1 GCA_904501895.1 Clostridiaceae bacterium
CGTCTTCCTTATTCTTTTTGAAAATTGCGGGATTTTCCCAATCGTACTTATAGTTTCTCATATTTCCTCTCCTTATTTAGAAGCTAAATATTCAATGAATTGCTTTGCTGTTCTCGGACTTCTGCCACCGTTACGAAGAGCAAAAGCCTCAGCCTGAATTGCCAACTCATCATTAGCAATACTTATATTATACTGCATAGCAAGATTTTCCACAATAGATAAATATAAATCTTTATTAGGTTTTGAGAATGTAATTTTAAGACCGAAGCGTGCAGAAAGGCTCATAACCTCCTGAATTGTATCCTGAAGGTGAATATCGTCACCATTTCTGTCGTTGAAATTCTCTTTAACAAGATTTCTTCTGTTGCTTGTAGCATAAATTGCAATGTTGTCAGTTTTACCTGCAACGCCACCCTCAAGAATAGCCTTCAATGCACCGAAATCGCTGTCATTTGTTGAAAAGCTCAAATCGTCGATAAATACGATAAATTTCAACGGATTGTCTGCAAGCTTCTCAATTACGTCAGGTAATGAGTAAAGCTGATTTTTCTTAATTTCAATAAGACGAAGTCCCATTTCGTAGTATTCGTTGACAATAGCTTTGATTGTGCTGCTCTTACCACTACCTGCATCGCCATATAAAAGCACATTGTTGCGAGGCTTACCGTTTATCAACGCTATTGTGTTGTCAATTACCTTTTGTCTTTCAAGCTCGTAACCACTCATCTGTGAAAGTCGTTGTGGGTCAGGATACTTTACAGGTACAATTTCATTATCCTTATATAAGAACATTCTGTGTGATGCATAAATGCCATATCCGGTGGTTTTGATTGAATCGATTTTCTTAATGTATTCTTCCTTAACTGAAAGGTTGCTGTTTTTCCATTCAGGAAGATAAATGTCAGTTTCGATAATTCCCTTAACATCATCACAAGTGATTTTTGAAAGTGATTCAAAAAAGTCGAGTTCGTTTTCTATTGCCTTCTTAAGGATAGGGGATGCCTGTCCTTTAGCAGATTCTCTTACATATACGTTTTCATCATTCTGCAAAAGTGAATTTATGTATTGGCAGAGGTCATCTGTCTTTTCATAAAGAAGTGAGATGAAATCAGAGTAAAGTGACAAAAATTCCTTTTCATTATTTTTGTCAGCCTCAAGTAGCTTTAAAAGTGAAACAATACACTCATCATTTATTACAATTTTAAATAAAGCGACTGCCTTTGCAGACAAAATTAAACGCTTAAAATCATTCATAAACAAACTTCCTTAAATATTTCAAAAAATTTACAATTTAGGTCTTGACATATTGACTTGACTTGTATATAATATTAAACTGCTATTAAAATGGAATTGTATACGCTGGAGCATTTTTCGTAAAAAGAATTTTACCATAATTTATTACGAAAATCAAGGCGTAAATACAACTTTAATTTAGTAATCTCCACGCTTTATATACTATGTATATAGTAGTAAGGCTTAGGAATAAAAAAACGAACGGAGAGTGATTAAGCCCTATGGTAAATGTCAAAGAAGTAAAGCTTGGCAGAAATACCCGTATGAGTTTCTCAAAAATCAATGAGGTTATGCAGATGCCTAATCTTATCGAGGTGCAGAAGAATTCATACAAGTGGTTCCTTGAAACAGGACTTAAAGAGGTGTTCCGTGATATCGATGCTATTACCGATTACACAGGAAATCTCGAATTGACTTTTGTTGATTATCGTATGGACGATAAGCCAAAGTACACTGTCAAGGAATGTAAAGAAAGAGATGCTACTTATGCAGCACCTCTCAGAGTTACCGCACGTCTTTTCAATAAGGAGACAGGTGAGGTAAAGGAAAACGAAGTGTATATGGGCGATTTCCCACTGATGACTGACAGTGGTACATTTGTGATTAACGGTGCAGAGCGTGTTATTATTTCACAGCTTGTTCGTTCTCCAAGTGTATATTATGGAATGACTCATGATAAGACAGGTAAGGAGCTCTATACAACAACTGTAATTCCTAACCGTGGTGCTTGGCTTGAGTACGAAACTGACCAGAACGACCTCTTCTATGTAAGAATCGATAAAAACAGAAAGATTTATATTACAACATTTATCCGTGCATTGGGTCTCAGCTCAAACGACGAAATCCGTGAATTCTTCGGATACGACGACAGAATTGAGGCTACACTTGAAAAGGATACAACTGTTAATACTGAACAGGCTCTCATCGAGGTTTACAAAAAGCTTCGTCCGGGTGAACCACCTGCACTTGAAACTGCACAGGCTCACCTTAACAGTCTTTTCTTCGATGCTCACAGATATGATTTATCAAGAGTAGGTCGTTATAAGTATAATAAAAAGCTTGGTATTGCTTCACGTATTGCTGACAAGATGGTTAAGGAACCTGTTGTAAGTCAGCTTACAGGTGAGATTATGGCTGAGTCAGGTGACGTAATCAGTGAAGAACTTGCTTACAGAATTGAACAGGAGGGTGTTGACACAGTAATCCTCGATGTTGACGGTAAGGAAGTTAAGGTATTCTCAAACGGTATGATTGATGCCCTTGAGTATGTACCAATGTTTACTGAAGACGAGCTTGAAGAAATCGGCATTAACGAAAAAGTTAAGTTCACAGTACTTATGGAAGTACTTGACAAGTGTGGTGACGATAAGGCAGCACTTAAAGAGGAAATGGCTCTTCGTGCTGATGACCTTATTCCAAAGCACATTACTGTTGAAGATATTTTTGCAACAATCAACTATCTTAACGGTCTTGCATCAGGTGTTGGTGTAACAGACGATATCGACCATCTCGGTAACCGTCGTATCCGTTCAGTAGGTGAGCTTCTTCAGAACCAGTTCAGAATTGGTTTTGCAAGAATGGAAAGAGTTGTAAAAGAAAGAATGACTCTTCAGGGTCAGGAGCCTGATAAGGTAACACCTGTTGCTCTTATCAACATCCGTCCTGTTATGGCTGCAATCAAGGAATTCTTCGGTTCATCTCCACTTTCTCAGTTCATGGACCAGACAAACCC
>CAJGCX010000183.1 GCA_904501895.1 Clostridiaceae bacterium
AGCTACACTCATATATATTGCTTATTTCAAACAAATCATCATCCTGATTTATATACCTGATTTCCATTATAAATCTCCTATAACTCCTTATTTGGTCTGTCCGATTTCCTATATTATACCACTATCCACAACTTAAGCACGCAAAAATACCCACAAAAAAGTAATAAAAAGTTTGTATAAAATACCGATTGACAAAATGAGAAAGCCGATAAAATCGGAAGTAGATATCTATTTGATATACTTCCTGATTTTGAGGTGCATTAGAATGTTTTCGATGATAATTGCAATTGGTATTTCAGCATCAATTTTAAGAGCAAAAGCTACACTTGATGAAAGCCGTTTCAAGCCTGAGTATTTTACCAGAAATCGTAAAATGCCTTTTGAAAAGCTTCTGAAATTTATGCTTTCAATGAACAAAACTTCAACCCAGAACGCTCTTAACAAATTCTTTGAGAAAGAAGGTATTACGATGTCTCAGCAAGCTTTAAGCAAAGCACGCAACAAATTCGATCATACTCCTTTTTTGAAGCTTTATAATGCAATAAGAGAAGCCTATTATTCAAGTGAATATATTGTTACTCTTGATAAACTGCATAACAAATTTATTATTGCAATTGATGGCTCTGATACCTCGCTTCCTAATCTTCCTGGTTTACGAGATAAGTTCGGCGGAACAGGTGCAAAAGCTTCTTCTCCTACTGCACGTATGAGTATTGCTTATGATGTTACCAATGATTTTATTATTGATGCTGATTTTTCTCCGCTAACAGTTAGCGAAAGAACTCATGCTAAAAATCATCTTGAAAAAGTTGGTAATCTGATAGATTTGAAAGAAGCAATTTTCATCATGGACAGAGGATATGCAAGCGAAGAATTAATTAGATTATTCTCTGAAAAATCGAATTATTTATTCCGTATTCGTAATAAGTTCAATGTTGAAATAGATAACCTTCCTCTTGGAAGTCATATTCTGAAGATATACAATGGACTAAAGGTAAGAATTATTAAATTCACGCTTCCATCAGGTGAAATTGAAACTCTTATGACAAATTTATTTGAACTTAACGAACCAGAATTCAAAGAATTATACTTCAAAAGATGGTCTGTTGAGGTAAAATTTGATATCGTGAAAAACAAGCTTGAAATGCCGTGTTTTGGCGGTTTTACAGAGAATATCATTATGCAGGATTTCTGGATTAGTATGTATCTTGCTAACATCGCTGCTATTGCTAAAAGAGAAGCAGACCTTGAAATCAAGGAGCAGCGCAAGGACAAAAACAACAAGTATGAATATCAGGCAAATGTGAATACTTTGATTGGATCTTTACGTGATCGTTTTGCTACAGCTGTCTTTAGTAGAAATCCATTTCACCGTGTAAAAGTTCTTAAAAGAGTTATCACTGAAATTCAACATTCAGTAGTTCCTATTCGACCAGATGATGGCTCTACACCACGCTATGAAAATACTCGTAAATCTAAATTCCATTATAATAAACGTTCTAATCTTTGAGTGCTTAAGTTGTGGATAGTGCTTTTTCTACAGACTGAGCAATATTATTAAATATTGCGAATTTGCAGTCTTTTGCTATCTTATCAAAATATTATTGACAACTTTTAAATGCAGATGTATAATTAATATATCAAATATTTTTTTAAAATAATTTAAAAGGAAGTTTTTATGAAAACAAAAGAAATTAAAGCTATTATTACAGCGGCAACACTGCTTGCAACAGGCAGTTTAACTTTTATGCCGTATAACCATGTTGAAATGCCTGTTTTAACCGCAAGTGCCGCTGATATCGTTGCTTCCGGCGAATGTGGCGCTGAGGGTGACAATATCCTGTGGGAATTTGACAGCGAGGGAAAGCTTACTATCAGCGGAACCGGTAAAATGGCAGACTGGACACTCCAGCAGCCTTGGTCTGATAATGCCTTTCAGGTTGTTACAGTTGAAATAAGTGACGGCATTACATACATCGGAGATTATGCTTTCAATAACTGTATGTATTTAACTTCTCTATCAATTCCTGACAGCGTGTCAGAAATTGGTGAATTTGCATTCAATAACTGTAGACAAATGACATCTGTATCTATCCCGAACACTGTTACAAGTATAGGTCAATATGCTTTTTTCGACTGTCAGAGCTTGTCTTCTATCACAATTCCTGACAGTCTTACCGTTCTTGAAACATCTATTTTTTACGACTGCTATAATCTTACTTCGGTAACACTTCCTGAAAATATCCAATCAATTAAATATGGTGCATTCCAGAATTGTAAAAATCTTAATTCCATAACAATAACTAATCCGGATTGCCAGATTTACGACTATAAAACTACTTTTTGCAACAGTTATGACTATGAAACAGACGAAGCAATTTTCAGCGGTACAATCTATGGCTATGTGGGCTCAACTGCTCAGACATATGCTGAAAAGTATAACAGAAAGTTTGCTGTTATTGGCAATGAACAGCCTGCCACAGCTGATTTGGGCGATGTAAATGCCGACAGTTCTGTTGATTCCTCCGACGCTTCTCTCGTTCTTGCGGAATATGCTAAAATTCAGACAGGCGGAGCAGGTGATTTTACCGAAATTCAGCGTAAAGCTGCTGATGTCAACAATGACAGCGTTGTTGATTCCTCCGACGCTTCAAAGATACTTGCATACTATGCTATGATTTCCACTGGCAAAGAGCCTGTCTGGGATTAATATCAGAGATTTCAATATTTAAATCAGCCGTTCCAAATGAGAACGGCTGGTTTTTCAAAATGTAGCCTGAGAGTGTCGAAAAAAGCTACAATAAGATATTTTTTAAGGGGACGCTCTCTCTTGCAGAGCGCTTGAACGCTACGTGGGACGCTGTCCCACACCCTGCCATGATGCCAGCGGGGGCTCCCCGCCTCCGTCTCTGGACTCTGCTAAAGGGTTTCACCCTTTAGAATCCCGTTTTATTTATAGTTTATCGATTAACT
>CAJGCX010000184.1 GCA_904501895.1 Clostridiaceae bacterium
ACACCTGCAACACCACCCTCAAGCATTGTGATTTTCTGTGCTACTGCATCACTTGTAGGGTTAGCAAGACGAGTGTACATATAACCTGGCTCAAGGTCAAAAAGCTTTGCCATTGCTTCACTTGTGTCATATTTGAATGTTGTGCTCTGTACAATAGGAAGTACTCTTGGTTCACCGTTCTTTGGCTTGTAAGCACCCTGAACGCAAATTGTATCTCTGTTATAGCTCATTTTAATTAGTCCTCCAAAAATTTCTTCATAAGCTGAACGCCACTTTCAACGAAAAGTCCTGTTGCTTTTGCAGTTTCTTCATTGATAGTATCAACGCCTGTTACCTCGTTATTCTTATGATAAATCATAAATGGAACAGGGTCAGAAGCGTGAGTTGCAGTAACAATTGGTGTTGGATGGTCAGGTAAAATCATAATCTTGTAATCGTCATAATCCTTAAGACCCTCAAAGATTACAGGAAGCACTTGCTCATCAATAATCTCAATTGCTCTTACCTTGTTTTCAGGCTCTCTTCTGTGGCCACATTCATCAGGAGCTTCAATGTGAATGTAAGCGTAGTCACAGCCATTCTTAAGTGCTTCAACAGCAGCCTCAGCCTTGCCAACAAAGTTAGTGTCAATATATCCTGTAGCACCCTCTACATCAGGTGTTTCCATTTTAGCACATTTGCCGATCCCCTTAAGAAGGTCAACAGCAGAAATAACAGCACCCTTAATGCCATAAAGCTCTTCAAATGGAGAAAGTGCAGGCTTTTTACCTTCACCCCAAAGCCAGATTGAGTTTGCAGGACGCTTACCATTCTTGATTCTTTCAATATTTACAGGATGGTTTTTGAGTAAATCATAGCTTTCCTTCATCATTCTGATAAGGTCAGTAGCGTTTTCACTTGTTGAAAGATATTCACCAACAACTCTGCCTGAAATATCATGTGGTGGTGTCATATTGCCAAGGTCAGTTGTACCATTATTCCATACAAGACAATGACGATAGCTTACACCACTGTAAAACTTGTAAAGGTCATTACCGAAATGCTCCTGTACAGTTTCAATAATCTTTTCTGCCTCTGCAGTTGAAATATCATCTGCACAGTAGTCAACCATAGTTTTATCAGCATAGTTTTCTTCATCAGAAAGTGTAACAATATTGCAACGAAGAGTAACGTCAGTATCCTTTAAATCAACACCGATGCTTGCAGCCTCAAGTGGACTTCTTCCTGTGTAATAAATTGATGGGTCAAAGCCCATAACACTCATATTAGCAACGTCACTACCTGGCTTCATTCCGTCAGGAACAGTCTTTACAAGACCTACTGTACCTTTTTGTGCAAGAGCGTCAAAATTAGGCTTTTTAGCCATCATCATAGGTGTCTTGCCATCAAACTGAGGAACAGGATAGTCAGCCATTCCGTCGTATAAAACTACAACATATTTCATATATATCATCTCCAATTAGTATTTTAAATCATTAAAGAGTATTTTAACATATATAATGAGCATTGTCAAAGGAAATGTCATTCTGAGCGTAAGCGCAGATTCGCTATTCTTTAATTCCCCAACCACTGATATTTCCTCTCTGCATACCACCAATAATCTTTTGCCTTAATGCAGGGTAACGCTTTTCAAGGTCACGAAGAAGATTTTTTGTGTCCTCTCGGTTTGTTTTTTCATCGGCAGGACATTTACTTTCCACAATTGGTACATTTTCTTTGTTTGCAACTCGTGTAATATCTGTTTCATAAGCGAAAATCATAGGCCTTATCATATATAAATCCTTTCTTGAAAGATATGAAACAGGGGAGAAGCACTCTGCACGGCCGTTGCCGAATAAATTCATAATAAATGTTTCTGCAGCATCGTCAAGGTGATGACCTAATGCAATTTTATTACATCCCAATTCCTTTGCAGTGTCGTGGAGAAGCCCTCTTCTCATTCGAGCACATAAACTACAAGGATTACTCTCTTTTCTCTCTTCAAAAATAATGTGATAAAGCTCTGTTTTCTTAATAGTATAAGGGATATTATGCTCATCACAAATTTTCTGAATTTCAGAATAATCGGCACACTCACCATAAAATCCAGGGTCAAGAGTAACTGCGTAAAGCTCAAATTTCTTCGGATAGAAAATCTTTAAGTTAATAAGACATAAAAGCATAACAACGCTGTCCTTACCACCGGACACGCATACAGCAATTTTGTCACCATCTTCAATCATGTTATATTTATCGACGCCCGCACGGACTAAACTTAACAACTTCTGCAATTTTAAACCAACCTTTACGTAGGGGTCGGCGTCCTCGACGACCCAAAAATGCCTTCGCCTTGAGGAGAAGGTGTCACCGTTAGGTGACGGATGAGGTGTAACGGGCGATTCGTGAATCGCCCCTACTTTCAATAGCCTCCCTTGTCAAAGGGAGGGGGACCGCTTGCGGTGGAGGGATTCCCACCACGAATAATTGTTGTATTACTTTACCAATATTTTATCTCAATATTAGTAAAAAGTAAACAAATAATTTTGAAAAATAATAAAAAAGAAAAATATATGAAAAAACGAGAAAACAAGAGAAAAACAGAGATAATTATTATCCTCATTAAATTTTTGAAAAATTGTGTTGACATTCCCGTATTCCTTTGATATAATCTTCGAGCAATAAAAAATATTATTCGGAGGTAAGTTCTATGTCAACTTATATGCCAAAAAAGGGCGACATTACCCGTAACTGGTATGTGCTTGACGCAGCAGGCAAAACACTCGGTAGCGTAGCTGCTGAAGCTGCTGTTCTTCTCAGAGGTAAGCACAAGCCAACATTCACACCTCATGCTGACTGTGGTGACCACGTAATCATCATCAACGCAGAAAAGGTTGTTCTTACAGG
>CAJGCX010000185.1 GCA_904501895.1 Clostridiaceae bacterium
ATTGTAACTGAGCCACTACCAACTGTATTTGCAACAGATGAGCCTGAGTACATACCTTCCATAGCACTTGAAATAACAGCAACCTTAGCAGGACCACCAACTGACTTACCTGCGATTGAGTTAGCAAGGTCAACGAAGAATGCACCGATACCTGATTGCTCAAGGAATGATGCAAAAATAATAAACAAAACAATAAAGGATGCACAAACGTTAAGAGGAGTACCTGCAATACCCTCTGTTGTATAGAAAAGCTTGTACATAATAATTCTCAGTGGATTACGGTTAACCACAAAGAATGCATAAACAATAAACGCCAATGAAACGATGACAATCGGTAAGCCAACAACTCTTCGACAAGCTTCAAAGAGGAGAATAGTACCGATAATTGCGATTGCAATATCAAGCTCGTTGATTCTTGATGCTCTGTCAACAATTGCCTGACAGTTTATTGCGTAGTAGAAGAATGCACCACCACCGACAGCTGCAAAAATCCAGTCATAAAACGGAACGTGATTTGCTCTCTTCTTTTCTTTTTTGTGACTTGGGAAAATGATGAATGCGAACATAACGATAATACCGATGAACCATGCCATTTTCTGTCTTTCTTCCATTGTTCCTGTCCAACCGTCGAACATAACATAAAGAGAGAAAAGCACCATTGCACCCTTGATTATCTTCTGGAAGATGCCTGAAAAGTGACGGGTATTTGACTCTTTATCAAACTCTGCCATAATTTTGTCAACATCAACTGCTTCTTCATCAGCTTCCATTGTAATAGGTTTTGTGTTTACATCTGACATTAATTACAACAATCCTTTCGTCAGAATTTCTATTGGTGTGGCAATTTCAAAAACAACCTTTGCATTTCTTCCGCAAAGATTACGAAGGCTGATTTCCTTGCCATCAATAGTGAGAATATGGTCTGAAACCGTTCCCACAATATATCTTAACGGGTCATAAGTAATATCAAAGCCCGTAATGACCATATTTCCATCTTCGTCATAGGTCATAGTCTGTCCTTCCTCAAGGGAAGTCTGCACTCCTGCACCAAAGGAACGATAGGTGGTGGAATAAGCTCTGATTTGCTCATTCTCAATAATATATGTGTCCTTCAGTGGAGTCTGGTTAACTGAGTGAACAAATTCGACGGAAAACATAAGACCGTCTTCTGCCTTTTGTGTAATATATCTTGCGTTTGTATCATCAACATACATAACAAGATACGGAGTATTTAAATCACTCATTAAAACAGCAGCCGCTGTAATGATTGTCATTAAAACGGCTGCTACAATTAACCTTTTTTTAGAGATTTTAAAGGTTTTTTGGCTCATTATTTAATAGCGCCAACTTCTCTAAAGTACTTATCTGCACCTGGGTGGAAAGGAACAGAAATGCTTGAAACAGCATATTCAAGAGTCATTTCCTTAGCCTTATCATGTGTATAGCTGTCCTTGTTTTCATAGATTGCCTTTGTAAGGTTGTAAACTGTTTCCTCACTGAGGTCGTTGCTTACGATAAATGTAGCCTTAACTGCAACTGTCTGAGCATCTGTGTCCAAGCCATTATATGTACCTGCAGGAACTGTATATTTTGCATAGAAGCCATAATCTTCCTGAAGCTTTGCAAGGTGTTCATTATCGATTTCAACAAGCACGATACCTGTAGTTGTTGAAAGGTCTGTAATAGCAACTGTTGGAGCACCTGCTGTACAGAAGAAAGCGTCAATCTTACCATCCTTAAGAGCATCAGCTGATGCCTGGAAGCTAAGGTTCTGTTTGTCAATATCTGCGAATGTGATGTCATAAGCACCGAGAATCTGCTGAGCATTGAATTCAACACCTGAACCGCTGTCACCAACAGAAACCTTCTTACCCTTAAGGTCAGCGATTGTCTTGATACCTGAATCGGCACGAGCAACTACCTGACAAACCTCAGCATAAACAGCACCGAGAGTTGAGAAGCTTGTGATTGCACCGTCATTTTCAAAAAGTGATGTTCCGTTGTAAGCATAGTCCATAACGTCGTTCTGAACAATAGCTAACTGAACAATACCATCGTCAATGTCAAGGATGTTTGCCTTTGAAGCACCTGATGACTGAACTGTAAGCTTCATATCAGTCTTTTCATTGATAACTGTTGCAACAACATTACAGAAGCCATAGTATGTACCTGTTGTACCACCTGTACCTACGTTGATTGTTGTTGGGTCAGCATTGTCATTTCCACTTGCCTTGTTATCACCACAGCCTGTAAAGAAAACAGAAGTGAATGCAAGAATAAGTGCGAGAACTACTACTAATCTTTTTTTCATTTTAAAATTTCCTCCTTTTTCATTCGCAAAATAGTCTTTTGCAAATTCTAATTAGCAATATTATACATTAAAAATCAATAATATGCAAGTGAATTGAATAAATTTGTCAGTCCAATGAATAAAACTGTTAATTTTTACCCTTAAGACTGCTTCCGAGTACGTCAGATGTTTCGGAAATTGTGATAAAAGCATTTGGGTCGATGGCTGAAACTATCATTTTAAGCTTTGCAATCTGAAATCTGTTCACAACAAAATAGATAACTGAACGGGATTTTCCTGAATAATAGCCTGTTGCGTGAATTTGTGTAACACCGTAGCCGAAGTTACTGCTCAATGCATCACAGACCTCTTCTTCCATTTCCGTGATAATCATAACAGATTTCGCTTTATCAAGACCCTCAACAATAAAGTCAACTGATTTAATACCCACAGCGTAGGTGATGATTGAATAAAGTGGCAGTTCCCAGCTGTTGAAAACGATACCTATTATAATATAGAGAATTATATTGTAAATCATTACAAATGTACCAACGGTCATATTGAGTTTTTTCGAGAAAATGACAGCCATA
>CAJGCX010000186.1 GCA_904501895.1 Clostridiaceae bacterium
AAGGCTTGTTCCGTCGATGGCACGACCAAGAAGTGTGTTCTTTACAACTGTGTATTCAACACCTGCTTCACGGAGCTCTTTACGAAGCTTTGTATCGTCTTCAACGCTGATACCCTTGTAATCAACAACAACACCTGCGATAGATGCGTCAAGTCTTTCCTTAAGAGCAGCCACCTGCTGTTTCTTTAATTCTAAAACCTTCTCGCTTGGCAAACGATTCACCTCCTATTAAAATTTCAAATGCGCTTGCAAGGAGAAATAAAATATGCCTCTTCTGCAAAGACAGAAAAGGCATAGAAACATTTTAATTAAATGCTAATATCCTCGGTAGGCAGTCAAAACTTTTACGCAAAATGCACCTACTGTCTTTGGCAAGCTTTATTATACTAACACACCCTTTCGGGTTTGTCAAGTATTATTTAATTATTCAGCAACTGGAGCTGATGTGAACTTGTTTGGGTTGATTTTAACACCAGGGCCCATTGTTGAAGCAACTGCAACAGACTTAATGTACTGACCTTTTGCAGCAGCTGGCTTAGCCTTAACAACAGCATCCATAAGTGTATCAAGGTTTTCCTTAAGCTTTTCAGGACCAAAAGAAACCTTACCGATTGGGCAGTGAATGATGTTTGTCTTATCAAGACGGTATTCAATCTTACCTGCCTTAGCTTCTGTAACAGCCTTAGCAACGTCAGGTGTAACTGTACCTGCTTTTGGGCTTGGCATAAGACCACGAGGACCGAGAACCTTACCAAGACGACCAACGATACCCATCATATCAGGGCTTGCGATACATACGTCGAAGTCCATGAAGCCACCCTGGATTTTTTCCATAAGGTCTTCAGCACCAACGTATTCTGCACCTGCTGCAAGAGCTGCATCAATCTTATCGCCCTTAGCGAAAACTGCTACTCTTACTTTCTTACCTGTGCCGTTAGGAAGAACAACAGCGCCTCTAACCTGCTGGTCAGCGTGACGTGAGTCAACACCGAGACGAACGTGAAGTTCTACTGTTTCATCAAATTTTGCAGTTGCACCCTTAACTGTAATGTCAAGTGCTTCTGCAGTATCATAAAGTTTTGTTCTGTCGATGAGCTTTGAGCTCTCAACATATTTCTTTCCGTGTTTCATAATTCAAAATTCCTCCAAAATAGTGGTTAATCGGATTCTGATTTTTCCTCCCACAAGGAGAATCAGTCTTCTACAGTAACGCCCATACTACGTGCTGTACCAGCAATCATGCTCATTGCTGTTTCAACTGTAGCTGCGTTAAGATCAGGCATTTTCTGCTCAGCGATTTTTCTAATCTGTTCTTTAGTGATTTTTGCTACCTTTGTTCTGTTAGGTACACCTGAACCACTCTCAATACCACAAGCCTTCTTAATAAGAACAGCTGCAGGTGGAGTCTTTGTTACGAATGTGAATGTACGGTCTGCATAAACTGTGATAACAACAGGGATAATAAGACCCATATCATTCTTTGTACGTTCATTGAATTCCTTTGTGAACGCCATAATGTTTACACCGTGCTGACCAAGAGCAGGACCAACAGGTGGTGCTGGTGTTGCTTTACCAGCAGGGATTTGAAGCTTAATGAAGCCTACTACTTTCTGAGCCATTTTTAGCACCTCCAAAAATTCGTGGTATGGCGGAACGGATAGCTCTCCCATTCCTCCCACGACGCCTTTGACAAAGCGTCATAAAAAGCGTATTTTACGCTAATTACCAAATTAAATAAAATTAATCTTCTTCGACCTTTTCAACCTGGTCGAGTTCAAGGTCAACTGGGGTTTCTCTACCGAGCATTGAAATAACAACACAAACAACATTGTTATCAACATCAAGCTCACGTACAATACCGATAATGCCTTCAAACGCACCGTCGATAATAGTAACCATATCGCCAACCTCATAGTCGATTTTAACGACTTTCTTTTCAACACCCATTGCATAAACCTCAGCCTCTGTAAGAGGAATTGGCTTGCTTTCAGGGCCAACGAAACCTGTTACACCACGAGTGTTGCGGATAACGTACCAAGTATCGTCTGTCATTTCAAGGTCACCTGTTTCTTCATCTTCAAAAACAGCAACCTTAACCATTACATAACCTGGGAAGATTTTTCTTTCAACTTCCTTTTTGACGATAATTCTTTCGCCTGTTTCCTTATCCTTGGCCTCTTTGTTTTCAACAACGATTTCAGTAGGAACCTTAACCTCAAGAATTAAATCGTGCATTTTACGGTTATCAACGATTTTCTCAATGTTTGTTGCGACTTTGTTTTCATAACCTGAATAGGTATGTACTACATACCATTTGGAGATTTCTGCCATAACCTAAAATCTCCTTTCAATTACTTTATGAAGAACAAGCTAAGCATCTGTGCAGTCTTAGTTGTTGCTTCAGCAACGTCCTGCTTATTTGCAAAACCTACAAGACCATCAATAATTGCAGAAAGACCTGTGTCAAATCCGAATATGATAAGTCCGAATACTAAAACAACTACGATAACAACAAGTGAATGATTAAGAACTGTTTTTCCTGAAGGCCATGTAACCTTCTTCCACTCGCCTTTGAAATCCTTAAAGAACTTTTTGATTTTAGCACCGATTGCCTTGAAGTCAACTGACTTTTTCTTAGCAGGAGCTTTCTTTTCGTCCTTCTTAGCTACCTCAGCAGTGGTCTTTTCTTTCTTTTCAGACATTTCACTAACCTCCGGATTACTTTGTTTCCCTGTGGAGAGTGTGTTTCTTGCAGAATCTGCAGTACTTGTTCATCTCAATTCTGTCGGGAGTGTTCTTCTTGTTTTTCTTTGTGTTGTAATTGCGCTGTTTGCACTCTGTGCAAGCTAA
>CAJGCX010000187.1 GCA_904501895.1 Clostridiaceae bacterium
CTTACAGTTTCTGAAACTGAAAGTCCTGAATTTTCAAGAATGACTATCGTTTCTGACGTTGAAGAATACAAAGTTACAATGGTTATGCAACAGCTTTCTCGTCTTGAAGAGGTTATCAAGGTAATCAATCTTAACGAAGGTCAGGCAATTCAGTCAGAAATTCTTCTTATCAAGGTTCACGCCCTTAATAAGGACAGAAAAAAGGTTCTTAAAACTATCAATGGTTTCGGTGCAAGAGTTATGGACATCGGTCATACAACAATTACTGCCGAACTTACAGGTCTTCCAAGCCTTATTGATAAATTTATCGACAAAATGGAAAAACACGGAATCTGCGAGCTTTCACGTTCAGGTCTTACTGCTCTTGAAAGTGGCGACAGAAACATTAAGGGAGTTGAATAATTATGGGTATGACAATGACACAAAAAATCCTTGCAGCACATGCAGGATTAGATAAAGTAGAAGCAGGTCAGCTTATTAATGTTCGTCTTGACCTTGTTATGGGTAACGACGTTACAAGTCCTGTTGCAATTAACGAAATGAAGGCAAAGGGTTTTACTGATGTTTTTGACAGAGAAAAAATTGCTCTTGTTATGGACCATTTCACACCTAACAAGGATATTAAGTCTGCAGAGCATTGTAAACAGGTAAGACAGTTTGCAAGAGAATATAAAATCAAAAATTTCTTTGATGTAGGACAGATGGGTATCGAACACGCTCTTCTTCCTGAAAAAGGTATTGTTATTTCAGGTGACACAGTTATCGGTGCTGACTCTCACACTTGTACATACGGTGCACTTGGTGCATTCTCAACAGGTGTTGGCTCAACTGATATGGCTGCAGGTATGATTTCAGGTATGGCTTGGTTCAAGGTTCCTTCTGCAATCAAGGTTAATGTTACAGGCAAGTTCAATAAGTGGGTTAGTGGTAAGGATTTAATCCTTCACCTTATCGGTAAAATCGGTGTTGACGGTGCACTTTATCGTTCACTTGAATTCACAGGTGATGGTATCCAGAATCTCTCAATGGATGACCGATTCTGTATCGCTAATATGGCTATTGAATGTGGTGCAAAGAATGGTATTTTCCCTGTTGATGAAAAGACACTTGAGTATATGAAGGGCAGAACTGACCGCACTCCTGTTATTTTTGAGGCTGATGAGGACGCTGTTTATGATGAAGTAATCAATATTGATTTAGGTGAGCTTAAATCAACTGTTGCATTCCCACATCTTCCTGAAAATGCACATATTGTTGGTGAATTTGACAAGATTTATGTTGACCAGTCAGTTATCGGCTCTTGTACAAACGGTAGAATTGAAGATATGCGTGCTGCTGCAGAAGTTCTTAAGGGCAAAAAGGTTAACGAAAATGTTCGTTGTATCGTAATTCCTGCAACACAGAATGTATATTTACAGTGTGTAAGAGAAGGTCTTGCTGAAATTTTTGTTGAAGCAGGTGCAGTATTCTCGACACCAACTTGTGGTCCTTGCCTTGGTGGTCATATGGGTATTTTGGCTGCTGAAGAAAAGGCAATTTCTACTACAAACCGTAACTTTGTAGGTCGTATGGGACATCCTACAAGTGAAGTTTATCTTGCAAGTCCATATGTGGCTGCTGCAAGTGCAATTGCAGGTTACATCTGCACACCAGAGGAGGTACTCTAATTATGAAAATTCAAGGTTTAGTACATAAATACGGTGACCACGTTGATACAGACGTTATTATTCCTGCAAGATATCTTAATACTGCTGACCATAAGGAGTTGGCTTCACACTGTATGGAAGATATCGATAAGGAATTTGTAAATAAGGTAAAAGATGGCGATATTATGGTTGCCGGTGTTAACTTCGGCTGTGGCTCATCTCGTGAGCATGCTCCTATTGCTATCAAGGCTGCAGGTGTTTCATGTGTTATCGCAAAAACATTTGCAAGAATTTTCTACAGAAATTCACTTAATATCGGACTTCCTATTCTTGAATGTCCTGAGGCTTGTGATGCAATTGAAGCAGGTGACGAGGTTTCAGTTGACTTTGATACAGGTGTAATTACAAACGTTACAAAGGGCGTTAGCTATAAGGCTCAGCCATTCCCTGAATTTATTCAGAATATTATTTCAAAAGGCGGACTCCTCGCATCATTGAAATGATGATAAAATAAAGAAAATTGATGTCATTCTGAGCATAGCGAAGAATCTCTACTGAAGTAAGATGTTAACTAACAGAGATTCTTCGTCGTTAACTCCTCAGAATGACATTTAACCATACTGTTATTGTCACACTTTTCTCCAACTTCCATAAAATGTAATGTAATTACAATATGGGAAGGAGGAAAATATATGTGTAACTTCTTCGGTAACAACACTTGGTTAATTATTATCATCATCTTAATTCTCCTCTCTGATAATAATAACAATGGCTGTGGTTGTCAGCATGATTGTGGCTGTCAGCGCCAGAGAGACTGCGACTGCTGTTGCTAAGTGATAGTTAGTTAAAATCAACGATGTAGGGGACGGTGCCCACACCGTCCCGAAAATATAATGACTATAAACGGGTCGATGTGGGCATCGACCCCTACTTTTTTATTAATTTATGGACTTTTACGAAATTACACGAGAACCTGAAAAGGCATTGCTCATTTCCGTTGATACAGGGGATTTTGATGCAGACGCCAGTATAGAAGAACTTACGCTCCTGACGGAAAGTGCAGGGGCTTCAGTTGTTGGTTCAATAATTCAACGAAAAAGCACTCCTGACGGTGCAACATATCTTGGTAAGGGCAGACTTGAGGAAGCAAAGCTTTTTTGCGA
>CAJGCX010000188.1 GCA_904501895.1 Clostridiaceae bacterium
CAGACAAAGCATTAAAATATCCTTTGAAAATGAAAATCCGAGAATTGCAACTGCAGTAGATAGTGTACTCAATGCAACAACGAGAGGAGTACCCAGCTTTTTAGTAAGTCTTGCACTAAAAAGGCTTGAAATGATTGTACCCACATACAAAACGCCTGTTACAAAGTTGGAATATGATATAGGAATGTCAAATTCAGTGTAAATTGCAGGCCAGGCTGTACCAAAAAGAGAATCGGGAATTCCAAGTCCCACATAAGTAACAAAGATAATAATTACTAATAAAGTAGCCATTACTTAAAAATCTCCATATTTTCTGTAAATGACTGAACCTTAATTATATCAACATCCTGCTCATCAGTGTTTGTATCTTTAACTAATGCACCAATTAAAAGCACAGGATTTATATTAATACTTGTACCTGAAGAAAGGATAGTATTGAGAATAAGCTTTCCATTTTCTTCAATCAATTCAAAGGATTTGATATGCTCTTTGATATTTACTTCTTTTTCGACTTTTCTTCTGCCCTGCTTACCCTTTTTAAGAACAAGAATTTCGTCTGCTGAAAGGATTTTTTCTGCACTATCTAAAAGAAGCTTATCAGGATTATTGAATATAATTTTATATTCTGCCCAACGAATTATGTTAGGTAATGTTTCATAAACATAGATTTCCTTAACTGTCATATCAACAGGTAATGCATCGTTAATCTTCACTGCAAGTTCTTCTAAGTCAACTTCTTCCATAAGACGGAAGTCAACAGTTTCACAAAGACTTTCAAAACCTAATGAAAGTGGCATTGCAAAGGTTAAGAATGCGTGTGGATTAAAACCCTCTGTAAACCAGATTGGAACGCAAGCTCTTTTCATAGCTCTTGTAATACAGCGTACTGTATCAAGATGAGAGATAAACTTTGCCATACCTGTTTTTTCAAAGGACATTCTCACGTCCATTGCCCATTTTTTAACTTCTGGCATCACATTTACCTCCATTCAATTTATTTGCACCACAAGCAGCACATTTTATTCTGCATTGAGGAGTTGTCACGCTCTGATGAGCCTTTTTATTTTCTTCTATAAGGAATTCTTTACGGATACCGTAATCCATAACATCCCAAGGTAAAATTTCGTCATATTCACGACGACGATTTGCGTAAAATTCTGTTGTAAGTCCACATTCGTTAAATGCTTCGCTCCATTTTGAGAAGTCAAAGAATTCATCCCAAGCATCAAACTTACAGCCCTTTTGCCAAGCCTTGTAAATAACCTCACCAAGACGACGGTCACCGCGGGCAAAAACACCTTCGAGAACTGATGTTTCAGACTGATGATAACTGATTGTGATTTTACGGCTTGTTGTACTTGAAAGCAAATGCTTCTGCTTTTCAGTAAGACTTTCCATAGTATCCTGTGGCTCCCACTGGAAAGGAGTAAAAGGCTTTGGAACAAAGGAAGCACAGCTTACACTTACCTGAACACCCTTGCCCTTTGGTTTATTAGGATTGCGATAAAATGTATCAACAACCTTTTGTGCAAGGTCAGCAATTCCGGCAATATCTTCCATTGTTTCAGTTGGAAGGCCCATCATAAAGTATAATTTAACGCTTGTCCAACCACCATCAAATGCTTTAAGTGCAGTTCTCAGCACTTCTTCCTCAGTTACATTCTTGTTAATAGCATCACGAAGTCGTTGTGTACCCGCTTCAGGTGCAAATGTAAGACCGCTACGGCGAACCTTCTGGAGCTGTTCCATAAGTTCGTCAGAAAAATTGTCCACACGAAGTGATGGTAATGATACGTTTATATTTTCCTTCAATGCCCAATCAAAAAGCATTGGAATGAGCTTTTCGATATTTGTATAGTCACTTGTTGAAAGTGAACAGAGAGATATTTCGTCATAGCCTGTAGCATCACTTATGCTTCTGCACTGCTCATTTATTGTTTCAGGTGATTTTTCACGGATTGGTCTTGTAATAAAGCAAGCCTGACAGAAACGACAACCACGTGTACAGCCACGGAAAACCTCGCCAACAGTTCTGTCCTGAACGACATCAATAAATGGCACAATAAAATTCTTCGGATAATGTGCTTTATCAAGGTCAGATACAATTCTTTTTGTTACTTTTACAGGAATATTTTCAGTATTTTCAATTGATTTGACAGTTCCGTCATCATTATACTGAACATCATAAAATTCAGGAACATAAACACCCTGAATCTGTGCTGCTTCACGTAAAAACTCAAGCTTAGTTGAGCCGTTTTCCTTATGCTTGATAAGTAAATCAATAAGGTCATTTGTTACCTCCTCACCTTCACCAGGTAAGAAAATATCAACAAAATCAACCATTGGTTCGGCATTACATACACAAGGTCCTCCTGCAATAACAATTGGAGTAAGGCTTGTTCTGTCCTTTTTAAGGACAGGTATTCCACCTAAATCAAGCATATTAAGTACATTGGTGTAGCAAAGCTCATATTGTAAAGAAAAACCGACTAAATCAAACTCATCAAGACTATCTCCACTTTCAAGTCCATAAAGCTTGATATTATTTTCACGCATAAGTGCTTCCATATCCTCCCATGGAGCAAAAACACGTTCACACCATGCGTCGTCACGTTCATTAACGACGCTGTAAAGAATTTTCATACCAAGATGTGACATACCGATTTCGTAATTATCAGGGAAACAGAAAGCATATCTAAGCTTTACATCCTCTTTATTTTTAACGACACTATTAAGCTCACCGCCTGTATATCGTGCAGGCTTCTGA
>CAJGCX010000189.1 GCA_904501895.1 Clostridiaceae bacterium
AACAGATGGTCTGAAGCCATAGAAAAGGTCAGCCCAGTAGTTTGATGATGTCTCAATTTCCTTTGTACGAGGTGGGTCCTTAATAAGGAATAATCCCGCAACACCACACAAGGTTACAACAATACCTAATCCTATAAAAAATACCTTATATGTAATAGTCCCTGCCTGAGCAAAGCTACCAACACCGGTTACTGCAAATGAAGAAACAGTACCTACAACGGATAAAACCGTTTCAACAACAGGTCTTTGCTTTGGCACGGTCACATCGGTTACCCAAGCCTGAAAGGCAGCGTCATTACTTGTTGAACCCATAAAGGTCATCACAATATCCATAAGGATAACAAACCATACTGTTGTACCTAAAATCTTTGCTTCGTCAGTGAGATTAAAAAGATTTGCCACATTTTCCTTTGTAATAAAGCCAAACATACCAGTAACAACACCCCAAAGGATGTAACCAACGGAAATAAACATTTTACGGTTTTTAAGCTTATCGCTGAGAGCACCCATAATAAATGTTGTCACAACTGCTGCAACAGCAGAAAGTGCTACCATTCGTGCAACTGCTGTTGTTGCCTCCATTGAGCCAAGAATAGCAGCCTGTGATACATCAGCATATATTTCATTGGTGATAAAGGTGTTGAAATACATATTTTCCGTATTCCACGCAATTCCACCCATAAAGCAGAACAATATGATTATAAGCCAATTCTTTTTACTTACTTTTTCCTTATACATTTTCCCAATCCCTTTTTATACGGATACTTATTCTTCTACAGGCACCTGATATGTTACATCCTCGTGCTGCATTGTAACATCTTCACGGGTAAAGCCTTCCATATCATATCTGTCAGAATAGTAATTGTATTTGTCAATTGTAAATGTTGTATCAGGCTTACAGGTAATCATTGTACAGCCTCTTTGTGAGCCAAGCTTATCAATATCTGAATATGCAAAATAGTCAATGCTGTAGCCATAACTGAACTGGATACCCTTATATTCAAAGGTTGTGTTGTTAAGGTGGTCGTGACCGTTGAACATTGCTTTTGTTGACTGAAGCTCAAGCATTTTTTCGAACATATCGTCTTCACCTAAGCCACAGTAAACTCGTTTGCCACCTTCACCGATTATACCTTCAATATACTTGAAGTTTTCTGTATCCTTAAAGCCATTTTCCTCAAATTCATTCCAAGCATCTGCCATTTCTACCAACGGAATGTGGAAAAATGCAAGAGATTTTACAGGAGATGAGGCCTTGTCGATTTTTTCATTTTCACCATTCATACGAAGAATTTCAGCCTCATACCACTCAACCTGATTCGGATGAATATTATCATAAGTACCCTTAATACTTTCAATAAGATTGTCCTTGATATATGCCTGAGAGTCAATTAAAATAATCGCTTGAGTAATAATACCCTTTGAATTTTTCACTTCGATTGTGTGATTTCCAAAACCGTCAACATCAGTAGGTCCTGCCTGGAATAAGCAATGCTCAAATTCTTCTTTTTCATAAAATTCTGCCATTGCTTCTCTGTCGAAATATGAATAACATTCAGCATCGTGATTGCCAAATGTAACGTCCCAATAAACACCAAGACTTTCCATAAGATTACCAAAAGCCTCTGCACCACTGTGGTTGTTGAATGTGCCTGCTGTATATGGTACAGGAAATGCAATATCACCTGATGCAATAACAAGGTCAGGCTTTTCCTTTGTAACCATAGCTGCAATTGCATTAAGTGCTTTTTCATCCTCTTCCTTTGACATAAAGCCACCGCCGATATGAATATCAGTAAGGTGCATTACCTTAAAATCACGGTCAGTTGTGAAATACCAATTTCCGTTTTCATCCTTTTGCGGAGTCAACTTATCCTCCACTTCAAGGGATTTGTATGAGTTGCCTTGTTCTTTAAGAGTGTTAACTGCCGAAACATTTGCACCTGCAACAGCAATTGCAATAACAAGAATTATTGCGACAACAATAAGCAATGATTTTTTTCTGTTTTTTGCCTTGTTTTTCGCCATTATATTTCATTCCTTTCAATGGAAATATTTATATAATCATCTCATTCATTCGCTGTTTTGCTCGTTTCATAGTTTTCGCAAGAAAAATTGCACTCAAAACAAGTGACATACATTCTGCAATAGGGAATGCAAACCACACAAGCTCAAGTCTGCCTGTAAGAGAAAGCAACCACGCTGTAGGTAAAAGCACCACTAACTGACGACAAACAGAAACGATAAGGCTGTGAACAGGCTTACCGATTGCCTGACACACTGAACCTGCAATAATACAGAAACCTGCAAAGAGATAATGTGTACCAATAATTCTTAATGCAGGCACACCGATTTCAAGCATTTCTTTTGATGCATTGAAGAATGACAACAGCTTATCAGGTATAAGCTCAAAGGCTAAAAGACCAACAAGCATAATTGTAACTGCTGAAATAATTGACAATGTAATTGTCTTCTTCACTCTGTCGTATCGTTTTGCACCGTAGTTATATGCGATAATAGGTACCATACCGTTATTAAGTCCGAATATTGGCATAAACACAAAGCTTTGAAGCTTGAAATAACTTCCGAAAACTGCAGTTGCAGTTGTTGTAAAGCTAATAAGGATTTTGTTCATTGTAAATGTCATTACTGAACCGATTGACTGCATTATAATTGACGGTAAACCGATTTTATAAATTGTCTTTACAATTTCCTTGTCCCAACGGATAAGCTTTGTTGTAATGTGAATTTCCTT
>CAJGCX010000190.1 GCA_904501895.1 Clostridiaceae bacterium
CAAGAAATTTCCTGAAAGTTTTTGTGTTGCAGAGCCTTGCAGTACAGGTATTGAAATGGTTAAACTTATTTCAGATGATTCACGACAAGAAGTTCGTCAGGCGTTCCTTTTTGACCATATTGAGAATCCCGGTAAACAAAAATATCAGGATTATAAATATGACCTTAAATACTTGAAAGAGGCTTTTATAAAATATCAACTTTCACTTTGTGGCTCATCATGGCCATCATTCGTTATTGAAAATCACGATAATCCACGAATGGTATCAAAGGTTAATCCTGACCCGAAATTTAGAAAACCTCTTTCAAAGCTACTCGGTGCAATGGTGCTTACAACTCGTGGTACGCCATATATTTACCAAGGTCAGGAATTGGGTATGATGAACTGCAATTTCAACAATATGAGTGAAATTCGTGATGTTGAGGCAATCAACAGATATAGTGAAAATATTGAAATGGGCAGAAAAGCTCAAGAAGTTTTTGCAGAAATTCTGGCGGGTGGAAGAGATAATGCAAGAACTCCTATCTGTTGGGATGATAGCGAAAATGCAGGCTTCACAACAGGTGTGCCTTGGATTAGAGTCAATGGTGACTATAAAGAATGTAATGCAAAAATACAGCTTGAAGATTCAACAAGTACTTTTAATTACTATAAATCCCTTATGCATCTTCGTAAAGCAAACAAGTCAACCCTTGTTTATGGTGATTTCAAACCAATTGAAACAAATGATGAAACATTCTGCTTTTACAGAGAAAGTGCTGAAAGTAAATTCTATATTGAGATGAATCTCACGGAAAATATTATTGGAAGACCTCTTTCTATAGAAGGGGAATGTTTACTTTCAAATTATTCTGTATCTGCAGATAAGCTTCGTGCGTATGAAGTGAATATTTATAGATTAAAAAAATGAGTCGGGAGATGTTAAAATGTTGAAAAAAATAATTCTTATTGTGTTAGCAGTATGTATTGTTAATCTTGTGGCAGGAATAATCTATTTTGAAATTGAACCTGAAAATAAAGATATTAACTATGCACCTGCAGATTTACAGAAAACAACAGACACAACAATAAGATTCAATTCTAATGGCAAGCTCAAAATACTACATATTGCCGACCCACATCTTGATAATGATAAGTATTTTGATTCATCAATATGGGTTATTGCTAACGCTTGTGATGTTGAAAAACCTGACCTTGTTGTGCTTACAGGTGATAACACAAAGCCTTACGAGGACACTGAAGAAACAAAGAAACTTATTAATGCACTTATGAACATCTTTGAATCAAGAAATATTCCTGTTGCCGTAACATTTGGCAATCACGATTCAGAAGAAGGACCAATGTCGAGAAAAGACATTATGGAATATTACAAGACATTCTCTTGTGTAATATCTGCAGATGATGAAGAAACTTTCAAAAACTGTGCAACATTCAATATTCCTGTCTTGGCTTCTGATAGTGACAAGGTAAAATTCAATCTTTGGGTGTTTGATTCGGGTGATTATGATGAAGATGAGCCAAGACATTACGATAGAGTAAGAACTGAACAAATTGAGTGGTATAAAGAAACTTCTGCAAAGCTTAAAAAAGAAAATGGTGGCGAAACTGTCAACTCAGTTGTTTTCCAGCATATTATTGTTCCAGAAATTTATGATGTCCTTAAAAAGGTTGATTCAAGGAAACTCTTTTCGGAAAAACATCTTTACAATGAAAACGAATTCTATATGTTTGACCCTGAACAAACAAACTATGGTACACTCAACGAATACCCTTGCCCAGGATATTACAACGACGGACAGTTTGATGCCTTACTTGAAACCGGTGATGTGCTTGCAATGTTCACAGGTCACGACCATACCAATGCATTCGGGGTAAGAAACCAAAATATTGATATTTTCACTTCACCAATGACACGATATAAAGGCTTGGCATACACAACTCAATATGGTTATCGTGTAGTCGAGATTGACGAAAACGACACTTCAACATATACAACAAGAGTTGAACGACTATATGATGTTTTTGACCACGACTATGCAAAAGAGCAAAGAGAAAGCGGAGATAAATATTCAAAGAGAATCTCTTACGAGCTTGCAGTCAAGGGGAGAACACAAAAAATATTCACTAAGATTTATCAGTCAATAGTTGAGTTTGTTACAGGTAGAACAGTAACATATCCAGATTATAAATAAAAAAATAAGCGTTGCTCAAGGGACAACACAATCCCAAATGCAACGCTTATTTCTTTATATACTTCGTTTGCTTAAAATAATTTTAAAGTAAGGTTATAAATTCTTTGTATGCTTTAGGGTTAGCAAAAACAACATCATTAGGTGTGGAAAAATTAATGTCTTTTCCCTGATAGTTCAATGCAATACCACCAGCTTCTTTTAAGATTAAAGTTCCTGCTGCAATATCCCAGGGCTGCAAGCTTTTCTCAAAGAACACCTCACATCTACCACAGGCTATCATACATATATCGTAAGCGGCTGAGCCACTTCTACGAATATCACGAGAAAAATCAAAAACCTTTCTCAAAAGCGCAAAAGTTTCATCTGTATTTTCAGGATGATATGGAGAAGTTCCAAAAAGAGCAAGTCCGTCTGAAAGTGGGCGTTCACTTACGCTTATTCTGTTACCATTTAAGTATGCACCCTTATCCTTTTC
>CAJGCX010000191.1 GCA_904501895.1 Clostridiaceae bacterium
TCAATGCCAAAGGGACTTACAGCAGCAACAGGTATGGATGCTCTTACTCACGCTATTGAAGGTTACATCACAAAGGGCGCTTGGGAGCTTTCAGATATGTTCCACATCAAGGCTATCGAAATTATTGCTCGTTCACTTCGTGGTGCAGTTGAAAACACAGAAGAAGGCAGAGCAGATATGGCTCTTGGTCAGTATGTTGCGGGTATGGGCTTCTCTAACGTAGGTCTCGGTATCGTTCACTCAATGGCTCATCCTCTTGGTGCTCTTTACGATACACCACACGGTGTTGCAAACGCTATTATCCTTCCAACAGTTATGGAATATAACGCTCCTGCAACAGGTGAAAAGTACAGAGAAATCGCAAAGGCAATGGGTGTAGAAGGCGTTGACGCTATGAGCCTTGAGGATGCAAGAAAGGCTGCAATTGACGCTGTTAAGCAGCTTTCAGTTGATGTTGGTATTCCAACAGACCTTAAGGAAATCGTTAAGGCAGAGGATATTGACTTCCTTTCACAGTCAGCATTTGACGATGCTTGCCGTCCTGGTAACCCAAGAGATACAAGCGTTGAGGAAATCAAAGCACTTTATCTTTCACTTATGTAATTAAATACACTATCTGGCGGGGCTTCGACCCCGCCTTTTTCTTTTTATATTCAAATTATAATTTGTCGTTGGGTTATTGGATGCCTGTTCTTGGCTCCCCTTGTCAGGGGAGCCAATATAATTGCAACGCAGTTCCTCCATTTTGCACTTTGCGCTTTGCATTTTACACTCCCAAATAAACTCCAATTTATCTGACAAATCACCCCATTGACAACCTTAAAACAATATGCTACAATACATTTAACAATTAAGTTAAATGTTAAATGATACTGGGGGAGGCATTACATGGGAATTCAACACACATTAAAAGCTCTTTCTGACCCTGTCCGTCGAGAAATACTCAATATGCTCAAAAACGGACAAATGTCAGCAGGGGAAATAACAGAAAAATTCGATATAACAGGTGCTGCAATATCACGACACCTGTCCGTACTTAAAGAAGCCGACCTTGTACGTGATAAAAGAGACGGGAAATTCATAATATATGAATTGAACGCATCTGTCCTCGAAGAAATTATGCTTTGGCTCAAGGATTTGAAAGGAGACAATAGTAATGATTAAAAAGAATTTACCCAAACTCATAATTACATCATTAATAACTCTTATACCCATAGTAATTGGTCTTTTCCTTTGGGATAAATTACCTGATACAGTCCCTGTGCATTGGGACATAAATGGCAATGTTGACGGATATGCTACAAAAATACAGGCCGTATTTGTAATACCTTTGGTATTGATTGTATTTCATTGGATTTGTTTCTTGGGAACAACTCTTGACCCTAAAAAGCAGAATATCAACGACAAAATGTTTACTCTTGTTTTGTGGATTATTCCTGTTATATCGTTGCTTTGCAACTCAATGGTGTTTGCAACTGCATTAGGTCACAAAGTCAGCGTTGAAATTATTATACCAGTGTTTATGGGTGCATTATTTGTTGTAATCGGCAATTATATGCCTAAATGCAAACAGAGTTATACAATGGGTATCAAATTACCTTGGACTTTAAATGACGAAGAGAATTGGAATAAAACTCATCGTATGGCAGGTTTTCTTTGGGTAATCGGTGGAGTTATAATAATGGCAACAGCATTTTTAGGTGTGTTCTGGCTCTTCTTTGTTGTGCTTATACTAATGGTTATTATTCCGACTGTTTATTCCTATCTTCTCTATAAAAAGAGAATGAAATAAAAGATTTTGATGTAGCGGGGCAATTGCTCCGCTTCTATTTTACATTTATAATTGACATCTTAAAAATCAATGGTATAATATTACTATTAAAGTGGGTATTTATATGTATAAGTATTCATACGAAAGGTGGTAACTCCAATGAGCTACACAGTTGAAGACATTTTAAGCATAGCAAAAGAAAAAAATATTAAGTTCTTACGTTTACAGTTTACTGACATTTTCGGTCAGATGAAAAATATCGCAATTACTGAAAATATGTTCCGTAAGGTGCTTACTGACGGTCAGATGTTTGACGGTTCATCAATCGAAGGCTTTGTTCGTATTGACGAGTCTGATATGTACTTAAAGCCTGACCTTGACACATTTACAATTCTCCCTTGGAAAGAGGGTACAGCACGAGTAATCTGTGACGTTTACGGTGCAGATAAGGAAACTCCTTTCGCAGGTGACCCTCGTCACGTGCTTCGTTCAGTAATTCAGGAAGCAGCTGATATGGGCTATTCAATCAATGTTGGTCCTGAGTGCGAATTCTTCCTTTTCAAGCTTGATGAACAGGGCAGAGCAACAACAAAAACAAATGATGCAGTAGGATATTTTGATATTGGTCCTGCTGATGACGGTGAGCAGTGCCGAAACGACATCTGTATTGCACTTCAGCAGATGGATTATGAAATCGAGGCTTCTCACCACGAATGTGCTGAGGGTCAGCACGAAATCGACTTTAAGTTTGCTGAGGCACTTGAGGCTGCTGATAAGGTTGTTACATTCAAACACGTTGTTAAGACTTATGCTCGTCGTAATGGTCTTCATGCAACATTTATGCCAAAGCCACTTTATGGTGCAGCAGGTAACGGTATGCATACAAA
>CAJGCX010000192.1 GCA_904501895.1 Clostridiaceae bacterium
TGCAAAAGACGAAAACGGAAATGCAGTAATCAAGCCTTGGTATGAAGTTACTGAAGCAGACCAGAAAGCTATTATGGAAAATGCTACATGGAACTATGCTGACCTTGGTTATTTCCGTGGTGGCGGATACTCATCAAGATTTGAAACAAGAGCAGAAATGCCTGCAACTATGATTAGACTTAACCTTGTTAAGGGTCTTGGTCCTGTGCTTCAGATTGCTGAAGGCTGGACTGTTGAGCTTCCTGAAGATACTTCTGATAAGCTTTGGAAGAGAACTGACTACACATGGCCTTGCACTTGGTTTGCTCCTCGTTGCGACGGTAAGGATGGTTCACCATTCAAGACTGCTTATGAGGTTATGAATAACTGGGGTGCTAACCACGGTGCTATCTCTTACGGACATATCGGTGCTGACCTTATTACTCTTTGTTCAATGCTTCGTATTCCTGTTTGTATGCATAATGTTCCTGATGAAAAGATTTTCCGTCCTGCAGCATGGAATGCATTCGGTATGGATAAGGAAAGTGCTGACTACAGAGCTTGTGAAAACTTTGGTCCACTTTTCAAAAAATAATTAAGGAGCAAAACACATAATGGATAATTTATCATATATGGAAATTCGTGAGCAGATATGTGATGTCTGCCATAAAATGTGGCAACTCGGTTGGGTTGCGGCAAACGATGGTAATGTTTCTGTAAAATTGCCTGATGGTAATTTTATGGCTACACCTACAGGTATAAGCAAAAGCTTTATTACTCCTGAAAAGCTTGTTGTTATCAATGCTCAGGGTGAAGTACTTGAAGGTGCACCATACAAACCATCAAGTGAAATCAAAATGCATCTTCGTTGCTATAAAGAACGTGAAGATGTGGGTGCAGTTGTACATGCTCACCCACCAACAGCAACAGGTTATGCAGTTGCAGGAAAGAGCCTTGATGAATACTCAATGATTGAAACAGTTATTGCAATCGGTTCAATTCCACTTACTCCTTATGGTACACCAAGTACTGACGAAGTACCTGATGCTATTGCACCATATCTTAAAGAACATGATGTAATGCTTTTACAGAATCATGGTGCACTTACAGTTGGTTGTGACCTTATTACTGCATATTACAGAATGGAAACCCTTGAGTTATTTGCTAAAATTTCACTTACTGCACATCTTTTGGGTGGTGCACAGGAGATTTCAAAACCAAAAATTGAAAAACTCTTATACTTAAGAGACAACTACTATGGTGTTACAGGTAAACATCCAGGATATAAACACTACAACAAGGATGATGAATAATGCTTAAAAATATACCAAAAATCTTATCACCTGAAATGCTCAAAGTTCTTTGTGAAATGGGACACAGCGACAGAATTGTTATTGCTGATGCTAACTTCCCCGCTGAAAGTATGGGTAAGGACGCAATTGTAATCCGTGCTGATGGTCATAGTGCAACAGACCTTCTTGATGCAATTCTCACAGTTTTTCCTCTTGACACTTATGTTGACTCACCTGTTATGTTAATGCAGGTTATGGCTGGTGACAATGTGGAAACACCTATCTGGGATGAATACAAGGAAATTGTTGCAAAGCACGATAACAGAGGTGCAGATGCTTTCGGTGAATACGAACGATTTGAGTTCTATGAACAGGCTAAAAAGTGTTATGCAATTATTGCTACAGGTGAATCTGCACTTTATGCAAACCTTATTTTACAAAAAGGTGTTATATAATTATGAAATATTGTTTAGCTATCGATATGGGAGCTTCAAGTGGTCGTCATATTCTCGGATATATTGAAAACGGCAAGTTGAAACTCGAAGAAATATACCGATTTGAAAACGGAATAGTTGATATTGACGGTACGCTTTGTTGGGACATTGATAAACTCTTTACAGAAATCAAGAATGGTCTTAAAGAGTGCCACAAAAAAGGAATTCATCCCGAAACAGTTGCCATTGACACATGGGGCGTTGACTACGTTCTTCTTGACAAAGACAAAAAGGAAATACTCCCTGCTGTTTCATATCGTGACAACAGAACTTCAGGAATTCCTGAAGAAATTGACAAGATAATTCCACGAAAAGAGCTTTATGAGCGAACAGGTATCCAAGCCATAAACTTTAACTCAATTTATCAGCTATTCTGTGACAAAAAGTCAGGGAAACTCCAAAATGCAGAATATTTTCTTATGATGCCTGAATATTTTTCATTTAAGCTTACAGGTCAGATTAGAAATGAATACACTCTTACAACCACAGGTGGACTTGTCAACACAAAGACCTTTGAACGAGATGAATATATTCTCGAAAAATTAGGTATTGATAAGAAAATTTTCACTCCACTTTCACTTCCGGGAACAGTTGTGGGTAATTTAAGTGATGAGGTAAAGGCTGAGGTTGGCTTTGATACAACAGTTATTCTTTGTGCATCACACGATACTGCCTCTGCTGTTGCTGCTTGTTCAGTTGGTGATAACGGAATTTATATTTCATCAGGTACATGGAGTCTTATAGGTACAGAAAATCTTGAACCTGTTACTTGTGATGTTGCTATGAATTCAGGCTTTACAAATGAAGGTGGAATAAACCATCGTTATCGTTTCCTTGAAAACATTATGGGTATGTGGCTTTTCCAGAATATTCGCAA
>CAJGCX010000193.1 GCA_904501895.1 Clostridiaceae bacterium
CACAGATGAAGAAGAGTGTTTCACCCTCTTTAACACCTGAAAGCTCTGTGATTTCAGTTTTCTGTGCATCACTTAAGAATTTAGCAATAGGACCTGCAAAAACACCGTCTTTAAGTGTGATATAACCAAGACCACCAAGACCAACTTCGTTTGATGTTGCGAATTTAAGTGAGTCTTCGAAGAATTTCTTTGATTTTCCTGTACAGTCAGCAACGATACCACGAACAGGCTTACCCTTGAATGCTGGGAAGTCAACACCTGCAAAGAAATCTGTCAAATCACAGATAACAAGTGGATTACGAAGGTCAGGCTTATCTGAACCGTAAGTCATCATAGCATCAGCATAAGTGATTCTGCGGAATGGCTTAGGTGTAACCTTTTTATCTGTAAATGCCTTGAATGTGTCATAAATCAAATCTTCACAAACGTCAAGAACCTCTTCCTGAGTTGCAAATGCCATTTCAAAGTCAAGCTGATAGAATTCACCAGGTGAACGGTCAGCACGAGCATCCTCATCACGGAAGCAAGGTGCGACCTGGAAATAACGGTCAAAGCCTGAAACCATAAGAAGCTGTTTGAACTGCTGTGGAGCCTGTGGAAGAGCGTAGAATTTACCAGGGTGCTTTCTTGATGGAACAAGGAAGTCACGAGCACCTTCCGGTGATGATGCAGTAAGAATTGGTGTCTGCATATCAAGGAAGCCCTTTTCCTCCATCTTGTTACGAAGATGACGGATAATCATTGAACGCTTAACAAGATTATCGTGGTTTCTTGGATTACGAAGGTCAAGGTAACGGTATTTAAGACGAACCTCATCCTTGCTCTGTCTTGATGCTCTTACATCAAATGGGAGCATATTCTTACTCTTACCTAAAATCTGTAATTCAGTTGCAACGAGTTCAACATAACCTGTTGCGATTTTTTCATTAACTGTGTCAGGGTCACGCTTTTCAACTGTACCTGTAACTGAAATAACAGTTTCACGGTTTACATTTTTAACTAAGTTTTCATCGTGAATAACAACCTGTGTAACACCCGTATAGTCACGGATGTCAACGAAGATAACGCCACCGTGGTCACGGACAACGTCAACCCAACCTGCGAGCTGAACTGTCTGTCCAATGTGCTTGTCACAGATGTCGTTACAGAATAGTGTTCTGTACATACTACAATACCTCCTGATTTTTCCCGAAACAAAATAAAAAGTCCCGGGAATACTTAAAATATTCCCGGGACGAGTAATTAAAATAAATACCCGCGGTGCCACCCGCATTGATACACAAAAATGTGCATCCTCTTTTATTATTCAATTAGTTTTTGCCCTTAGAGTGTTCCCGTACTTACTACTCATCTCAAACACGCTTTCAGTCGGTGACGTGTTCTCCCTGTCAGACTTTCCATAAAAGCCGAGTCTCTGCAAAATATTATAACAAAAAATGATATTTTGTCAATAAATTTTTCATTATTTATAGTATGCAATTTTTTCTTATTTATACCCTCTCATTATATAAAAGATATAATGACAAAAAAATGTCGGGTGCTCACAACAACACCCGACAATAATTTTATAATTTTGCTGCAGCAGCCTTGTCCATAAAAATATGAACATCAGGATGCACCTGTAAAATTGAAGCAGGACAGTTTGGTGTAATTTCACCGTTTACAAGTCCGTAAATAGCATCTGCCTTACTAGCACCTGTAGCAATAAGAATAATCTTCTTTGACTTCATAATTGAAACAGTACCCATTGTAAGTGCATAATGTGGCATAGGATTTTCGTCAAAATAGATTGAGTTAGCATCAATTGTGCTCTGTGTAAGCTGAACCTTAAATGAGCCCTTTGTGAACTTATCAGCAGGTTCATTAAAGCCGATATGACCATTCTGACCGATACCTAAAAGCTGAACGTCAATCTTCTTTTCATCAATAAGATTGTCATAACGAACACATTCTGCTTCGCTGTCCTCAGCGTTACCGTTAAGGAAATTAACGTTTTCTTCCTTTACATCAATATGGTTGAAAAGATTTTCGTGCATAAATGTAAAGTAGCTGTTTTTATCCTCAACAGGAAGGTCACAATATTCATCAAGGTTGAATGTTGTCATATCCTTAAAGCTAACCTTACCTTCGTTAAAGCACTTGATTAAATACTTGTATGTAGGAACAGGAGAAGCACCTGTTGCAAAGCCCATAACAGACTCTGGCTTTTCGTTCAACTGTTCAATCATCATATTACCAACAGCAACAGCAATCTGTTCTGCAGTATCAAAAATGTGTAAATTCATTATCTGCACCTTCTCTTTTAAATTTTACAATCTAATTTTACCATATAATTGAAATTTTGCAACAATAAGGAGAAATATTTTTAATTAAATTGGAGGTTGTCGGGGAATTAATGGGTGTTCATTCTCGGCTCCCCTTGTCAGGGTGCGGGTCTCCGGTGGAGACCTCTGCGAAGCAGAAGCACCGACCGAACCGTCAGGTGAGACTTAGCTGTCTGCGAAGCAGACTGAGGGGTAGTCAGTTCGCTGTTAACCTATCTCTCCCTCCGTCAAAATCAAAGATTTTGCCACCTCCCTCGTCAGAGGGAGGCGTAAACACGCCATTCA
>CAJGCX010000194.1 GCA_904501895.1 Clostridiaceae bacterium
ATTGTAAGAAGAGAACGCATCAGGTTTGTTCTGATACTGAAAACAGCAATACGTATATTTTCTCTTATATTCACTGTTTACACCTTACCCATTCTTTCTTGCAACTTTTGTACCGTCTTCCATATTAGGGTCAGGACTCTTGACTACCATTTCGCCCTCAACGAGTCCATCCACAATTTCATAGCTTGTATCATCAAGTGAGCCCTTTGTAACTGTTCGTTTTGTTACAGTGCCCTCTTCCTCATCAAACACGAAAACAGAGTATGTTCCGCTGTTATAAACAACTGATTCAACAGGCACTTTAAGAACATCCTCAAATGTTTCAAGAATAATCTTAATATCAACATCAAAGCCCACAACAATCTTTTCATCAGGGTTATGGATTTTAACCTTAACAACAGCACCCTGTGCACCTGAGCCACCACCCATAAGTGAGCCTGCGATTGAGCTTATATCAAGACCACCAGCAGATGATTCAGTTGCAGTTGCACTAACATATACAACCTCGCCCTTATACTCAGTACCAAGGCTTGTAATAACTGCTTCCATACCTACCTTTGTTTTAAGAAGGTCAGATTTACCAACAGTAACAGAAACAATCATATCTTCATAGCTTTCAAGCTTAATACCTGTTCCCATTGGTGCTGATGAGCTTCCCATAAGTGTTGACACAAGACTTGCAGTTTCTTCATCAACCCCTGCACCTAAAAGAGAGGCAATATCAAATGAAGAAGATGATTCCTTCTTTACAGGCACAAACTTTTCACCGGCTTTAATATTTACTTCAGTTACAATACCGTCATTTTTAGCAACCCAACCTGATGCCATTTTGTCGAAAGCAGCCTTAATTCTGTCATATTCTGCCTTTTTACTGTCAGCAACTCTGCCAAGAGTTTTAATAACTGCATCATCAGGAACAATTGCAGCTGCATCCTCTGCATAAAGAGCTGAAAGCTCGGAATTAAGCTGTGCCAACTCAAGGTTTTTCTGCATAAGCTCCTGTTGCTTTGCTGAAGATGCTTCGTCAGTAACAGGTACTTCTATTGTTGCTGCAGCTTCTCGGAACGCTTTTATCTGCATTAAGTTTGAGCCATTTGCAAGCATCTGCATTGCAATCTGATTAATCTGCTCCTCAGGGATTGGTGCAGTTTCAATTGTTACACCCTCAAGTTCCTTTTCAAGAACAGCAATTTCGCTCTGCTTCATAGCAATTTTTTCATTAAGAGCTGCAATTTCATTTGCAATTTCCAATTTTCTCTTTGAGTTATCTGAAGCAGTTTTCTTGGTATCATTATATTCCTTTAATGCCTTATCGTAAGCATTTTTTGCCTCTGTAACGTAAGCATTAGCACCTGACACATTGAAGGTAGCAAGCTTATCACCTTTTTTCACTGTGTCACCTACATTTACAAGGACCTCTTCACATACTACACCCTCGATTGCAAATAAGTCTTCAGTAACGCCTGACTCAACAGTACCACTCACATCAAGAAAATCCGTTATTGTACCGTAGGTAACATCTGCAATTTCGTACTCAACAGGTGGCTCAGGCTTTAAATTTGAATAAAGCACATAAGACACAAGCACCACCATAACTACGATAAATGCAATAATACCCGCCTTCATCTGTGGACTTTTTTTCTTAAAATTCTTAAACAAGGAAATCACTGTCCTTTTCACATTATTTTTCAGTTTATATTCTACTACATTTAAAGTAAATTTCCAATATTAAAATTGTTAAAAATTTGTAAATTTCTCATATTTTTCATATAGATTATCATAAAGAATATTGAAGGTGAAATATTATGAAAAAATTATTGGTGCTTTTATTGGTTTTTATAAATCTATTTCTCTGCTCCTGCTCAAAGGAAAGCAAATTTGGTGTACAGCAATTTGTTGAAAGAATGAACAACACCTTTGAGACAGATTATACCACAAGTGAATTTTTGCAAAGCGAAAAAAATGACGATAACCTTTTGTTTCTTACACAAAATAACGAAATGATTTGTCTTTTACTTGATGATGAAAATGATATTAAGGGAATTTCACTACTCATAACCGCTGAGGGTAACATTGAAAACAGTAAAAAATTATACTGTCAGATGTGTAGCATATTCACGGGTAATAATTACGAGGCACAATACGAAATATTTAATGAGGCTGATTTTCTGAATGAGGACATAAAATTTGCCGACGGAAATAGCATCATCACCGTCGGCAGATATAAATATACAATTGTCAGTAACAGCTATGCCATTACATTTTTCTGTGACATAAATTAAACACTCATCAAAGCACTTACGATTATCAGCGAGATATTTTTTTGTCAGAATCGTCCAAAAACGCAGTCAATACTTGGTGTATTGACGAGTATTTTGGGCGAGTTATGGCGGAAAAATAGCCGCTGAGAATTATTCTCTATGCCACTTAACGCCCTGTGGTGTATCCTCGAGAACGATACCCTGTGCTTTGAGCTCGTCGCGGATTCTGTCAGCCTCAGCCCAGTTTCTGTCCTTACGAGCCTGAGTACGAGCTTCAATAAGCTTTTCAATTTCATCGTCAAGGCTTTCTGTCTTTCTGTTATAAACAAGACCTAACAC
>CAJGCX010000195.1 GCA_904501895.1 Clostridiaceae bacterium
TGATAATGTTACGGTTTTGCTTCCTCATACAAAAATGGGTACAACTACAACTGAAATATACACTCCTGCAAGAATTATGGAGGATTATGGTGTAACTCCTGTGCAGATGATTGATATAAAAGCACTTCAGGGTGATGCTTCTGACTGTATTCCGGGTGTTGCAGGTGTGGGTCAGAAAACTGCAGGTGACCTTATTCAGAAATTCGGTACAATTAAAAATATTTACGATAATATTGACACTCTTGAAATCAAAGAAAATCTCAAAAATAAGCTTCTTAATGATAAGGAAAAGGCATTTTTGAGCTATACACTTGGTACTATTATTAACAATGTACCAATTGAATGTGAATTAACTGATTTTGTGGTGCAGAATATTGATGAGCAAAAGGCAAGAGCAATGCTTGCTGACCTTGAAATGTTCAAGATTATTGAAAAGCTTAACTTTTCAGCACCAACATCTGTTGAGAAAAAGGAAGAAAAGACAAAGGAACTTGAATTCACCTCTGACTTTGACACAAATGAGCTTTTAAATAAAATCAAAGCAGAAAACAAGGCATATTTTACTGCTGATTATAAGGATTTGGACAATCCTGATTTCTGCTTCCTTTGTGATAACACGGTTTATCATCTTGAGCCAATTCACTTTGGATATTTTGAATTTGTAAAAGCGCTTCTTGAGGATGAAAGCATCAAAAAATATACAGATAATTCAAAGCTTTTATATCGCTTTGCTTTTATGAATAAGGTTGAAATCAATGGAATGGCACTTGATACATCTCTTGCGGGATATATTCTTAATCCGTCTGCAAATGGTTACAGTCCTTTACGACTTTGTGAAGAATACAAAGCACCAATGCCAAGGGTTAAAACGGATTTACCACTTGCTCAGGATTGTGCAGTTATGAAATCTGTCAGCACAAGACTTGTAGCTGAAATTGAAGCAAACATTCAGGAATATCTTCTCTACAATGTTGAAATGCCACTTGCTGAGGTGCTTGCAAGTATGGAACATTTAGGCTTTATGGTTGACCGTAAAGGTATTGCAGATTTTACACAGAAAATCAGCCTTGAGCTTAAAGCAATTCAGCAGGAAATTTACGATTTAGCAGGTGAGGAGTTTAATATAAATTCACCAAAACAGCTTGGTGTAATCCTCTTCGAAAAATTAGGCCTCCCTGCAAAGAAAAAGACAAAAAGCGGATATTCAACTAATGCAGATGTGCTTGAAGGTCTGCAGAATGAAAGTCCAATTATCGAAAAAATTCTTTGGTTCAGAACACTTTCAAAGCTTTATTCAACATATTGTGAGGGCTTATTAAAGGTGATTGGTGAGGATGGTAGAATTCATTCTTCATTCATCCAGACAGAAACTCGTACAGGTCGAATTTCATCAACAGAACCAAATCTTCAGAATATCCCTGTGCGAAAAGAAATCGGCCGTGAAATGCGAAAATTCTTCATTGCAAAGGATGGTTGCCTTTTAGCAGATGCCGACTATTCACAGATTGAGCTTCGTGTACTCAGTCATATTGCTGATGATGAGGAAATGATTAAAGCCTTTAATGATGAGGTTGATATTCATACAGTTACAGCTTCTCAGGTGTTCAATATGCCTGTACAGATGGTAACACCACTTATGCGAAGCCGTGCAAAGGCAGTTAATTTCGGTATTGTTTACGGTATCGGTGCGTTTTCACTTGCAAAGGATATCGGCGTTACACGAAAAGAGGCTGACGATTATATCAAGGGATATCTCCGTCACTATTCAGGTGTTGATAAGTATATGGAAACCGTTGCAAAGGATGCAAAGGAAAAAGGTTATGTTTCAACACTCTGGGGCAGAAGAAGATATTTGCCTGAGCTTAATTCATCCAACGGAATGCTCCGTGCATTCGGTGAACGAGTGGCAAGAAATATGCCTATTCAGGGTACTGCTGCAGATATTATCAAAATCGCAATGGTACGAGTATATAACCGCCTTAAAGAAGAAAAGATGGATGCAAAGCTTATTCTTCAGGTACACGACGAATTGATTGTTGAAGCACCTGAAAATGAAATAGAAAAAGCAGCAAAAATCCTCAGTGAAGAAATGGAAAACGCCTGCGAAATGAAGGTGCGTCTCCGTGCAGATGTGAATACAGGTAAAACTTGGTACGAAGCTAAAGATTAATTATGAAGAAAATAATGTTTATATGCAGTGGTAACACCTGCAGAAGTCCTTTAGCAGAAGGACTCTTCAAAAAATATTTACAAGAGAATAATATAACTGATATTGATGTGGGTAGTGCCGGTGTAGGTGCATTTCCCGGTGACAGTGTGAGCATTAACTCAATTCTTGTTGCGGCAAACAGAGGTGTTGATATTTCTGAACACAGAGCAAGGAATATCAATCCTGAGCATTTACTTACAACCGACATATTTTTCTGTATGAGTGACTCTCATAAGCAGGTGCTTTTAAGACATTGCAACGAAGAAAAAATTATTGTTCTTAATGTACCTGACCCTTATGGTAGACCTATTGAGGTTTACGAAGAGTGTGCAAAACAGCTGGAAGGTCAATTCCCTCAGATTCTTGAAAAAATACAGAA
>CAJGCX010000196.1 GCA_904501895.1 Clostridiaceae bacterium
GGTATGGTTAACTGCCAGGCTGAAATGAAGAAGGCTGTTGACTGTGGTTACTGGAATATGTTCCGTTACAACCCAGCTCTCAAGGCACAGGGCAAGAACCCATTCACAATTGATAGCAAGGAAGCTAAGACAAGCTACCGTGACTTCCTTATGAACGAAGCACGTTACTCATCACTTTCTCGTGCATTCCCAGAAAGAGCAGAAGCACTCTTCGCTAAGGCTGAGGAAACAGCTAAGGAAAGATATGAACACCTTACTCGTCTTCAGGCTCTCTATGCTCCAAAAGAAGACTAATTAAAGTTTTCATATAAAATAAATCCGGACTCAATCCAACAGGGTTGAGTCCTTGTTTTTATACTTAAAATGGAGTTTGTCGTGGAGTTATAGTTATGATGTCTCCATCTTGGCTCCCCTTTCAGGGGAGACGAGAATTAAAGAGCCCTATAAATTATAATTTATATAATTATACACGCTTACGATTATTAACAATTTATCTATTGACATTGTTTCGGTTTAAATATACAATTTATATATACTATTATATAAGGTGATTGAGATGAAAAAATGTCCTAATTGTAATGCAATTTACAATGATGATATGCTTATAAAATGTATAAATTGTGGCGCTGATTTGGTTAACACTTACGAGCAACAGCCTATTTTCAATAATATTCCTTCACAGAACAATCAGGCTCAATACGATGCATATAATGCAAGATTTAAGCTTTGTCCTCGTTGTGGAAACCATTGTGACCCAAGAGCCGTAATTTGTGTTAAATGTGGCATTCAGTTTCCTGATATGACAAATCAAGGCAACGACATAAACGATGAGCCTTCACCTATCGTTAAGGTGCTTTGTTTCTTTTTCCCTATCCTTGGTTTGATTCTCTATCTTGTAAATTTAAACAGCAAGCCTGTCAGTGCAAAATCCTATGGTAAATCTTCACTTATTGGTTTTATTGTCGGCATTGTTGCTTACTTCTTTGCAGTTATAAGTGGCTTTTTATTAGCCTTCACAGGGTTTGGGTTAAGCTCACCACCTGTAATCGACACATTTCCTGACTCCGAATTTTTCTATAGCATAATCGGCAATCTCATATAGACACAAAAAATTAGTCCTTACTACTTTTTCGGTAGTAAGGACATTTTTATTGACCTGTTAATCTGTCTTTATTTTCAATCCAGAATTTTTCGTGTTCTGCAAAGGTTTTTGAATATTTCGCCTCATAAGGTGGAACTGTACCAACAATAAAATAAAGATTTTCCGTATCTGCAGGTGAAATTGCAGCATCAATTGATGCCATACCGGGACTACAGATAGGCCCTGCCATAAGACCTTTGCATTGATAAGTGTCATAAAATGATGAATAATGCTCATATTGTTCAGGATAAATCACCTTAATAACACCATTACAATACTTTATTGTAGGGTCACACTGAATTTGCATACCTACCTCTAATCTATTGTGAACAACTGATGAAATCATATATCTTTGTTCATCAAGCTTTGCTTCTTTTTCGATAATTGAAGCAAGAGTGAGAATTTCATGAAGAGAATAGCCACTTTCCTGCACAAGCATCATAAAAGTATCGTCAAATCTTTGCTTTGTACCATTAAGGAACATTTTAATAATATCATAAACGCTTGCGTTTTCAGGAATATCGTAAGTCAACGGAAAGAAATATCCCTCAAGATAGAAACATACATTTTCATTATTTTGTAAATCCTCAAGAAAAGGATATTGTGTTAAATCAAGCCAATTGAAATATGTCTGACAAGCCTCAACGAACTCCTCTGATGTGCAAAGACCCTTTTCTTCAAGAAGCCATGAAATACGGACAAGGGTATAGCCTTCAGGAATTGTTACAGAAACTGTAGGCACCTGAGTTGTTGTTTCTGTTGTAGTTTCCTCAATCTCATTATGTCCACCACAAGCTGATAAAGTAATTACTATTGATAAAACAAGAAGAATTGCGATTATTTTCTTTAACATTATTTATCCTTTCTCTTCACAACCTTGAAATAATAAATTAACAACAAAGGAATATCGGCAAACATCCACGCAAACGGTGATGCAAGACACACACCAAAAAAACCGAATACCTTTGAAAGAAACAACGCTGCAACTACACGTCCGACAAGCTCCGACACACCGGCAATCATGGAAACATAGCTTTTACCTATGCCCTGCAAAATGTTTCTGAAAACAAATAACACAGCAAGTGCAAAATAGAAAACTGCAATCACTTTTAAATAAGTATGTGCCGCATGTATAGTTTCTATGTTTGCTTCGTCGACGAAAATCTGTGCAATTTTACCACCAAACAAATAGAGAATAACTGACATAACAACAGACATACTGCCTGCAAAAAGAATTGCGCTTTTTGCTCCTTCACGAACTCTGTCAAGTCTGCCTGCACCGTAATTCTGACCTGCAAAGGTTGCACAGGCAACACCTGTTGCAGAAAGTGGAATATTGGCTAACAATTCAGGCTTGTTAGCAATGGTAAATCCTGCCATA
>CAJGCX010000197.1 GCA_904501895.1 Clostridiaceae bacterium
AACAGACTTCAGAACAGAAACAGAAACAGACCTTTTCGGTGAACAGGCTGTTCTTTGCGGCGGTGTTTGCGCTCTTATGCAGGCAGGTTTCGCAACACTTTGCGAAGCTGGTTATGACCCAAGAAACGCTTACTTTGAATGTATCCACGAAATGAAGCTTATCGTTGACCTTATTTACCAGAGTGGTTTTGCAGGTATGAGATATTCAATTTCTAACACTGCTGAATACGGTGACTACATCACAGGTCCAAAAATCATTACTGACGAAACAAAGAAGGCTATGAAGAAGGTTCTTTCAGACATTCAGGATGGTTCATTCGCTAAGGAATTCCTTCTCGATATGTCAAACGCAGGTCGTCAGGTACACTTCAAGGCTATGAGAAAGCTTGCTGCTGAACATCCAGCAGAACAGGTTGGTGAAGAAGTTAGAAAGCTTTACAGCTGGAATAACGAAGAAGATAAGTTCATCAACAACTAATTTGTTACATAAAAAGATTAAGAGTACGGAACGAAAATTCCGTACTCTTTTTTTTAATGTAATACACACTTATCACATGGAGTTAAACCACGAGCTTTTGCATCGGCTAAAGTTGATGGATAATATGTACCATTACCACATGGATTTTCATAATGATATTTTTCTCCTGATTTAGTAACATAAACAGTTACTTGTGAGTCAGGGTCAACTGTTGTTGTAACTCTTTTTGTAGTGGTTTCAGTTCTTTGGGTTGTTTCCTCTTTTGGTTTTGTTGTACCCTCTTTTTGAGTTGTCGTTTCGATATTATTTGTTGGGCTCTCTGATGTTGTTATTTCTGTTGTCTCTTTTTCTGTTAAATCTTCTTTTGTTGTTTCAATAACAGATTCAGTTTCTTCTGTAGTTAATTCCGTCATTGATTCTTTAGTTGATTCAACAACATTTTCGTTAATATTTGATGTAGTGCTATTCTCCATTACAAGATTATCTTCAACATCAGCATCACTCGAAGTATTTGTACTCGGTGAAACAGCTATTCCGACAAAGAATAATACGATTGATAAAACAATTACAATAAAACTCTTAATTTTAAATTTCAATAAGAAATGTCTTATAGGTTTTATTGGAGCCATAAGGAACGCTGCAATAAAAATAATAATGCCTGATGCTACCGAACCTGTCGCTAAAGCCATTATAACAAGGAAAATAGCACATAACCACTGAATAATTTTTGAAATAACTTTCATTTTAAACACCTCATTAATATTTGTTCATATTATAAATCGAAATTTAAATACATTTTGTGACAAAAATCATTTAAATAAATCAAAAATACTAAAAGTTGTCTTATGATAAATTTTATTTTTCACTGATTGCTTGGGATTTTTTACAAAACCGATACCTTTCCTACCATATAATGGATTTACAGATTTTTTTACTTTTCTTTTTATTTTTCCTGTTGTACGAGCTTTTATTGATTTCTTTAAACTCGGTTTTCTCATACCAAATTTCAAAATTAGCTCACTCCTCACTTGTTCATAAAATAAAAAATGCGTCAGCCGAAGCTAACGCAAGAAAAACACATAGCTCCAACTGTCGCCAAACAAAATTTCACATTCTCACCTAAGCAAAGTATGCAAAATAGAGCATCTGCATTTTTACCTAAAAAAGATAAAAATACTTTGCCCATAGGTGACACAAATATTATGAAATTTTGTTTGGCAATTTTAGTTTACCACATATTTTACAATTATTCAATATTAAGTTTTGTTTTGTGAGTGATGAGATTCTTCGCTAATGCTCAGAATGACAAACATCTCAACAAACTTGAGGGGGTATAAAAACATCCCTACAAATTATAATTTGAATGATTAAATGACAACGGCGGGGTCAAGACCCCGCCATACCATATATTATTTGGTTTTTATTTCTTTTTGTTTTCGCAGTCCATTGGACAAGTAGCACAGTCACCCATCATAATGTCGTTAACTGTTTTGCCTGCAGGAATCATTGGAAGAACTCTTTCATCCTTATCGATTGGACATTCAATCCATACAGGACCATTTTCTTTGAGTGCTTCTGCGAATGCATCCTTGAACTGTGCGATAGTTGCTGCATAGTAACCCTTTGCACCAAAAGCCTCTGCAAGCTTTACAAAGTCAGTCTTACGATGTGGGTCAGTCTGTGAAAAGCGCTTACCATAGAAGCAACGCTGCCACTGACGAACCATACCGAGAACTGTATTGTTCATAATAACTGTAATAACAGGAAGTTTGTAGCTTACTGCTGTACAAGCCTCGTTAAGATTCATATGGAATGAGCCGTCACCTGTTATATGGATAACTCTCTTTGTGTCACCTAATGCAGCTGCAGCACCGATAGCAGCACCATAACCGTAACCCATTGTACCAAGACCACCACTTGTAAGGAAGCCTCTTGGGTTAATATGGTGAACATACTGTGCAGCCCACATCTGATGCTGACCAACGTCAGTTACAACTACTGTATCCTCCCCTGCCATATCGCAGATT
>CAJGCX010000198.1 GCA_904501895.1 Clostridiaceae bacterium
AACTGCAACAGCACCTGCTTTAATCCATTCACCAACATTGTCAGCATCAACGCCACCTGTTGGCATCATCTTAGCATAAGGAATTGGTCCCTTGATATCCTTGATAATCTTTGGTCCAAAAAGGTCAGCAGGGAAAACCTTGAGAATATCTGCACCATTTTCCATAGCAAGAAGTCCTTCACGAACTGTCATAATACCAGGCATCATTGGAACTCTGTAACGGTTACAAAGCTTAAGTGTTTCAATATCGAGAGCAGGGCTTACGATATATTCTGCACCTGAAAGCATAGCAATTCTTGCTGTTGCTGCATCAAGAACAGTACCTGCACCAAGAATGATTTCTTCTGGTGTGTATCTCTTTGCAAGCTCTTCAATAACCTTGTCAGCATGTGGAACTGTGAATGTAAGCTCGATAGCAGCAACGCCACCTTCAATACAAGCATCAGTGATTCTGATAGCCTGGTCAACTGTTTCTGCACGGACAACAGCTACGATACCACAGTCCTGAATTCGGGTAATAATTTTTTCTTTATCCATAATTACATCTCCAATAAGAATATATTTCTATAAGTTTGTTTTCTTATTTTGAGATAGATTTATTTTTTCGCAAGACAATGTGGCAGAGGCGAAGCTGTATGTTCTATACCGCGAGCCGAAAGCCACGAAGTATTGCGGAAAAAGAAACTATCTCTGCACTCTTGCGCCTGCACCGCCGACAATATTTTCAACTTCCTTAAGTGATGCCATTGATGTATCACCAGGAGTTGTCATTGCAAGTGCACCGTGAGCAACACCGTAGTTAACTGCAGTCTGAGCATCCTCTGTAGTCATAAGACCATAGATAAGACCTGATGCGAATGAGTCGCCACCACCAACACGGTCAAGAATTTCAAGACCAGGAAGCTCAAGTCCCTTATGCACCTTACCGTCTGCATAGCAGATTGCTGACCAGTCATTTACTGTTGCAGTTTTAACTGTACGGAGAGTTGTTGCGATAACCTTAAAGTTAGGATAAACCTTAACAACCTCTTCAAGCATCTTATAGTAGCCTTCGATGTTAAGCTCCTTGAGGTTTTCGTCGTTACCTTCGATTTCGAAGCCAAGACAAGCTGTGAAGTCTTCTTCGTTACCAATCATAACGTCGATATATTTTGCGATTTCCTTATTAACCTCCTGTGCCTTTGCTTTACCACCGATATCATTCCAAAGAGATGGACGGTAGTTAAGGTCATAAGAAACGATTGTACCATATTTCTTTGCAGTTTTTACTGCTTCAATAGCAACTTCAGCAGTTGATTCTGAAAGTGCTGCGAAGATACCACCTGTATGAAGCCAACGAACACCGAGAGTACCGAAAATGTAATCCCAATCGATGTCCCCTGCCTTAAGCTGTGAAATTGCTGTATTACCACGGTCAGAAACACCAACAGCACCACGGATACCGTATCCACGTTCTGTGAAGTTAAGACCATTTCTTACTGTTCTGCCGATACCGTCATACTTAACCCACTTAATAAGAGAAGTATCAACACCACCCTGAAGAATGAAATCCTCAAGAAGACGACCAACCTCGTTATCAGCAAACGCAGTTACAACTGCAGTTTTCATACCAAAGCAACGACGGAGTCCACGAGCAACGTTATATTCACCGCCACCTTCCCAAGCACGGAAATTACGAGCAGTCTTAATTCTGCCCTCACCTGGGTCAAGACGAAGCATAATTTCACCAAGTGAAATCATATCAAACATACAATCTTCTTTTTTTCTGAGATTTAAGTTCATATTTATACCTCCAAGTTAATTGAAAATAGCCACAAATTAAACGCCTGAGTAAGCTGAGAAGCCACCATCTACACAAATACTTGTACCTGTAATAAAGCTTGAATATGCTTCATCACAAAGGAAAAGAAGTGCACCTGTAAGCTCTTCTGACTCACCGAATCTCTTCATTGGTGTTGCGTTAAGAATCTTATTTGTTCTTGCGGTTGGTGTGCCATCTTCATTCCAGAGGAGTGATTTATTCTGATTTGTTGAGAAGAAGCCCGGTGCAATAGCGTTTACACGGATACCAACGTCTGCGAAATGAACAGCCATAAATTCTGTGAAATTCTTAACTGCTGCCTTTGCTGCTGAGTAAGCAGGGATTTTTGTAAGTGGACGATAAGCATTCATTGATGTTACCATAACGATACATGTGTTTTCCTTTTCAGCCATATCACGTGCAAAAACCTGTGTTGGAATAAGTGTTCCAAGGAAATTAAGGTTAAATACAAATGAAATACCGTTTGCATCAAGGTCAAAGAATGTCTTTATATCATCATTTTTCTCGATTAAATCGATTTTTTCAAGAGTTTCCTTTGTTGTTGTGCCCTTTGGATTGTTACCACCTGCACCATTGAGAAGAATGTCGCAAGTACCAAGCTTTTCGTTGATAATTTCTCTTGCCTTTTCCATACTCTCTTTTTCAAGA
>CAJGCX010000199.1 GCA_904501895.1 Clostridiaceae bacterium
AAAAATCACGGTCAGCCTGTTTCTGAAAATCCATCACCGGGAAATAAAGAGGGTGGAATCACTACTCTTGAGGAAAAATCCCTCGGTTGTGTGCAAAAGGGTGGTTCAGCACCTGTTGTTGATGTTCTTGACTACGGTGACACTCTTACAAAATCAGGACTTAATCTCTTGAATGGTCCGGGAAATGACATTGTTTCAATTACAAACCTTTCAGCGGTTGGTTGTCATCTTGTGCTGTTTACAACAGGACGTGGTACACCTTTGGGTGGTGCTGTGCCAACAATCAAAATTGCATCAAATGATAATATTGCAAACAAAAAATCCCATTGGATTGACTATTCTGCTTTCGGCTTTGATAAAAAAGCAAAGGCTCAGGAATTGTTGGAATTAATTAAAAATGTTGCAAACGGACAGCCTACTAAAAACGAAATTCAGGGCAACCGTGAAATTGCAATTTTTAAAGATGGAGTAACATTATGATAATAGATGCTCACGCTCATTTATGGAAAAAACAAAACGGAATAGTAAACGGAAAGCCTGTGTTTGACGTCGGCAGAGGCAGAAGTGACTTTGGTGGTGAAATCAAACAGATGATGCCACCATATATGACAGACGGCTTCAATTCTGCGGAAAGATTTCTTGCAAATATGGATTACGCTTGTGTTTCAGGAGCAGTAATCACTCAGGAATATATTGACGGAAATCAGGACGAATATCTCCTTACCTGTAAAAGTGACAGAATTAAAATCTGCGCTTTGTATGAGGAAAAACCACTAGGGTATTTGAGTGGCTTTGATGGTATTAAAATCTGTGCAGGACGTTTAGCTGATAAAAATCTTCTCAACCACCTTGAACCGTTTAAGGTTGCAAATAAAAATGGAATGTTTATTTCTATTGACTTGGCTGACGGTGATGAGCAGACAGAAATGATGCAGAAAATTATTGAAATGTTTCCGGATTTGCGAATTGCAATCGGTCATTTTGGTATGGTTACAAGGGAAGGCTGGCTTGAACAAATCAAGCTTGCAAAAAATGAGAATGTTTTTATTGAAAGTGGTGGAATCACATGGCTTTTCAATGATGAGTTTTACCCGTTCCCATCCGCAGTTGATGCAATAAATGAAGCAGCAAGCCTTGTAGGCTTTGAAAAATTAATGTGGGGTAGTGACTATCCTCGTACAATGACTGCAATCACATATAAAATGAGCTATGATTTTATTGTGAAATCAAAGGGAATCAGTGAAGAAAACAAAAAGCTTTTTCTCGGTGAAAATGCAAGAAAATTCTATGGCTTTGCTGATATTCCAACACCTGAAAAAATCAAAAATATGGTTGAATAGTAAGCTTTTACCCATTGGTTAATTCCAATGGGTATTTTTAATCCACTTCAAAATATTCACGCAATTCCTCTAATGCCTTTGTTTCAATTCGTGAAACGTAGGAGCGTGAAATTCCAAGCTTTTTAGCAATTTCCCTTTGTGTCAGAGCCTCTGTGTCATAAAGACCGTATCGCATAATCAAAATCTGCTTTTTCCTTGTATCCTCAATTTTATCAAGATATTTATACAGCTTTTCCGATTGGATTTTTAATTCAACATCATCAAAAACGGATTCATTACTGAAAATAATATCTGAAAAGGTAAGGGGATTACCCTCGCTGTCTGTGTCGATAGGCTCATCCATAGAAATCTCCTGCGCATTCTTTTTCCTTGTACGGAAATGCATGAGAATTTCATTTTCAATGCACCGTGAAGCATAAGTTGCAAGTCGTGTACCCTTTGTGTAATCAAATGTGTTTATGGCTTTTATAAGTCCGATTGTACCGATTGAAATAATATCCTCCTGGTCAGAATGATTTGAATAATATTTCTTGATAATATGTGCCACAAGTCGCATATTGTGATTAACAAGTCGATTTCGTGCGTTAATATCACCAAGGGTGTGAAATTTTATCAGCTCATCATATTCCTCCTTTGCACTCAAGGGTTTCGGAAAGGAATTTACCGAGGATAAATGAAGCATAAAATAGAGAATATTTGTGGAAAGACTTTGTAGTAATGACAGTAGCATAATAACACCTCAAGGGAATATATGCTTCATATTAAATAAATTTTGCAAGTCCTCAAAATTTTTCTAAAAAAGTTCTTGACAATATGATTCTTTTATGATATTATAATCAAGCCCAATACGGAGAGATACCGAAGTGGTTATAACGGAACGGTCTTGAAAACCGTCGTACGGCAACGTACCGTGGGTTCGAATCCCACTCTCTCCGCCAGATGCGGGTTGTAAGTTATTTACAGCCCGCTTTTAATTTAATAATGGTTAAATCCGTTACACTTGCAGAAGTACTCAAGTTGGTGACGAGGCGCCCCTGCTAAGGGCGTAGGCCGGGAAACCGGTGCGAGAGTTCGAGTCTCTCCTTCTGCGCCAATAAAACCCAT
>CAJGCX010000200.1 GCA_904501895.1 Clostridiaceae bacterium
AGTAGTTGCTATCAACCGTGTTTCTAAAACAGTTAAGGGCGGCCGTGTAATGAAATTCTCCGCTTTGGTAGTTGTAGGTGACGGTAACGGTATCGTTGGTTTCGGTCTTGGTAAATCAGGCGAAGTTCCAGACGCTATCCGTAAGGGTATTGAAGCTGCTAAGAAGAACCTTATCAAGGTTGCTCTTAAGGGCACAACAATCCCACATGAAATTACAGGTAAATTTGGCGCAGGTGTAGTTCTTATGAAGCCTGCTGCACCTGGTACTGGTGTTATCGCTGGTGGCCCTGTTCGTGCTGTTGTTGAAGCAGTAGGTATCAAGGACATCCGTTCAAAGGCACTTCGTTCAAACAATCCTTGCAACGTAGTTAGAGCAACTGTTGACGGACTTTCAAAGCTCCGTAACGCAGAAGAAGTTGCTGCTATCCGTGGCAAGTCAGTTAAAGAGATTCTTGAATAAGGAAGGTGGATAATATGGAAAAAATTCAGGTTAAACTCGTAAAGAGTCTTATCGGAAGCAAAAAAGACCAAATTGCCACCGCTTATGCACTTGGTCTCCGCAAAATTGGGGATGTATCAGAACAGCCTGATAATCCTCAGACACAGGGTAAGATTAAGAAAATTTCACATCTTGTAGAGGTTACAAAGGCTTAAGGAGGTGCAGGTAAATGAAATTGCACGAACTTTCACCAGCAGCTGGTTCAAAGAAGGACGTTAAGCGTATCGGTCGTGGTGCTGCTTCAGGTCAGGGTAAAACAGCTGGTAAGGGTCACAAGGGTCAAAAAGCCCGTGCAGGTAGAGGTATGCAGGTCGGCTTCGAAGGTGGCCAGATGCCTTTACAGAGAAGACTTCCAAAGCGTGGTTTCAACAATATCTTCGCTAAGGAAATCGCAACTGTTAACGTTTCAGCACTCAATGCATTTGAGGATGGCGCAACAGTAACTATCGAGGCACTTGTTAACGCAGGCCTTGTAAAGAAAGCTCTTGATGGAGTTAAAGTTTTAGGTAATGGCGAACTCAGCAAAAAGCTTACTGTTCAGGTTAACGCTTATTCTGATGCTGCAAAGCAGAAGATTGAGGCAGCAGGCGGAAAGGCTGAGGTGATATAAATGCTCCGTACATTTGCGAATGCTTGGAAAATTGTTGACCTCCGTAAAAAGCTCCTTTTCACAGGACTTATCATTCTTATTTACAGAATCGGTTCAGCACTTCCAGTACCTTTCGTTGACATCGCAATGAGAGGTGACGGACTTTTCGGTGAAGAGGCTGCAGGTACATTTATGACATACCTTTCAATGATGACAGGTAATGCATTTAACTATGGTACATTGTTTGCTCTCTCAATTACACCTTATATCAACGCTTCAATTATTATTCAGCTTCTTGCTGTCGCAATTCCTTACCTTCAGAATCTTTCTAAGGAAGGCGAAGAAGGCAGAAAGAAGATGAATAAAATCACTCGTTATTCATCAATCGGTCTCGGCCTTATGCAGTCAATTGCATACTTCTTCTTCATCCGTTCACAGGATATGTTGATGACAGATGCAAATGGTAAAGCATTTACAGGTTTCGCAGCAGTATTCCAGGCAGTAGTTGTTATCCTTTGCTATACAGCAGGTACAGCTCTTGTAATGTGGCTTGGTGAATTGATTAACGAAAAGGGTATCGGTAATGGTATTTCTATGATTCTCTTCGCAGGTATCGTAGCTCGTATGCCAACTACTATCGCAAACCTTTATCAGTATATGGACCGAGGCGGCGTTTACTACGTTTTCGTTCCAATCGCAGCAATTGCTCTTGTTGGTATGATTTTCTTCATCGTTTGGATGGACAACGGTGAAAGAAAGATTCCAGTTCAGTACGCTAAGCGTGTTGTTGGTCGTAAGATGTACGGCGGACAGAGCACACATATGCCAATCAAGGTTAATATGTGCGGTGTTCTCCCAGTTATCTTCGCAAGCTCAATTCTTTCAATTCTCCCAACAATTGCTATGTTTGCACCAGGTGAAGAAGGTTCATTCTGGCAGAAGCTCAGTGAAGTTTGGCTTGGTCAGACTCACCCATTCTACGGAACACTTTATTTCATCTTCATCATTTTCTTCGCTTATTTCTATGCTTCAATTCAGTATAATCCAATAGAAATGGCAGAAAATCTTCGTAAGAACAGTGGTTCAATCCCAGGTATCCGTCCTGGTAAGCCAACTTCAACTTACATTCAGAACATTCTTAGCAGAATGACTCTCATCGGCGCACTTCTTCTTAGCGTCGTTGCAATGTTCCCAATCGTTTACTCACAGATTGCAGGCCTTTTCACAGAAAATGGCATGAACCTTGCAGTTGGTGGTACATCAATTATCATTATGGTTGGTGTTGCTCTTGAAACACAGAAGCAGCTCGAAAGCCAGATGATGATGCGTCACTACAAAGGCTTCCTTGATTA
>CAJGCX010000201.1 GCA_904501895.1 Clostridiaceae bacterium
TATTTTGCAGCCTCACGGAATGCTGCCAATGTATTTTCAGGAACAATTGAGGAAAGACCTCTGTGTGCAGTAAAGTGAACATCAGATAAATCTCTTTCAGTAGCAGTTGCAACAGGCACAATGTCCTTAGCATTTTTCTTACCGTAACGGATAAGCTTGTATGCTGTTCCGGCAGCAACAGCAAATGTTGCAGGAACACCTAATGCAAAACCAAGCTTTGTCAATGATTTTTTGTTGTCTTTCATTATATTTCCACCTTTTCTTTCCCGTGTGTATAATCGAAAATATTATACTATATAATATAGAAAATGTAAACTGTATATTTTTAAAAAATCTTAGGTTTTTTGGCAAAAAATAATAGCGAAGTCACGTGACCTCGCTATTATAAAAACTATCTTATCAGAACATTCTGTAAATCTCAACAATAATTGTCCAGAGTCTTGTGCTCTTAAGGATAAATCCGATTTTCTTAAGACAAGCTAAAATGCCTGTATCTTCCTTGAATTCTTCAGTTGGTTCATCCTCAATAACAAGTGCCTGAGTAAGGCAGATACCACCGTCACCGAAAACCTCAGCTCTTACATACTGGAAGTCCTCTGCACCCTCGATTTTATCAAGGTTAATAGTTGCTGTACCTGATTTTATTGAGCCCTTGTAAATCACTTCACCATTTGCGATAAACTGAACTGTGTGAGCATCCTGGGCGTTAACTGTAATCTTGTGTCCGTCAACAGCTACCTTTGTGAATACAGGATATGGAATATCTGTATTTTTAACATCAAAGCCTTCTGCAGGTCCGATAATGTCATTGCCACAAGGAAGCTCTCTTGTAACCATAAAGGAAGCACCTGTCTGCATTGTTTCCTTAATATTTTCAACAGTATTTTCTTCCATCATATAGATGTTAAATGAGCTGTCGATATTTTCAATTGTGTGAGCGTCAGTATTACTGAAGCCGATTACATTTTTACCGTAAGGTAATGTGTACATAAGAAGATTATCCCATAAAATTCTGTCATATGGAGTAACGCTGTTTGTTTCGTTAAACACTTCCATACCAAGACAAGAATCGTATTTAAGAAGGATATCACCAAAATATTTGATGTTTTCATAGTCACTTACAATAGCAACATCATCATTGCTCTCCAACCAGTCACCAGGATGGTTGATGATAGAAAAAGCACCACATTTGTCTGTGAATGCAATTGCATCCTCATAACCGTTTTCAAAGCCACCGTAACCGTTACCAACACCCTCAGGTAAGAAGAAAGCGTTAACGTGAGCCTTTGTAAGTGTAAGGTTATTAAGCTCGTTTGCACCAACAACACAAGTCATTTTTTCACCTCTGACTGTACCGTCATAAAGTGGATATGTACCTGTTGTAATGCCCTCAAACTCTTCATCTGTAAGATGTGCAACCTTACAGCCGATAAGTGGCTGATAAGAATAAAGTGGAAGCCAAGGCTGAGCTCTATTCCATTCAACACCTGTTACACCGTGGTCGGAATTTGCAAGGAAATCGTAATCCTGATTGTAATATTCCTTAACCATTGTTGCAAGGTCAACACTTGCATCGCTATAAGTTGAATGAGAATGAAGTGAGCCCTTATATGCTCCCCAAGCATTCTTGCCTTCCCAGATAACATCACTGTAAGGTGAAACGATTACATAATCGTCAACCTCTGCAGCAAAAGCAGTAAGTGAAAGTACAGGGCTTACACAAAGTGTCAAGCAAAGAATAAGTGAAATAATTTTTTTCATAAATAAAACCTCCCCTATTAAGGTAATTATACAATGCTTTTGTAAAAAAAACAATATTAAAAATGAATTATAATTTATCGAAAAACCGCATAATTAAAGGACCTCGGGATGAGGTCCTTAATTTAGAAAGTCCTAAGTCGTTTATTATATAAAAATGCTGTTTTGCTGTTTGGCGTTACATTTTCGAGGTCTTTTGCTATCTTTTCGGTTTCACGTTCGAATTTTGTATGGAATCTTTGGTCATCAACATCTTCAATAAAGAGAATTCCCTGCATTTGCTCTTCCATATTTTTCAAGTAGTTTTCTCTGTAATCGGCAGGTACGTCATCTCTTTTTCCATTTCCCTGTAAACACCAGATATCCCATTTTAATTCAGCCATTTTCTGACGAACGACCTCTTTTGCTTCATCCTTTTGAGTTACATCAAAACCGGATAAATCGATATTCTCACCTATGTTCACTATAAAATGTTGTCCATATTGCTCGATAGCAATCGGAACTACATCAACCTCTGCTCGTATTGCGATTTCTGAAACACCTGAATACAAATGCATTACAGGAGTGCTTTCGGTTATATTCCATGCACCCTCAGGGAATAGCAATAAATTATATCCCTTCTGTAAACAATTTATACAAGACTCTTTTCCGATATTTCGGTCAGTTTTAGAATACAA
>CAJGCX010000202.1 GCA_904501895.1 Clostridiaceae bacterium
CCGTAATCTGCATATTTTATATGGTGTTTAATATGAAAAGCTTTATTTTATTTATTATGGTGCTTTGCCTTGCTTTTTTGGTTGGTTGTGGTGGGCAAGGTGATAAAACAACCACAGAAATAATTACCACAACAGAAAGTGAAGCTGTAACTATGAATCAAAGTTTAGGTTATGAACAAATCACAGGTGCCGAGGCAAAAATGCTTATGGATACTGAAGGTGATTATATTATTATAGATGCCCGTACTACCGAGGAGTTTGACGAGGGTCACATTGAGGGTGCAATACTTATACCCGAATATGAAATCGGTAACCGAGCAGAAAATGAATTGCCACGTAAAGATCAATTAATTTTAGTTTATTGCCGTAGTGGTAGGCGTAGTAAAATTGCCGCAGAAACTCTTGTAGATTTGGGCTATACAAACGTAAAAGAATTTGGCGGAATTATCGATTGGGAATAATACCAAAACCCCGAAAACCCTTGTATATCAAGGGTTTTCTTTATTTTTGACTGCTTTTTGACTGCGTGATTCTGTGTTTGGGTTTAACGCTAAAGCTCAAGTTACTTTATATAAAAATTGTTCAGAAATATTTAAGTTGGCTGATGAATTTGCGCTTGTTTTCAATTCTTGCAATATTGATAATATAGAATCTTTAAGGCTACAAATTAATAAATGTTGTAATTTGATTTTTAGAATTTACGAATTAATAGATAGTAACTACAACAACAGTTGATTGGGATAACGAAGGAGAAATTCTCACTATTGAGATGAAAAAATATTATGACGGTGAAAAATCAAAAAATATTTATTTGAGAACAACAACTGATTATGGTAAAACTTATAATGAATATTGTGTTGATGAAAAGGATTTTTGCTATGCGATTGCAAAAGCTTGTACAGATGTTTTAAAACAATATGGTATTTATGGCTATAGATACTCAACTGAGTATGACACGTTTGATTTACATCAACTTCTGTTCATTAAAGCATATGCATTAGAGTGTTTAGATGTGCGCGAACTTTTAAATGCAGATGAATGGGTTAAAAAGACTAATTTTGATAAAGAAATAGAGCTTTTACTTTTTGATATGTAATTTCCCCACTTTGCTAACCGCCACCCAGGCAGCAATTAAAGACTAAGGGGAAAACTCAGGTTTAACCCAAATGAAAATTATCCGTCCGAGAAATCGGGAGGTTTTTTTATGTGTTGAACAGAAAGGGAAAAAGTGGTATAATCAATTTGACAAACTTGAATTTAATTAACGGGGGGTTACAAATGGCAAAATTTCAAGACAAATTGATTGCGGACGGCTACTGTGACAATCGCGGTGCTGGTTTCTGTGCAACGGCCACTGAATTACCCAAAGGTGAATACGGTATTGTGGCTCTTTGTGTAAATGGAAATAAACTGAATCTGTTTGATGTAGATATGAAAAGCAATATTGGAGAATTGTTGTATGAAGTGGATTTGAAGAAAATTGAAAATTTGAAGATTCGGGCAGGAATCTTCAGTCAGGTATTGAAATTTGAATATAACGGTTCCACTTATTCTTTTACAAATTTTGTTGGCGTTAAGCCTGCCTTAAAAGTGATTGAAGAAGAGGTGGGTAATCGATAAATCCCAAATTGTCGAATAAATGACAATTTCCCAACTTCGCTAACTGCTGGACAGAAAGCTTGAAGGACTAATTCTTAACTGAATTTTTCGGAATAAGTAAATAATTAAACGAATCCCCACCGATTTTCGGTGGGGATTTCTATGTCTACGCAGAGTAGGTTGCAGTATGGATGACAAGGCAGTATAATTGTTTGTGAGGTGACTTATATGGATACATATATAACGGGAGCAACTATCAAAACCTTGCGTGAAAAAAAGGGGATAACACAAACACAGTTGGCAGATGTACTTGGCGTCAGCGGTAAAGCGATTTCAAAATGGGAAACAGCAAAGGGTTTGCCCGATATAACGTTGATTGAGCCTTTGGCAAAAGCCCTTGGTGTTTCGGTGATGGAATTGATGTCGGGAGATACTATTATAAATAAAAATATCTCTTCAAATATTTTACTCTCCAGATTTTATGTTTGCCCTTTGTGTGGAAATATTATACGAACTACGGGTGACACTCTTATAAGTTGTTGTGGAATTACGCTCCCACCACTTGAGACAGAAGATATTGATGATAATCACGAAATAACTATTGAAAGAGTAGAGGATGAGCATTTTATAACTATAAGTCATTCTATGAGTAAAGACCACTATATCTCGTTTATTGCATATTTAACAACTGATAGAGTGCAGTTTGTAAAATTTTACCCTGAGGGCAATGCAGAAACTCGTATGCAATTCAGAGGCAGGGGATATTTGTACATTTACTGTAATAAACATGGGTTAATGAAAAAGAGAGTTTAAATACAGGCTTTCCC
>CAJGCX010000203.1 GCA_904501895.1 Clostridiaceae bacterium
AGCGGGTATTGAGTTTGTTGACACTTGTAATTTCGATGATAAACCGGCATTATCATTTCCGGGAAAACTCACACAGCTTCTTTACAGAAGATATAAAAATGGTCTTAATGGCTTTATTATCCTTGCTTGTGAGCTTATTGATAACAATGGCTCAGAGCTTAAAAAATGTGTGCTCCAGTATGCAGAGCTCTGGGAGCTTGAAGCAGATTTCATAGCATGGCTTGAAAATGAAAATCACTTTGTAAATACTCTCGTTGACAGAATTGTTACAGGCTATCCAAATGACGAAACAAAGGAAACGCATCCTGATGACAAATTTCTTGATACTGCAGAGATTTTCCACCTCTGGGTTATTGAAGGTGATTTTGAAGACGAATTCCCACTTAAAAAGGCAGGCTTCAATGTTGTCTGGACAGATGATGCAAAGCCATATAAGAAAATCAAGGTGAGAATTTTAAACGGTGCTCATACTTCACTTGTTGCAGGTGCACTTCTTTCAGGTATCGAAACAGTAGGTGAGGCAATGGGTGACGATGTAGCATCCTCATTCCTTAACAAGTGTATGAAAGAGGAGATTTTACCAACAATCGGTGAAAATGAAGAGAGTATTACATTTGCAAACGCAGTATTTGACCGTTTCAGAAATCCTTTTATTGCTCACAAATGGTGTTCAATTGCTCTCAATTCTGTAAGCAAATTCTCTGTCCGTGTGCTTCCTACACTCCTTGAATATAAGGAAAAGAATGGCGTTGCACCAAAGGGACTTACTTTAGCCCTTGCAAACCTTATTTATTTCTATAAAAACGACACTCCTGACGATGCTGAAGGCGTTGTTGCAACAATGAAAAACGACAGTATTGCTGACATTCTTGCAAATGCCTCATTATGGGGAAATGACCTTTCAGATTTATTACCGTCAGTTACTGAATATTACAATAAAATCGACACTCTTGGTGCAAAGGAAGCAATGAAATGGATTGTATCACAATAAACGAAAAGGATAATGTCTGCGTAAACCTTACGACAGGTCACAAAATTGCAATCTGTAATATCAAAAAAGGTGCAGATGTTATTAAATACGGTTATCCTATAGGCTATGCCACCGAGGATATAAAAGCAGGGGATAGCGTTCATTCTCATAATATGAAAACAAAATTAGGTGATATTCTCTCTTATGAATATAAGCCTGATTTTAATGAGCTTTCTCCAAAAGAGCCTTTTACAATTGAAGCCTTTGTTCGTGAAAATGGTGACATTGGTATCAGAAATGATATATGGATTGTACCAACTGTTGGTTGCGTAAACAGTATTGCAAAGCAACTTTCCGAAAAAACAGGTGCAATTCATTTCTCACATCCTTATGGCTGTAGTCAGTTAGGTGACGACAATAAAACAACACAGTTAATTCTCCGTGGACTTATTAACCATCCCAATGCAGGTGGTGTGCTCGTGCTTGGCCTTGGCTGTGAAAACAACAATATTCCTGAAATGCAAAAGGTATTGGGCACTTGGAATGAAAATCGAGTTAAATTCTTATCTGTTCAGGATTGTGAAAACGAGCTTGAGCAGGGTATAGCACTCATAAACGAATTAAAGGAAATCGCTTCAAAGGATATTCGTGAAGAAGTGCCTGTATCAAAGCTTAAAATCGGTCTTAAATGTGGTGGGTCTGACGGTTTTTCAGGCATAACTGCAAACGCTGTCTGTGGATTAATCACCGATGAAATCTGCTCTATGGGTGGTACTGCAGTGTTAACTGAAGTGCCTGAAATGTTTGGTGCAGAAACTGTCCTTTTTGACAGATGCGTAAATAAAGAGGTTTTTGATAAGGGCGTTAAGCTTATCAATGATTTCAAGCAATATTTCAAAAATCACGGTCAGCCTGTTTCTGAAAATCCATCACCGGGAAATAAAGAGGGTGGAATCACTACTCTTGAGGAAAAATCCCTCGGTTGTGTGCAAAAGGGCGGCTCAGCACCTGTTGTTGATGTCCTTGACTATGGTGACACTCTCACAAAATCAGGACTTAATCTCTTGAATGGTCCGGGAAATGACATTGTTTCAATTACAAACCTTTCAGCGGTTGGTTGTCATCTTGTGCTGTTTACAACAGGTCGTGGTACACCTTTGGGTGGTGCTGTGCCAACAATCAAAATCGCATCAAATGATAATATTGCAAACAAAAAATCCCATTGGATTGACTATTCTGCCTTTGGATTTGATAAAAAAGCAAAGGCTCAGGAATTGTTGGAATTAATTAAAAATGTTGCAAACGGACAACCTACTAAAAACGAAATTCAGGGCAACCGTGAAATTGCAATTTTTAAAGATGGAGTAACATTATGATAATAGATGCTCACGCTCATTTATGGAAAAAACAAAACGGAATAGTAAACGGA
>CAJGCX010000204.1 GCA_904501895.1 Clostridiaceae bacterium
AATGAGGACTGTGCTCTTGAAATCGTAACATTTGATGAAATCGAGGGTAAAAAGACATTCTGGCATACAGCTTCTCACATTATGGCACAGGCTGTTAAGAATCTTTATCCTGATACAAAGCTTGCTATTGGCCCTTCAGTTGACAACGGCTTCTACTATGACTTTGATTCAGAGGTTTCATTTACTCCTGAAATCCTTGAGAAAATCGAAGCAGAAATGAAGAAAATCGTTAAGGCTGATTTACCTCTTGAAAAGTTTGAATTAGCTCCTGACGAAGCACTCAAGATGATGGAAGAAAAGGGCGAAATCTATAAGGTTGAGCTTATCAATGAGCACGCTGACAAGGGTGAGCCAATTTCATTCTACAAGCAGGGTGATTTTACAGAGCTTTGTGCAGGTCCTCACCTTATGTCAACAGGTGCAGTTAAGGCATTTAAGCTCACAGCTTGTACAGGTGCTTACTGGAGAGGTAACGAAAAGAACAAGATGCTTCAGAGAATTTATGCTACTGCATTCCCTAAGCAGGCTGCTCTTGATGAGCATTTGGCACAGCTTGAAGAAGCAAGAAAGCGTGACCACAACAAGTTAGGTCGTGAATTAGAATTATTCACAACAAATGAACTTATCGGTCAGGGTCTTCCAATTATGCTTCCAAAGGGTGCAAGAATCATTCAGCTCCTTCAGAGATTCGTTGAAGATGAAGAGCAAAAGCGTGGTTGGCTCCTTACAAAGACTCCATTCATGGCAAAGAGTGACCTTTATAAGGTTTCAGGACACTGGGACCACTATCGTGACGGTATGTTTGTGCTTGGTGATGCTGACAAGGCTGAAGCAGAGGGTGAAGAAATCTTTGCACTCCGTCCTATGACTTGTCCATTCCAGTATCAGGCTTATCTTAACCGTCCTCGCTCATACAGAGATTTACCACTTCGTTATAACGAAACATCAACTCTTTTCAGAAACGAAGCATCAGGTGAAATGCACGGTCTTATCCGTGTTCGTCAGTTCACAATTTCAGAGGGTCACTTAATGTGTACTCCTGAACAGCTTGAAGAGGAATTCAAGGGCTGTCTTGAGCTTGCTATTTATATGCTTAAGACTCTTGGTCTTTACGAAGACGTTTCATATCGTTTCTCACAGTGGGACCCTGCTGACACAGACAAGTATATCGGTACTGTTGAGCAGTGGGAAGAAGCACAGGGAATTATGGGTAAAATCCTTGACAACCTTGGAATCAAATACGCTATCGGTGTTGGTGAAGCTGCTTTCTACGGTCCAAAGCTTGACATCCAGATTAAGAACGTATTCGGCAAGGAAGATACTCTTATTACAATTCAGGTTGACCAGCTTCTTGCTGAAAAATTCGGTATGGAATACACAGATAAGGATGGTTCAAAGAAAAATCCTTATATTATCCACAGAACATCAATCGGTTGCTACGAACGTACACTTGCTCTTCTTATTGAAAAGTATGCAGGTGCATTCCCACTCTGGCTTGCTCCTGAACAGGTAAGAATTCTTCCTATTGCTGACAGACATCACGACAAGTCATTTGAAATCAAGAAGGAACTTGAAAAGCTCGGTATGAGAGTTACCGTTGATGACAGAAGTGAAAAGACAGGCTATAAAATCCGTGAAGCAAGACTTCAGAAGCTTCCTTACTGGGTTATCGTTGGTGACAAGGAAGTTGAAGAGGGTTCAGTTTCAGTTAGTAAGCGTGGTCAGGGTGACATTGGTTCAATGAGCTTTGACGATTTCGCTGCTATGCTTAAAGAAGAAGTTGAAAACAAGGTAAGATAAGAGGTATTTTATGAGAGCTCCACTTACAGTAACGGTTATTACAGATACACACTATTATTCTAAAAAGCTTGGCACAACCGGTGAGGCTTACGAAATCGCCAACAATAAAAGTGGTGTTTTGTTAGCCCAGTCACGTGATTTGCTCGAGGCAGCATTTTCACAGATTGCAAAGGACCAGAGAACTGACATTGTTCTTCTTTCAGGTGATACAACAAGCAATGGTGACCTTGATTCACACAATGAATTTATTGAAATGCTCCGTGACCTTAAATCAAAGGGTAAGAGAGTATACGTTCTTACTGCAACTCACGACTACAAGGGTGACGGAACACATCACAAATATGTTGGTGATGAAAGAGTGCCTACTCCTGCTGCAAAGCGTGAGGACCTTTACGATATGTATAAGGAATTTGGTCCTGATGAGGCTATTGCAGTTCACAGACAGAGTATGTCATATATTATTCAGTTGCAGGACGGATACAGACTTTTTGCACTTAATGATGATACAAACTTGAATGGCAAGAGTGGTTTTTCAGACGAATTATTTGAGTGGATTAAGGAGCAGATTGCAGATGCAAAGGCT
>CAJGCX010000205.1 GCA_904501895.1 Clostridiaceae bacterium
AAAAAAAGACTGAGTGGTTTGTCATTCTGAGCGTATGCGAAGAATCTCTCTGTCTTCTCCTTGAGGAGAAGGTGGATTTTGCGAAGCAAAAGACGGATGAGGTGGAATGTTATTGCATTTCTCCCAATTCGGGTATATAATTAATGTATAATCCAAAGGAGTTGACATTATGAAAATCGCAGTAACTTATGAAAATGAACAGGTGTTTCAGCATTTCGGCCACACAGAAAAGTTTAAAATCTATGAAGTGCAGAATGATGAAATCGTAAATATGCAGATTGTAAATACAAACGGTAGTGGCCACGGTGCGTTGTCAGGCTTTTTGAAGGACAATGGAGTTGATGTGCTTATCTGTGGCGGTATCGGTGGCGGTGCACAGAATGCACTTAAGGAAGTGGGCATCAAATGGTACGGTGGAGTAAAAGGGGACTGCAACAGCGCAGTAATCTCATTCCTTGTTGGTAAGCTTGACTATAACCCTGATGCAAAATGCGACCACCACGACCACGAACACGGTGCAGGTCATACATGTGGCGAACACGGATGTAAATAATTTGCAATTATGAATGCGTAATTTGTAATTATTTTAGCATTAAAACTTAATATCATATTGTAGGGCGGGGGCTTGCTCCCGCCGATTTTTTATTTCAAATTATAATTTATCGAGATGTTATAATGTCAAAGGGGACAAAAAAGCGCCCCTTGTTAAAGGGGAGAGGGCCACGAAGTGGCGAGGGGATTCCTGTTGTTGCATAATGAATCCCTCCACCGCAAGCGGTCCCCCTCCCTTTAACAAGGGAGGCTGTATCCTGTTAACCTCCAATTTATCACCCTTGCAAAAACAATTTATTTATGATACTATGAAATAAAAAATATGGAGGAGATATTATGAAGAAAACCGGTTTACAAAAGATATCAAATATTTTATTTCACATTCTTTTGATAGGCTCTTGTTATATAGTACTATGCAACCGTTTTGCACCTTGGGAAGATTTTGGTTCGTTGTTAAATGGTTTAATGTATGCATTGATTTTCTTTTCAGGATTTTTTCACCATATTTCATATAAACATAATTCGTTGAGAATTTTAAGCACAACAATAATTATCTTGCGTGGTATAACTGATTTTATTTTTGCTATTATTAGTGAAAATGGTTGGGAGATAATTGGATTTGTAGTTTTTGCCATATTATTGATTTTACATATTGTTTCTTGTGGAAAATTTGATGGTGAAACCAAAATTCACGAATTCAATGTCAAAACGGAAGATGGAAGATATAAAAAGGTAACATTTAAAGAGAAAATACCTAATACTGCAAATCAAATTGATGCAAAAACTATAATTAAAAAATTGCTTATAAGCCTTTTGGTGCTGTTCCTTGTATTTGTTTTATCTATAATTGGTTGGATGATACTGTGTTTTGTAGATGGTGAAAAAGATTTCAAAGAAGAAATAAAGACTTTGCCTACTGAAATAGTATCACAAGAATATTTTGCTGAATTTAATTCAAGTGACTATATAAGACTTGAATGGGATAGTTTATATATCGAGAAAGACAACTGTTATTATAATAATGATGGAGAATATATTGTTGTATCAGAGCCAACAAGAATGATATCTGAAACAGGCAAAGCTACTGAAGGCACTTATTGGCAGATGGGTGATAACAAAAACTTTATAATGAAGCTTGTTGACGAAGATTTTGGCAATTACACACGAGCATATTATATAAATAAAAATTGTGAATTTCCTGATGAAGATGATAAGATTGTAAAGGTGGTAACTTATTCTGGTAAGCAATTTAAATTCAGCGAAAAGCAGTTAGCGTATATTGAAGATTTAATAAAAAACTTTAATGACGATACCATAGAAAAAGATAAAAAAGATTTGTTAGATGAGCGTGGAAATTTAGTCGATTATGAATTAGTATTTTGCTTTGAAGGCTTTGATGATATTCGTCTTACATGCTCCAATATTGTAAAAGATAAAAATGGTCAATGGTATTTATATCACGATTATTATTACTTTTATGAAAAAGTTCGTTTTACTGATTTAGAAAAACTCCCACAGGATATTTGTGATGTGATAAATGAATCATTAAAATAAAAAGAAAAAACGCACATCAGATGATGTGCGTTAATTTTCATTGAATTAGCTTTAGAATTAAACTGCTCTTTCAACCTTACCTGAACGAAGGCAACGTGTGCAAGCATAAACTCTCTTAGGAGAGCCGTTAACAACTGCCTTAACTCTCTTAACGTTTGGCTTCCATGTTCTGTTTGAACGTCTGTGTGAGTGAGAAACCTTAATACCGAAAGCTACGTCTTTACCACAATATTCGCATTTTGCCATTTCAAAGGCACCTCCTTGTTTACGGGGATA
>CAJGCX010000206.1 GCA_904501895.1 Clostridiaceae bacterium
GTAAGCCACCAATGTTTTTGTGGTTCCATACTGAAAAGCTCTTTTCCATTATGCGAAAGCTTCATAGACATTTCCATCATCTGCTCATCAGTAGCACAGTTATAGAATGTGCCCATTTCCTCACCGGGAACGCGATTATAAATGCCTACTTCAGCACCGTTTGTAACATAGAAATAAGTGCCCTTCCAAACCTGTATCATCCATTCCAGTCCGTCGTAGTCAAAGTGATATCTGCGTGTTTCGTAGTCGTAAATACCAACGGCATTTGCAATAACATCATAAATAACTGCAAAACCAAAATCTCTTGTCCATGCATCAACAACTGTATAGATTACCATATCCTCAAAGTTGAAGTTGAAGCCAAGACCTAATATACCCTTGCCGTCGTGATTATAAAGCTCACCTGTCTGAGTATTTACAAGCATTCCTGTACGGATTTGCTCCTTTGCTCCGTCGCGGAAAACCATATTAAAGCAGATTTCATAAATAGCAGGGTCATCTGTAGCCTCTGTGTAAAGTTCAATTTTATCGATTATGCTCATATAGCAACCGATAAAGTAATAAATAACACCTAAGCCTGTACCTTTCTCGTCGTGTTTGTCACATTCCTTGAACATTGCTTCTCTGAATGCAACGGTGTCAATTTCAAATGCATTGACAGCAAGCTCAGCAAAACCGTTGAGTGGAGGAAGACTTTCGAGAATTGATTCCATATCAACGCCGCAATTTTCAACAACATAAAGATTTGCGTTAGTTAAGAATTTGTCGAATGTAATATCCAATTTTTCCTCTGATGGAAATTTCCCGTTTGTCATAAGACGGAAAAAGTCAGAGCAAGCCTTCATTTTTGCAGCAACCTCAGCAGTTGTGATTGCAGGAGTGCCTGTTTCATCTTCAATCATCTTAGCATATTCAGCACGGGTTTCAGGTAATTTTTCCGTTGCAAAAACAGGTGTAACCATAGTGCAGAAAATTACAAGTGACAACATCAATGATGTAACTTTCTTTAAGAAATTCATAGTACACGGTCCTTTCATAAATTTACAGACGATATTATAACATTGTGATTTTCAAATAGCAAGAGGAAAACGACAGATATGACGCATTATGTATAAAAATATTAAAAAAGGCAGACTGAAAAGCCTGCCTACAAGTATATATTATGTTTTTACCATCTAACAGTAATTGTTGTTCCGTTTATTGAGTATTCAGTATCGTGATGCTCTTCATTTTCAATAGCCTCTGCAAATGCTCTTACCATTTCCATATCAGGCATTTCGATAGTGTACTCAACATCAAGGTCTGTAGCTTCATAAACCTTGCCGTTAAGCTTGAAACCGTTAATCCACCAATGCTGTGTCGGAGCAAGGTTAACGAGTAATTCATCACCACATGAAACCTTAAGTGTCATGGTGTATTCTTTTTCTGAACAGTTGTAGAATGTACCAAGCTCTTCACCGGGAACTCGGTTGTAAATACCAACCTCAGCACCGTTTACGACAAAAACATAGTTGCCCTTCCAAGCCTGAATTAACCATTCAAGTCCATTGTAATCAAAGTAGTATCTGCGTGTAATGTATCGATAGATAGGAAGAAGGTTTGCAATCTCGTCGTAAATTACTGCGAATCCTAAATGTCTGAACCAGCAGTCAGCAACAGCATAAACTACCATATCACTGAAATTAAAATCAAAGCCGATATTAAGCATGCCTTTTCCACCAGCACCTACGCAGTCACCTGTCTCAGTATTGATATAAATGTCAGTGCCGAATCTTTCCTTAAAACCATCTTTATAAAGTACATTTACTGCAACCTGATAAAGTACAGGGTCATCAGTTGGCTCTGCATAAACCTCAATTTTTTCGATAATGCTCATATAAGCACCGAAAAGGTGGAGAATAAGAGCTAATGAGCCATTACCTTCTGCATTTAATCTGTCACTCGCTGCATAAAGCTGCTTTCTGAGTTCAACAGTGTCGATTTCAAATGTATCAACAAGAAGGGCTGAAACATTGTTTAAAGTTGGGAAGTTTTTAAAAATCATCTGAACATCGAGGCCACTGTTCTTAACAATGTACATGTTAGCGTCAGTAAGGAATTTGTCAAATGTGATATCAAGCTTTTCTTCACTTGGGAATCTGTCGTTTGTCATGAGTCTGAAGAAATCTCCGACTTTGTTAAAGGTTGCGAAAAATTCAACAGTAGTAATTGCCTTAGTGCCAGTTGTTTTTTCAACCATTTCTGCGTACTCAGCACGTGTCTGTGGTTCACTGTCAGTTGATGCAAATACAGGTGTAACCGTTGTGCAGAGAAGAACCAACGCCATAATGATAGAAGTAATCTTTGAAGTAATTTTCATTTAAAACATCCTTTCA
>CAJGCX010000207.1 GCA_904501895.1 Clostridiaceae bacterium
GCAGAAACAGGTGCAGGTCAGCACGGTGTTGCTCTTGCTACTGCAGCTGCATATTTCGGTCTTGAATGTGATATTTATATGGGCTCTGTTGATATTAAGAAGCAGGCACCAAACGTTGCAAGAATGAAGATTTTAGGTGCAAATGTTGTTGAGGTTACTCACGGTCTTCAGACTCTTAAAGAAGCTGTTGACGCTGCATTTGACGCTTACAGTAAGGAATACAATGATTGTATTTATTGTATCGGTTCAGTTTTAGGCCCTCACCCATTCCCAATGATGGTTCGTGATTTCCAGAGTGTTATCGGTGTTGAAGCAAGAGAACAGTTTATTGAAATGACAGGTCACCTTCCAAACGCTGTTGTTGCTTGTGTTGGTGGTGGCAGTAACGCTGCAGGTCTTTTCTCAGGCTTCCTTAATGACCCTGTTGATATTTATGGTATTGAGCCTCTCGGTCGTGGTCCTAAGATGGGTGACCACGCTGCTAGCCTTAAGTACGGTACAGAGGGCATTATGCACGGATTTAACAGCATTATGCTTAAGGATGAAAATGGTGAGCCTGCTCCTGTTTATTCAGTTGCAAGTGGTCTTGACTATCCTTCTTCAGGTCCTGAACACGCATTCTTACAGGAAATTGGCAGAGTTAAGTACGATGTAATCGACGACGAAGAAACAATTGATGCATTCTTCAAGCTTTCTCGTCTTGAGGGTATTATCCCTGCTATTGAAAGCTCACACGCTGTAGCTTACGGTATGAAGCTTGCACAGAGAATGGAACAGGGTTCAGTTCTTATTAACCTTTCAGGTCGTGGTGATAAGGATATGGACTACATCATTGAAAATTACGGTATCAGATAAAAACAAAAGGGAGTCAACAGGTTTTTCCTGCAGACTCCCTTTAATAATTTACTTTTCATTACTGCAACTGCAAGAACAGCCGTTGCAGTTTTCTTTTTGTGCCCTTGAACACATTTCAGCATTCGGACAACCTATACATTTTATGCCTTTTTTCTTTGCTTTTACAATATAGGCTATGGCACAACCTATTATAACAACAAGGATTGCAATAATTATAAAATTTTCCATACTACTCACCTGTTATTTCGCCTTTGCCAATGCTCTTTTCTTTGCTTTTTCGGCCTGAAGCTTTTTAGCCCTTCTATCGCCATTGATGCACAACGCAACAAGGATTGCAACGAATACAAGCACTGCAATAAGACCACCTACAAAGCCAACACCGAGCTTCCCTGTTGTAACGAGTGTACCAATCTGATATACAAGATAAGCTACTGTGAAGCCTGTACCAAGCTGAAGACCAATGCCTGCCCAGAACCACTTTGCACTCTTCATTTCTGAACGCATAGCACCGATTGCAGCAAAGCAAGGAGGTGTAAAGAGGTTGAACATAAGATATGCAAGTGCTGCTACCTTTGTAAGACCCATTGTTGCAGCAACCTCATTAGCTCCGCCTGTAAGAGCAAGCTCCTCTGTATCAATAAAGTTTGTAATTGCAAAGCACACTGCCAATGTACCAACAACATTTTCCTTTGCAATAAAGCCTGTAACAGCAGCTGCTGCAAGCTGCCAAGAAAGAATACCAACAACAGGAACGATTACATAAGCAAATGGACCTGCAATAGAAGCAAGGATTGATGAATCTGCTGTTTCAGCTACTGTAAAGCTCCATGTGAATGTCTGCATAATCTGAACTGCAGTATTACAAAGAAGGATGATTGTTGCAGCCTTAACGATATATGACCATCCACGCTGACACATTGAAAGGAATGCACGTTTGAGTGATGGTAACTTGTATTCAGGAAGCTCAATAATGAAGAATGACTTCTTAATCTTGTTGCCTGTAATCTTATTAATAAGAAGTGCACCGATAAGAATAATAACAATACCTGCAAAGTACATTAATGAGCCAACCCATGATGCATCGCCGAAGAATGCACCTGCAAAAAGTGAAATAACAGGAAGCTTTGCACCACATGGCATAAATGGTGCTAACATTGCTGTTGCTCTGCGTTCACGCTCATCACGAATTGTACGACAAGCCATAACACCAGGGATTGCACAGCCTGTACCGATTACAAACGGAATAATCGACTTACCTGAAAGTCCTACCCTTTTGAAAATAGGGTCAAGGACAACCGAAGCACGAGCCATATAGCCACAATCTTCAAGTAATGCTATAAGGAAGTACATAACCATAACAAGTGGTAAGAAGCCGATAACAGCAATTGCACCACCGATTACGCCGTCAACCAAGAGTGCTGAAACAAGTGGATTTGCATTTTCAAAGAAACCTGCAATCCAACCCTGAACACCCTCAAGAATACCAACAAGCCAATCAGCAATCCAAACACC
>CAJGCX010000208.1 GCA_904501895.1 Clostridiaceae bacterium
CCAATTTATTTAGTCTTGGAAAAAGCGATAAAAAAATATACAATATAGTTGACATTACAAGATTATATGTTAAAATATATAAGAACTGAATATTTCCCTTATGCAGAGTGGTGGAGGGTCTGGCCCTATGAAGCCCGGCAACCTGCTTTTTATAAGCGTGGTGCTAATTCCTGCGGATTTTCCGAGATATAAGGTTGTTAATCTATGGCACCCTTATGGGTGCTTATCTTTTTTTTAGTCAAAAATGGAGGAAAAAAATATGGCTAAATTTTTATTTACATCTGAATCAGTTACAGAAGGTCATCCTGACAAAATCTGTGACAAAATTTCTGACGCAGTTCTTGATGCTATGATTGCACAGGACCCAATGTCACGTGTTGCTTGTGAAACAACAGTTACTACAGGACAGGTTCTTGTTATGGGTGAAATCACTTCTAAGGCTCAGGTTAATATTCCTGAAATCGTTAGAAATACTGTCCTTGAAATCGGATATGACCATAGTGATAAGGGCTTTGATGCAAACACTTGTGCTGTTTTAGTTGCACTTGATAAGCAGTCACCTGACATTGCTCTTGGTGTTGATAATTCAATGGAAATCAAAGAAGGTAGTGATGATTTTTATAATCTTCACGGTGCCGGTGACCAGGGTATGATGTTTGGCTTTGCTTGTGACGAAACACCTGAGCTTATGCCAATGCCAATTTCACTTGCAAATAAGCTTGCTGTTCAGCTTACAAAGGTTAGAAAAGACGGTACTCTCCCTTATCTTCGTGCTGACGGTAAAACTCAGGTTACAGTTGAGTATGATGATGACAGAAATCCTGTAAGAATCGATGCAATCGTCGTTTCTTCACAGCACAGCGCTGATGTTGAGCTTTCTCAGATTCGTGAGGATGTTAAGAAGAATGTTATCGACCCAATTATTCCTGCAAATCTTATTGACGAAAACACAAAGATTTTTGTAAACCCAACAGGCAGATTTGTAATCGGTGGTCCTATGGGTGACTCAGGTCTTACAGGTCGTAAGATTATTGTTGATACATACGGTGGATATTCACGTCACGGTGGCGGTGCTTTCTCAGGTAAGGACCCAACAAAGGTTGACCGTTCTGCTGCTTACGCTGCAAGATATGTTGCAAAGAACATTGTAGCTGCAGGTCTTGCAAAGAAATGTGAAATTCAGTTGGCATACGCTATCGGTGTTGCAAAGCCTGTTTCAGTTATGGTTGATACATTCGGCACAGGTGTTATCAGCGATGCTCAGCTTGGTGATATTGTAAACGAAGTATTTGACCTTCGTCCTGCTGCTATCATCGATAATCTTAAGCTTCGTAACCCTATCTACAAACAGCTTGCTGCTTACGGTCACGTTGGTAGAACTGACTGTGATGTTATGTGGGAAAAGACAGATAAGGCTGAAATCTTAAAAGAAAAAGCAAAAATTAACTAAAAATCAAATTTGAATAAAATTTATATATTTACTCATAATAATCTTGCACATAAAAATGCTATTTATTAAGGAGTGAATATAATGCTTGACAGAATTTCATTAATTCTTGTTGTAATCGGTGCTATCAACTGGGGTGCAATCGGTATTTTTCAGTTTGATATTGTTGCCTGGATTTTCGGTGGGCAGGATGCAATAATCAGTAGGATTATTTATACTCTTGTTGCTCTTGCAGGTATCTGGTGTATTTCCCTACTCTTCCGAAGAAACGAAATGTTAGCAACAAACGATGAAATGTAAATAGTCTAAAACTCTTCTTAAGAAATTAAGAGGAGTTTTTTATTGCATAAATTAAATTTAATGATATAATATTATAAAATTAGTTAAAGGAGCAAGCCTATGCTTAGTACAATTAAATCTGTTATATCAATTATCAACGCAATTGTCTTAACTATATTCCCGGGATTAACTATTGAGGATATTGCAGAGACAGGTAAAAAGTGCTGTGAACAGGCTATTGAAACAACAAAAGAAATCGTTATATTTGAAGAGATGTATGACAATTGTCTTCTTAATGCTTCAATTGTATCTGACATACATATTGACGTTGACTGGCCTATCGGTGAATGGGTATGGGCAAACGGACTTAATGACCTTGAACGCTCAAGAGATAATATTGATGCTTTAATCGTTTCAGGTGACCTTACAAACTACGGTGACGGTGAATCAATTACAAGCTTTTTTGAAATTATGGCTGAAAGTGACTGTGCTGACCATTGGGTAACTGCAATGGGTAACCACGATGTAGGTCACGTTGACGATACAACTCAGGAAGGTGCAAGACAGCGTTTTGTTGATTTGTATAACAAG
>CAJGCX010000209.1 GCA_904501895.1 Clostridiaceae bacterium
ATCATCAAAGGTGCTGAACAGCTTCTTCGTGAACTTATGAATATTCCAGATAATTATAAAGTTCTTTTCTTACAAGGCGGTGCTTCAACTCAGTTTGCTGCTATTCCACTTAACTTTATTAATAAGAATGGTAAGGCTGACTTCGTTATTACAGGTCAGTGGGCAAAGAAGGCTTATCAGGAAGCACAGAAATACGGTGAATGTAAGGCTGTTGCATCATCTGCTGATAAGACATTCTCATATATTCCAAAGCTTGATAAAAACGAATTCACAAAGGATGCTGACTATTTCTATATTTGTATGAACAATACAATTTACGGTACAGTTTATCACGAGCTTCCTGACACAGGTGATGTTCCACTTATTGCTGACATTTCATCATGCTTCCTTTCAGAGCCAATTGATGTTTCAAAATTCGCAATGGTTTACGGTGGTGCACAGAAAAACGTTGCTCCTGCAGGTCTCACAATCTGTATTATCCGTGAGGATATGTTAGGCTCAGCAAGAGATATTACACCAACAATGCTCAACTATCAGATTATGGCTGATAACGATTCTCTTTACAATACTCCACCTTGCTACACTATCTATATTTGTAAGCTTGTTCTTGAATGGCTCAAGGAAATGGGTGGTCTTGAAGCAATTAAGGAAAGAAATCTTAAGAAGGCAAAGATTCTTTACGATTTCCTTGATAACAGCAAGATGTTCAAGGGTACAGTTGTTCCTGAAGACCGTTCACTTATGAACGTTCCATTTGTTACTGACAGCGAAGAGCTTAATGCAAAGTTCATAAAGGAAGCAACTGAAGCAGGCTTTGTAAACCTTAAGGGTCACCGTTCAGTTGGTGGTATGAGAGCTTCAATCTACAACGCAATGCCTGTTGAAGGTGTAGAAAAGCTTGTTGAATTTATGGCTGAATTCGAAAAAGCAAATTCATAAGGAGAAATAATTATGTATAACATTTTAACTTTAAATAAGATTTCTGAAACAGGTCTTTGCCGTTTCAGTGATGAATATGCTTGTGCTACTGATGCTAAAAATCCTGATGCAATTCTTGTTCGTTCAGCATCAATGCACGATATGGAATTTGAATCAAATACTCTCGCAATTGCACGAGCAGGTGCAGGTGTTAACAATATTCCAATCGACAAATGCAGTGAAGCAGGTATCGTAGTATTCAACACTCCGGGTGCTAATGCTAATGCAGTTAAAGAACTCGTTTTAACAGGTCTTTTCCTTTCATCAAGAAAGGTTATTCCTGCAATCGACTGGGCAAAGACATTAAAGGGAAATGGTGACACAGTACCTAAGGACGTTGAAAAAGGCAAGGGTGCTTTTGCAGGTCCTGAAATCAAGGGTAAGACTCTTGGCGTAATCGGTCTTGGTGCTATCGGTATTCTCGTTGCTAACGCTGCTGCAGCACTTGGTATGAAGGTTATCGGTTATGACCCATTCCTTTCAGTTGCACAGAGTATTACACTTAATCACCACGTTAAGCTTACTGATAATCTTAACACTATCTACGCCGAAAGTGATTATATTACTCTTCACTTACCTCTTAACGACAATACAAGAGGACTTATCAATGCAGATACAATTGCTACAATGAAGGATGAGGTAAGAATTCTCAACTTCGCACGTGGAGAGCTTGTTGATACTGAAAGCATTCTCAATGCCCTTGAAAATGGTAAGGTTGCTTCTTATGTAACTGACTTTCCTAACGATGCAGTTATTGGTGCAACAGGTGTTATTGCTATTCCTCACCTTGGTGCTTCAACACCTGAATCAGAAGACAACTGCGCTATGATGGCAGTTGACCAGATTGCTGATTTCCTTGAAAACGGTTCAATTGTAAATTCAGTTAACTACCCTGCTGTATCTCTTGGTGCTTGCGATAAGCACAGAATTACAATTATGCACAAGAATATTTCAGGTATCGTTAGTAAGATTACATCAGGTCTTGCAAATGAAGACGTTAACATCGACAATATGGTGAATAAGTCAAAGGGTGAATATGCTTATACAGTTATTGACTCTGACACTGGCGCTTCACCTGAATCACTTGAAGCATTAAAGAAAATCAACGGAATTATCCGTATCAGAGTTATTAAATAATTTAATATTAAATGAGTAAATCCCTTGTAGCAATTATGTTACAGGGGATTTTTATTATAAATTGGAGTTTGTCGAGGGGCTTCTCCTTGAGGAGAAGCTGTCTGCGAAGCAGACTGATGAGGTGTAGGTTGCGTTAGCAACCGTTAATTATCAACGTAAACTGCTTTTCCACCTCAT
>CAJGCX010000210.1 GCA_904501895.1 Clostridiaceae bacterium
AAGAAGGTTTGCAGAGTTGGTAACGGTGCAGTTGTGTCATTTATGGACAGAGGCACAATTTACAATAAGGACTTGTACAAAAAAGCAAGGGAAATCGCAGATAAGAATGGTATCGCAAATCAGACTAAAACAGTTGTAGCAGGTGGAAATGACGCTGCTGCTATTCATAAGGCTGCAGGCGGTATTAAAACAATTGCAGTTTCTCTTCCTTGCAGATACATTCATTCTGCATCTTCTGTTGGTAGTAAAAGGGATATGGAGTCTGTGAAGTCACTTTGCAAGGTATTGCTTGAGGAATTTGCCAATGGTTAAATCACTCCAAATTATTGACGAGTCAATTTTTAACTATCTTGGTATGGATGATTATGCTGAATTCATCGCATTGACAGGACTTTGTGATGGCATAAGGCTTAATGATGGTGTTGTCTGGGTGCAATACAATGACTCAAACGAAATTATTGCCATTGTTACTAAAAGCAGAAACGGTAAAAATCTTGTTTTTGCAAGTGAAAACAGCAATAAGACAGAGCTTGATTTCGTTTCAGAAAAAGATGATGAAGCAAGAATAGATAAAAAATATCTATTAAAGAAAATTGTGCCTTGTGAAAAGCCTGAAAAAGGAATTGACAAAGCAGATTATCTAAAAATCAAAAGCCTTAATAGTGAGGATAAGGATAAGCACAATGATATTGTGGCACTCAAATCCTTGCTTAATAGCCTTGGCAAGTGTGAAGGTGCAATAATTTCTAATGAAAATGATATTGTAAGTGGTGGATTTATCACTTTTAGTCAAAAAATATCTTTGATTACTGATATCTATACTAATACGAAATACAGAAAACAAGGATATGGCAAAAGAATAGTTGAAAATTTACTAAAGTTATCTAAAAATGAAAATGTGTATCTTGTTTCCAAGGAGCACAATTTAGAATTTTATAAAAAATGTGGTTTTGAAATCGCAAAAGAAATATATGATTATAAAGGATAGTTTAAAATGTTTTTTGAAATCAGCGAAAGAGTAAAGGGACTTTCTGCCGTGGCTTTAAAAAAGGCAGAAACAGTTTTCGGAAGAATTGATGAGTTAACAGAATATAATCAGCAAAAGGTGCTTTCTGCATTTATCAGAAACCGAGTTGACGAAACAGATTTTAATACTTCAACAGGCTATGGCTATGGTGATAAGGGCAGAGAAAAGCTTGATGTTCTCACTGCAGATATTTTTGGTGCTGAAAGTGCAATTATCCGTGCAGGTGCATTAGCAAGTGGTACTCATACTCTTGCAGTTTGTCTTTACGGTATTCTTCGTCCAAATGACACTATGCTTTGTGTAAGTGGTACACCTTATGACACTCTTCATTCAACAATCGGTCTTGGTGGCAAAAATATGGGTGATGGTACACTCCTCGACTTTGGTGTGCATTATGCTCAAGTTGATTTGACAGAAAATGATGAGCTTGATTATGAGGCTATTGAAGAAGCATCAAGTGATAAGAGCGTAAGAATGGTATATATTCAGCGTTCTCGTGGTTATTCACTTCGTCACACAATTTCAATTGCAGAAATTGAAAAGGTATGCGAAATTGTACATAGAGTAAACAAACGAGCAATCGTTATGGTTGATAACTGTTATGGTGAATTTACTGAAAGAAAAGAGCCAACTGAGGTGGGTGCTGACTTAATGGCAGGCTCACTTATTAAGAATGCAGGTGGCGGAATTGCTCCTTGTGGTGGCTATATTGCAGGTCGTAAGGACTTGGTTGAGCTTTGTGGCTACAGACTTACAACTCCTGGACTTGGTACAGAGGTTGGTGCTACTCTCGGACAGAACAGAAGCGTGTTTATGGGTCTTTTCAATGCGCCTCACGTTGTTGGTGAAGCACTTAAAACTGCAGTTTTTGCTGCATCTGTATATACAGAGTTAGGCTTTAAGGTAACTCCTACTGTTGAGGAGGAAAGACACGATATTATTCAGGCAATCTGCCTTGAAAATTCTGAAAATCTTGTTGCATTCTGTCAGGGACTTCAGAAGGGTGCTCCCGTTGATTCTTATGTAACACCTGAGCCTTGGGATATGCCAGGATATGACAATCAGGTTATTATGTCTGCAGGTGCATTTACAAACGGTTCATCAATTGAGCTTTCTGCTGACGCTCCACTTCGTGAGCCATTTGCAGTATGGATGCAGGGTGGACTTAATTTCCACAGTGGTAAAATCGGCGTAATGCTTGCAACAGAAGAGCTTTTGAAAAGAGGTCTTATAAAATGAAA
>CAJGCX010000211.1 GCA_904501895.1 Clostridiaceae bacterium
CACGACGGTCTATCTGTGCTCTCAATGAATGTACAGCAGGACCTTTGCCACGATTAAGCATTCTTGTCTGTATTGAATTTTTGTCAGCAGCCTTACCCATTTCACCACCAAGGGCATCAATTTCACGTACAAGATGACCCTTTGATGTACCACCAATAGAAGGGTTACAAGGTAAGTTGCCAACCCAGTCCATATTTATAGTGAAAATAACTGTTGATGCACCAAGTCGTGCAGAAGCCAATGCTGCTTCAATACCTGCATGACCTGCACCAATAACTGCTATATCATATTCTTTTGCAAAGTATTCCATAATATCAATTCCTAGAAAATAAAAAACGGCGGGAGCAAGCCCCCGCCCTACCTTAATTTATTCTTCTGTTTTTACTGAACGGATTTCTACTTTTCCGTAAAGTGATGAACCGTCAATATCGCTCTTTGGTGCTCTGTCTGGAGAAATCTCTGGCTTATAAGCCTCTTTTCTTTCTCTTCTTCCACCGTTTCTGTTATTTCTTCCACGGTTTCCACCATTATTTCTTGTACCTTCAACAGGAGTAATTACAACACGTCTGTCAAGATTTGAACCGATTGAATGTGATGTTGCACCTTCAACCTCTTGAACAGCTGTATGAATAATTCTTCTTTCATAAGGGTTCATTGGTTCAAGTGAAATATTTCTTCCCTGACGAACTGCCTTTGCTGCAGTCTTTCTTGCAAGGATACGAAGAGTTTCTTCTCTCTTTGCACGGTAGTTACCAACATTGATAGAAACTCTCTTATAATTTGAGTTACCCTTGTTTGCTACCATTCTTGCAAGGTACTGAATAGCATCAAGTGTTTCACCACGCTTACCGATAATAATACCGTAATCGTCACCACAATCAAGTTCAAATGAAATTTCTTCATCATTTGAACGTTCTGTGATAGAACACTCTGTCATACCAAGTGCCTTAACGATTGTTTCAATATATTCAGCTGTTTTGCCGTAGAGATTTGTTTCTGCTAATTCAGGTTCTTCTGCCTTAACTTCCTCTTTTACAGGAGCTTTTGCTTCCTGCTTTTTAGGTTCAGGCTTCTTTTCAGCCTTCTTTTCCTGCTTCTTTTCTGGTTTATTGTTCTTAACCTGCTTTTTTTCTGGCTTAGGGTCAGGAACATTAACAGAAATTTTAACCTTTGCAGGGCTTCCACCGAAAAGACCAAGGATTTTCTTAGTTGGTGTCTGCATAACTTCAACTGTAAAATCGTCGAAATCACTTAAGCCGAGCTCAAGCATAGCAGCAGCCTTTGCCTCGTCAACCGTTGTACCGGTTCCGATTGCTTCTTTAATCATATATTTTTACCTCTAATTAATCTTCGTTATTCTTTTTTGATACGTTCTTAAGTACTTTTTCTCTTGCACGACGATTAATTGTTTCATCAACCATCTGCTTTGCAAGTAATTTCTTTGGTGACATTACCTTATTTGTAACAATCATCTGTATAAATGAAAGGAAGCTTGAGAAAATAATGTAAACACCAACGCTTGCAGGGAAAAGGAATGAGAAATAAATACTCATTGCAGGTGTCATAAGTGACATACAACCCATTGATGGATTTTTTGCCATTTCAGGATTTGTCTTTTTCTGTCGAAGCCATGTGTAAATACCCATAGCAAATGATGTAACACCTGTAAGGATAGGGATGAGCCATAATAAATCCCAACCCATATCTGTTGTAGGAGTTCTTGAAAGGTCAACTCCGAAGAGTGTGAAATTATTCTTGAATTCCTGAATTTTATTGATTGTTTCTACAGGAACTCCAGTTAAATCAAGCTTATCTAAATGCTGAATAGCAAGAAGCTCAATCTGATATTCAAGATTTGAAACTTTTCCTATAACGTCTTCAGGTAATGCACGAACTGCATCCTTAATTATATTAAGTGCATCTTCAGGAATCTTAAGAACATAGTCAAGAATTTTGTAGTTAACAAAATAAACACCCATCATAATTGGGAACTGGATGAGCATACCTGAACAACCACCGGTCATTGATGAATAGCCTTCTTTAGCATAAAGCTCATTCATAGCTTCATTCATCTTCTGCTGATTACCGGCATATTTTTCTCTTATTCTCTTAATTTTTGGTTGCATTCTCTGGGTCTTAACCATACCCTTTTGTTGCTTTATCGAGGACGGAAGTAAAATAAGCTTAACGCAAATTGTCATTAGCAACAAAGATAAAATGTAGTTATTGCTTACCTCATAGA
>CAJGCX010000212.1 GCA_904501895.1 Clostridiaceae bacterium
CTTGCCCTTTGGTAAGAAGATGTTGAGAATCTTTGCAAACATAACGCCACCTGCTGTGTCGAATACGAATGCGAAGAGACCGAGTGCAAGGATAAGAAGTGTATCAGGAGCAAGGAAAGAAGCGAAGTGCATCTTTGTTGCAATTGTGATACCAAGGAAAATTGTGATAAGGTTTGCAAGAACCTTCTGTGCTGTTTCTGAAAGAGAGTTAAGCACGCCACATTCACGGATAAGGTTACCGAACATAAGGAAACCAACGAGTGAAACTGAAGCTGGAGCAACAAGACCTGCAACAACAGTAATAACGATAGGGAAGAGGATTCTTGTAATCTTCTTAACCTCTGTCTGTGTATATGGCATACGAATCATACGCTCTTTCTTTGTTGTGAGGAGCTTGATTACAGGTGGCTGAATAATAGGAACAAGTGCCATATATGAATATGCAGCAACCATGATGGCACCTAAGTATTCAGAATTGAGCTTGTTAGCAACAACGATTGATGTAGGACCGTCAGCAGCACCGATAATAGCGATTGAAGCTGCGTCGTTGATTGGGAAGAACATTGATGCCATGCAGAGTGTGAAGAAAATACCAAACTGTGCTGCAGCACCAAAAATCATAAGCTTAGGGTTTGAAAGGATAGGACCGAAGTCAATCATTGCACCGATACCGATGAAAAGAATGAGTGGGAAAAGTTCGTTTGCGATACCTGCATCAAAAAGAACAGATAAAGCGCCTTCTTCCATAGAAAGTCCTTCTACACCTTCTGCTAAAAGTTTGTTGTAAGTTGCTTCAGAAATTGATGTTTTAACACCATCAACAAACTGAAAATACTGAGTGATTGCACCAGAGATAGGAAGGTTTACGAGAATCGCACCAAATCCCATTGGTAAAAGAAGTGTTGGTTCCATTTCCTTTTTAATGGCAAGGAAAATGAGAATTCCGCCGATAGCCCACATGATAAGCATTCTTACGTCGAAGTTGTTTATCATATCGCTGAACAGCAAGTCTTTGAAACTGTTGAGGAATGCCATAATTTTTCTTTCTCCTTCATTTTTGTTTTACCATAGAATAAAATGGGTTTAATAAATCCACAAATTACTCCATTATAATACGTATTGTATCATAATTTTACATTTTTGCAATAGAAATAATAAACAAAGTAAAACAAATTCATTGAAAAAATAATAGGCAAGTGATATAATCGATACGATATTTGCATGGATGTGAAAAAATTATGTTTGGCTTAGGAACAATTATAAACACAGCTCTTGTTATTTTAGGTGGACTTATAGGTCTTCTTTTTAAAAAGGGTATCAAAGAAAGATATGAAAAGACCTTAATGGCTGCTTGTGGTGTTTCAACTATATTTATAGGTGTAACGGGCACATTACAAGGGATGCTTACAGTAGCTGATGGCAAAATTCAGACTCAGGGCACTATGCTTCTCATATTTTCGTTCGTTTTTGGTGGCCTTATGGGTGAATTTATCAATATCGAAAAGCGAATGGACGATCTTGGTGAAAAGCTGAAGAAAATGCTTCGCGCAGAAAAAGACAACAAGTTTGTTGACGGCTTTGTGAATACATCACTTATTATATGTGTTGGTGCAATGGCTATTGTGGGTTCAATTCAGGATGGCTTGACAGGTGATTATTCAATGCTTACTGCAAAGGCTGTTTTGGACCTTGTTATTGTTGTGATTATGACATCTACATATGGTTTGGGTGCAATTTGCTCGGCTATTCCGATTTTTGTTTATCAGGGTGCAATGACATTGTTAGGTCACTTTGCAGGAAATATTATAAGTGATGAATTGATAGGCTATCTTTCTTATGTTGGCTCTGCACTCATATTCTGTGTAGGTATAAATATTACATTTGGTAAAAAAATCAGGGTAGGGAATTTGCTTCCTGCACTTTTGGTGCCTGTGTTTTATGTTGTTGGAAGGTATTTGCTTGAAATAGTTAATTTTTAATGATGTAGTAAAATATCACAAATAAATAATAACACAATGTGGCGAGGGTGTAACCTCGCCTTTGTTTTGTTCAAATTATAATTTATCGGGGAGTTCGAATTTTATATGTAATCGGTAGGGCGGGATCTTGACCCACTGTTGTTGGTTAATATAAAAACTAATTTGGTGTCATTCTGAGCGTAGCGAAGAATCTCTCCAATAGTGACATATCAA
>CAJGCX010000213.1 GCA_904501895.1 Clostridiaceae bacterium
GAAATCATTCTTGGTGCAGGTACTGTTCTTGATGCAGCAACAGCAAGAATTGCTATGCTTTCAGGTGCAGAATATATCGTAAGCCCTGCTCTCGATATTGAAACACTTAAGCTTTGTAATCGTTACAGAGTTCCAATGATGCCTGGTATTATGACAGTTCGTGAAGGACTTCTTGCTATGGAAAACGGTGCAGATATTCTCAAGGTTTTCCCTGCTGACCTTTTCGGACCAAAGATTATCAAGGATATCAAGGGACCAATTCCTTATGCTAAGATGATGCCAACAGGTGGCGTTGATGCTGACAACGTTGGTGAATGGATTAAAGCAGGTGCTGTTGCAGTTGGTGCAGGTTCATCACTTACAGCAGGTGCAAAGACAGGTGACTACAAGAAGATTACAGAGACAGGTAAGCGTTTTGTAGAAAATATTAAGATTGCTCGTGCAGAATTAGCAGGCAAATAGATTTTTTCGTAATACTTTATTGTCATACGAAAAATAATTCTATTTATAAAATGATATGGTAAATATACGGTGAGACCTCTTAAACAAGGGATTCTCACCGTTATTTTTTTGTTGCAATATTAATGATATAATGGTAAAATATAATTAATTATAAGAAAAGGTGGTGCATTATGAAGAAAATCGTGAAAAATATATTATCAATATTAATAGCAATTTCTGTCTTTGTATGCACTATCCCTGTAAATGCCTTATCAAATGGTGATTTCGAGTATGATGTTGTCAATGGTGAAGCAGTAATTACAAAATACAATGGCACAGCAACTGAAGTTACTATTCCTGCCGTCATCGATGGGTATACAGTTTACGGAATAGACAATTCTGCTTTTAAGGATAACACAGCGATTTCAAAGGTTGCAGTTGAAGCAGGTGTTAAGTCTGTTGGCGCATCAGCCTTTGAGAATTGCACAAGCCTTGCAACAATTACACTTCCTGCAACAATAATGTTCTTCGGTGAAAATGCAATTTATAATACTGCATATTATAATGATAGAAACAATTGGAAGGAAAAGTCTGACGCTTTGGATGATACAATCCCATGGGAAGATATAATGGCGAGTGGGCTTGATTATCTCTATCTTGGTAAAATACTTGTAGAGATTTCCTATGAGGGCGCATATTCAGTAGAATATGGTACAACAGTCATTGCTGACGGCGCTTTTGCAGGTTGTGGCGCAGGGCAGGCAACCTTGACAAGCCAGACTGCTACAATCGGCAACAACGCTTTTAAGGATTGTACTAAATTAACGAGGGTCACTTTCTCTTCTAATCTTGAATATATAGGTAAATCAGCATTTGAAAACTGTACATCTCTTGTGAATATTACACTTCCTGAAAAGGATATTCAGATGTATGCAAGTGCGTTTTATAACACAGGCTATTATAACAATGCTGAAAACTGGAATAAGGGCGCACTTTATTATGACACTACTGTAATTGGCGTTGATGAGAATTCATCAAAAATCGAAATTGCAGATGGTACAACAAAAATTATTGCAGAGGCTTTAAGGGATAAGGAAGTTGTTATTCCTGCATCTGTAACAGATATTTCACCTGAAGCATTTACAGATAGGGGAAAAGCAACAATTTATGGTTATATCGACACTTATGCTTATGAATATGCCACAGCATACAACATAAAATTCATTGACCTTAACACAATTCCTATTAAGGGTGATGTGGATTTTGACAGAGATGTTGACAGAGATGACTATAAAATCCTTTGTGATATTGCAACTCTGCAAATGCAGGAAACCGAAGAAGTTCTTCCTGTGGGAGATATGGATGATGACGGTGCAATTGATGGTATAGACGTTATTATCCTCGATTTGATGCTTAGCGATATGCCACCATCAAGAATCAAAGGCGATGCTGATGGTGACGGTGATGTTGATACGAATGACTACGATTTGCTCGTCGCAATTTCCCAGACAAGGGCAAGAGTCACAGATAATATTATGTTTGCACGATGTGACCTGAATGAAGACGGTGCAGTAGATTGCTACGATGCACTTACACTTGACTTGTCACTGAAAAACATAGTCCCTTTAATATAAAAAATAACGCTTGGAGATAAAACTCTAAGCGTTTTCTTTTGCCATAATATATTTGACAACACTGTCGTCATTGTTGTTTCCAATGATTACATCTGCGATTTCCTTAAC
>CAJGCX010000214.1 GCA_904501895.1 Clostridiaceae bacterium
CCTTAAGGATTTCTTCTTCGATACCTGTTACAGGGTTTTTAACCTTATTGTAAACGATACCTGGAAGGATAATCATAATTACGATTGCAGGTAATGCTGCACCAACACTACGGAATGTTGAAAGAGAAACTCTTTCCTGTGGGTCACTTGTGATAACACTATGCAATGAGCCATAAGGAACATTAACCATTGTATAAGCAATTGACCACAAGCAATAAGCAATAAGACACCAAGCATATTTTCCTGCATATGGAAGTGATGTAACCGGTGCAAATAACATTACATTGAATATAACAAGGATTAAGCCACCTGCGATAATCCAAGGCATATACTTACTCTTTTTACCAAGTCTTTTTGTATCAACAAGATTACCGATAAGAACGTCATTGATAGCATCGAAAATTTTTGAAATAAGAATAATTACAGCATAGTCAGCTGCTTTGATACCGATATACTGTAAGTAAAACAACTGCATAAAGGTTGAAACAAGCTGGAATGAAAAACCACAGCCCATATCACCCATAGCATAGCCCAATTTATCGCGCCAGCCAAAAGGTCTGATTTCGTTTTTTCCCATTTTTCTCACTCTTTCTTGAAAAATATATTGTAAGCACATTATACTAAACATATCATCTTTTTGCAACTGTTAAATTTTTGTCAAATTATAATTTATCGGGAAGATTATATAGAACACAATACATTGTAGGGGAGGGTCTCCGTGCCCTCCCGAACATATAATGTGCACTTGCAGGCAGGCGCTTAAGCCCTGCCCCTACAAAATCCAATTGGTTATATTTTATAATTGCAAATTCTGAATTCTGCATTTAAAAAGCACCCCATACGAGGTGCTTTAGTCATTGTGTTAAATTTATTCAGCCTGTGATTCTGCTTCATGCTTTTCACGAAGGCTCTTATAAATTGGTTCCATCTTTTCTTTTGTAAGAGGATAACCGAACTGGAAGATAAGCCATACGCTTGTATAAACAATTGCAGGAATTACTGTGCATATAAACATAATCTTTTTACTTGTATCGTTTTCTGCAATAAATCCGTTACCTGCTGTAAGGCTGTCATATTTTGCCCACTGAAGAAGGAAAAGTCCGCCTGCGTCAGCAACTGCCTGACCAAACTGACGACCGAATGTGTATGCAGAATAAACTGCACTTTCATTACGGATACCTGTTGTATATTCCTGATAATCGATAACGTCCATAACAACAGCCCAACAAGTAAGGCTTACGAATGTATAGCCGAAACCGATAAGGAGTAAGCAGAGCATATAGAGCCATGCAGGATAAATTCCCTGGCTTGGATTTATCCAACGGATAAAGCTTTCACTGTTTGCAGTTACAAAAAGGAAAACTGATGTAGCAGCAGAAATAATTGACATTCTTCCGCAAAGTTCTTTTTTACCAAATTTTGCTGCAAGTTTTGGTGTGAACAAAATCAGCACAGCCATTGGAAGATAAGTACAGATTGTGCCTATAATGCTAAGCCCTGTATCTGTAAAATAGTTTTTGTAAAGGTATGCATTGAATGAGCCAAACTGAAGCTGACCGCTGATAAGCACGCCTGAAAGAGTAAGCATAACGAATGGTCTTGACTTGAAAAGTCCCTTATAAACGCCCTTTAAATCAACATTTTCATCATCAACTGCAGGAACACGTTCCTTAACCATCTTATGACCGATAAGGTAAGTAACAATTGAGAAAATACCCATAAGAAGTGCGTACATGAACATTCTGCTACCGTCAGCAACTTCAATTTCCTTACCTGTCTGCTCGTCAATTCTGCCACTGCCAACATAGATAATCATAGGAGCAATCAAAAGAACAACTGCACCACCGACACCACTACCGACTGAACGAGCAGTTGAAAGAAGTGTTCTGCCCTTAGGGTCATCAGTAATAACAGATGCCAATGAGCCGAAAGGAATGTTCATAGCTGTGTACATGGTACAATACACCAAGTACAATACAATAGCAATAACAAAGAGAATCATCGGATTCTTTGCCAATGTTGGGTTATAGAAGAATGAATTCGGGTCACCAAACGGAATAAAGCAAAGAACTGTTGAAATTCCCAAAGGAACTGCGACAAGACGTAAATACTGACGATATTTACCATCTTTACCTGCTTTTCGTTTAGAAACA
>CAJGCX010000215.1 GCA_904501895.1 Clostridiaceae bacterium
CAATACTTGAGTTATATGAAATCTTCAAAAATGAAAAGATTGACCGTAATGAGGATTATATAACATCAGTTACCTTAGGTATAAGAGATAATAATGGCAAAATAAAATATCGTAATTTCGATATTTATACTGAGGAAACATACCTTAAGTACATTCAGCTTGTTTATGGCTCAGATTATTTCGATGCAATTCTTAAAAATTACCTTGTTGACGATATTCCTGAAAACACAGCGATTGACTCATCAGGTCATCTTAAAAAGTTCAATTGGGCATATTCCGACAATGATATGATTGTAAGGAGCGACGGTGAAACAGGTGAGGAGCTGGAGTGCATAGTTGATGTCAGCGGACTTTGTGAAGCACTCTATAAGGACCTTTCAGAAATGACTGTCGAAGAGTTGTTCAAGAATAACAGTAAGCCACTTGGTGTTCTTGTAAGAGTTTCTTCTGATAGTGGTTATGGTATTTATTCTGCAGCACACGTAAATTCTTTATATTATCCTATATCTGACAACGGAATGGTTTATCAGGTCAGTGATGATAAAGCTATTGAAGACCCTGAGATTTTACACGGATTGATAACAGATTATATTCCTGTTTATGAGAATATGACAAATACTGTTAATTTCCTCAAGGACGAAGGCTATGAGCTTACAACGGAGCCTTTAAAGGTTAAGGAAGTCTTATATGCAGACAAGAAAATGTCATTATCTGAAGCTCAATATGAATTTGCAAAGGCAAATAAGGACAATTACAGAGGTTGGGGAGAATACGATATGTATATTTCCAATGAAAAAATGCCAATGTTTATACAGCATAGATTCTCATATTATGCAAATGACAGTATTGGATATTTCATCGACACAAGTGCTCCTGTAACAGAATACGATATGCTTAATATGATTTATAAGGATGCAGGAAACCCACTTGTATCTGTAAAGGATACAGCAAAGGCACAGGAAATTGCCGACAAAACTGTATCACAGTATATGACATTAGGTGACGACGGAAGATATGTGTATGTCATTTACGAAGGCGACGTAATGATGTGGTACTACCTTCCAGAAGCGAATCTTGATGTAATAAAATAAACGTAAAAAGCGAGGATGTAAAAATCCTCGCTTTTTATATGGTAAATTGGAGATTATCGGGATATTTTTAAATGTGCGCGTAGGGACAGAACTCCTGTTCTGTCCGCAATTCTACACGCAACTACAACGGACAGACGGGGACGTCTGTCCCTACGCGATGTCCCCTACAAATTATAATTTGAATGCAAAACAACAATAATCATATAATTTGTATATCTTTTACTATTGATTTTACTTGCAAGTATGTGTTATAATTAACAACTGTAAAATTATAACAAAAAGGAAGTGTTCTCTATGCCATTTTCAGACCTGGGTATTCTTCTTGGTGACGTTACTCTTGCAGAGGTAAATCGTGCAACCAAAGACCCAATGAAACATCAGGAAAAGACTCTTAAAAAGATTCTTAAGAAAAACAAAAACTGTGAGCTTGGTAAAAAGTATAACTTTGCAAATATCAATTCGATTGAAGACTATCAGAAGATGGTTCCTCTTTCAACATATGATGACTATGACCCTTATGTTCAGAGAATCATACATAACAAAGAAAAGAACGTTATGTTCACAGGTTGGAATGTTCGTTACTGTTCATCATCAGGTAGCGTTGGTAAGCCAAAGATTCTTCCAAAGAGCGTAAGAGACCTTTGGAATATGCAGTGTATCGGCTTCTCTGCTACTGTTGCAACATCAGCACATCATCTTAAGAAATATAAGAATAAGAGAATGCCTGCACAGATGGGTCCTCTCGTTCTTATCCTTACAGGACATCCACTTGAAGACGGTAAAATGTGTAATGGTGCAGCTCAGATTCCTGTTTTATACCTTCTCCCAATTACTCGTTTCTTCTGTACATCACCAAGCTCATTGCTTGTTCCTGAGCATGAAGAACTTCTTGATACATCATATCTTCAGCTTCGTTTTGCTCTTGAAAACAGCAAGGTAAGCTATATCGGTTCTCTTGTTATCACTCTTGTTACAACAATGTTTGATTACCTTAAAGAAAACTGGGAAATGCTTTGTGATGATATTGAAAA
>CAJGCX010000216.1 GCA_904501895.1 Clostridiaceae bacterium
ATAAATCCTCCTGAATTCTAATTCGATGAAATAATTATAGCACAATGCAGCCTTTTTTCAATTGCAAGTGACAAAAATACTCCCTAAGTTTCTGTGTTATGTAGTTATGTTTGTTGCCCGATAAATTGAAATTTGTCGTTATAAATCAATGTCTATTTCATACTTATCATCAATAAGCCAATAATTGACTTTGTGCTTTTGAGCAAGTTCTAACACTTGTGCATTATCAGCTAATACAGCTTCCAGAGTGCACCATTCATCATCCAAACGATTTTCAATGACACTTGCATATTTCTTGATATCAGAAAAATGATTTTTTATATATTTCTCGCTCATTACAAGACAATAGTATCTGATGTAATTAAGATACTCACTTTCAAAATCTTTCGACCAGTCAAAAGGAATATAGCACCCTTCAACAATCAAGTTTTGCTTGTTCTCAATGGCAGTTTTTATCATTTCACTAACAATAGGCCACAAGTACGCAGTCAAATCGCTATCATCACTCATCGGTGTAAGCTTTGTGTTTCCACTACGAATTAAACCCATTTTTAAATGGTCTATTGAAAGATATGGGTATTTATATTTTTCAAGTAGTTTTTGTGCAAGTGCAGTCTTTCCTGTGTGCGATGCACCCGTAATTAAAATAACCATAGTTTTATTCCTATAAATTCAAGTTTCATAAATTGATATACCATATAACACAAATTGCATCAATAAACTATATAAATCGGTGAATTGCTTACAGTCATTTTTTCACCGATTTCAATGGTATTTCCATACATATCGTAAGCCGCGTAGTTACCGCTGGGTGATGTGATTTTGTTCTTTTCACCAAGGCTATAATACACTTCGATTTTGTTTCCGTTTTTAGTGTATTCATCAATCACAAGATTTTTCTCGTTTGAAATATTCTTCACAAAATCTGCATTACCAAGAAAACGGATAACTGTTGCATAAGCAATTACGGGTTCGGTAGGTTGCAGGTATTCGTTGAAAAATGCAAAGTCATTTATATCATTTTCAGGTGTAACAGTTTTTCTGAATGCAAAGGAAACAAAACCTTTTGCTCCTGTTGAACGGGTGTAAAGTGCTTTGCAGGCAATTGTTGATGCATCTGCACCGCCAACGCCACTTTCGCTATTGAAACCGCCATTTGTAAGACCAGATTTTTTTGTGATACCGTGCATCTGAGTTATATAGTCAAAGTAATTATCGAGTCCGTCGTGATTGTGATAACCGAAAGTATCAAGCAAGCCTTTGTTTATAAGCTCTGCAGATTTCTGATAATATTCTGAATTGCTTTCTTTCTCTGCAGTTGCAAGACCGCCAGAATAAACATAAGCGGACTTATTTTGGGCTTTTAATGCTTTTGAAGTGTTTTCTAAAAGCTCAAAATATTCTTCAGAGGTCCCTGCAAAGAAATGCAAGTTAGGTTCATTCCATATTTCCCATAGAATATTATTGTTATCAGCATAGTGGTCAGCAACTTTGTTTGTAAAATCATTCCACAGCTTAATATCAGGAGGGTAAGTCCAACCAATTGATTCATCATAACTCTTTTTATAACTTTCGGCAGCAGACCATTCTCCGGCATTGTAACCGAGAAGCCAGTTGTATTTCATATTACGGTCATTAACCTTTTTTACAAGGTAATCCTGAACAGAATAATTCATTTCTCCATAAGGCTCACTCTGCATAGCGCCCCAACCAACACTGTCCTCACGAACAAGATTTACACCGAGATATTCTGCCACATCGAGTATTTCATTAACGGATTCTTCCGCACTATAACCTGGAACACAAAATCCTTCTCCCCAGGTATATGCACGTGTTATGTATGGCTGAATTCCATAGTAAAAATCATCGCTTGCTTGCTCGTTCTTTGGAAGAACACCAACAGTAAAGCTGAGTTCATCTTCACCGAACTGTTTAATCTTAACGGTAAAAATACCGTTTTCCTGTGAAGTAAAGCTTAAAATGCTATAAGGCGAATTAAAATCAAATGTGACATAACCCCATTTTTTGAAGCATGTTTGCTCACTTGTAATTATAGCTATTGCTTTAGCATTACTCAAACTTTCATCACGACACTCGAGAACAATATTAATTTTTTCG
>CAJGCX010000217.1 GCA_904501895.1 Clostridiaceae bacterium
CGAGCCTACTAATCACCTCGACTACAAGGCAAAAGAGGCTCTTGACCTTGCTCTGAGCCAATTTGAGGGCACAATAATTATGGTTTCTCACGACAGATATTTGCTTAATTCTGTTCCTACGAAAATTATCGAAATGAAATCTGATGAAATTGTGATTTATAACGGTAATTACGATTATTACAAGGAGCATATTCAGGTTGAAAATAAGAACACGACAGTAAAAAATGAAGCTAAAAATGAGAATGCTGTTCAGTATGATGAGTCACGAAAAAATAAGGCACAGGACAGAAAACGTCGTGCAAAGCTTATGAATACCGAAAAAGAAATGGAAGCCTTACAGGGTGAAATTAATGAGTTAAAGACACTTATTGAAACTCCTGAGGTTGCAAGTGATTATCAGAGGCTTTCAGAAATCCTTGCTGATATTAAGACAAAGGAAGAACAGCTTGAAGAGCTTGAAACTATATGGCTCGAATTAGCATAAAAATAAGGAGTTTACTTTTTACGGTAAACTCCTTAATATTTTATTTGAATGTCAACGATGCTATTAATGGGAAGTGGTCACTTGTGTAATCACCATCGTAAGTATCTGTAATAACCTTATATGAATTAACATTAAAATTGTCTTTTGAAATCATAATATAGTCAATGCAGTTACGGTCAAGCTGTTCTCCCCAAACCTGATATGTACAGCTTGTCATTGTGTTTTCTGTCTGATACTTTACATCAAGGAAGCTCTGGGTAGCACTTCTGTATGTATCGCTATCCTCTTCTGCATTAAGGTCACCCATTAAAATGGCAGGGACCGAACCGAATTCCTTAATTTTATCAAGAACAACATTGATTCCGTTAATTCTTGCCTCATCACTTATATGGTCAAGATGAGCGTTAAATACAAGAAACTCATTATTTGTAGCATTATCCTTAAGCTTTACATAGCTACAGATTCTGTAACAAGCTGCTCCCCAGTCCTTACTCATTTCGTTAGGTGTTTCTGATAACCAAAATGAGCCTTTATCAACAAGTGTATATAAATCAGTTCTGTAGAAAACAGGACAGCCTTCGGAATAAATCGGAATATTGTCACGATATGTAATAATAGAATCAAAATCAGGCATTGATTCACAAAGATATTCGTACTGCCAGCTGTTCACTTCCTGAAAACCGATAATACCAGGCTTTGCATTTGCAATTGTATCAATAACTAAATTTGCACGGTAAAACCAATTCTTATGACCTAAATCATCAGGAGCGTGGCAACGGATATTATAACTCATTATCTTGATTTCATCAGGATTATACACTTCATTAACAAGAATTTCTTTTTGATTTTTTGAATAGTGTGGATAATAACTCCAGACTACTGCACACCACAAAAGAAGAAATGCTAAAAGTAAGGATACAATTGAAAGTAAGACCTTTTTAACAATTTTTAACATAAAATATTCACCTCACAAATATGATAACATATATAAACCTAAAAGGCAAAGAAAATATAAAATTAACTTGAAAAAATATTTTTGATATGTTATCATTACTAACACAATCTATCGGGGTGTGGCGCAGCTGGGAGCGCGCTAGACTGGGGGTCTAGAGGCCGCAGGTTCAAGCCCTGTCACTCCGACCAAAATAAAAAAGGTGCTCATAGAGTGCCTTTTTTGTTTTGCATTGAAAATAAGGGCTTGAACCTGAGAAGGTTTTTGCGTTAAGAAAACAATTCAGTGAATTGTTTTTAGCAAAAAGCGGTTGGCGGGTACCGAAATTCGTAAGAATTTGGGTCGCCAAGCGAATAGTATGCAAGGCGTAGCCGTAGCAGACGGTCAAGCCCTGTCACTCCGACCAAAAAAAGGTGCTCATAGAGTGCCTTTTTTGCATTATATTAAATATTGTTTCCAAGAATGTAGGCATAGAAATATAGTCATTACCAAAAATAATCAACCTGACAAACTATAATTAACAAAATAAAAAAAGGTGGGAGAAGTCCCACCATTTTTTAACGCTAATTTATCACACAACTATCAGAATAAATCTACCTTTAATGTTTCATCATTGTATTTATAGAATTTTCTGTCTTCAAGTGCCCAGAGACGATTTGTAAACTCACCCTTTTC
>CAJGCX010000218.1 GCA_904501895.1 Clostridiaceae bacterium
TCACAAAGTCATTTGCTCGTATTCACTGTGCAAACCTTATCAATGCAGGTATTCTTCCATTGACATTTGCTAATGCAGATGATTATGACAAGATTACACAGGGTGACGAATTAAGCCTTAAGGGTATTAAGAATGCAATTATCAACAATGAACCTGCAGTTCTTGTAAATCTTACAAAGAATGAAGAATATGCTATCAACTATGACCTTTCACAGCGTCAGAAGGATATTATTCTCGCAGGTGGCTTGTTAAACTACACTAAAGAATCATTTTAAGGAGTATTAAATATGGAAAAGCAGATTTCAGAAGCTGTTGCAAAGTTTGAAGCGCTCGTTCGTGAACAGCTCGAAAGAAATGAAAAAATTAAGGCACAGAAAGAATTTGTAGATTTTGAAAAGCTCGATAAAATCGTTATCGGCGTTTGTGGTGGTGACGGTATCGGCCCTATTATCACAAAGGAATCTGCAAGAGTTCTTGAATATATGCTTGCTGACGATGTTAAGGCAGGTAAGGTTGAATTTAAGGTAATTGATGGTCTTACAATCGAAAACCGTGTTGCTGTTATGAAGGCAATTCCTGATGATGTTCTTGCTGAACTTAAGGAATGTCACGTAATCCTTAAAGGACCTACAACAACTCCACAGGCTGGTGACCCATGGCCAAACATCGAAAGCGCTAACGTTGCAATGAGAAAAGAACTTGACCTTTTTGCTAACGTTCGTCCTGTTAAGGTTAAGGAACAGGGAATTGACTGGACATTCTTCCGTGAGAATACTGAAGGTGCTTATGCAGTTGGTTCAAAAGGCGTTAACGTTACTGATGACCTTGCAATGGACTTTGTTGTTACTACAACTGAGGGTACTGAAAGAATTGCAAAAATGGCTTACGACTACGCAAAGCGTAACGGTAAGGAAAGAGTTTCTATTATCAATAAGGCTAACGTTATCAAGACTACTGACGGTAAATTCCTTCGTCTCTGTAAGGAAATCGGTAAGGATTATCCTGAAATCACAACTGATGAATGGTATATCGATATTACAACAGCAAAGCTTATTGATGAAAAGAGAAGAAAAGACTTTAAGGTATTTATTCTTCCTAACCTTTACGGTGATATTATCACTGACGAAGCTGCTGAATTCCAGGGTGGTGTTGGTACTGCAGGTAGTGCAAACCTTGGTAAGAGATACGCTATGTTTGAAGCTATTCACGGTTCAGCACCTCGTATGATTAGAGAAGGCAGAGGTCAGTATGCTGACCCTTGCTCAATGCTTCGTGCAACAGTTATGCTTCTTTCACACATTGGTAAGCAGGCTGAAGCTGACAAGCTTGAAAGAGCACTTGATATTTGTATGTTTGAAGAAAAGAAGCTTACAATTACAGGCCGTGACAATGGTGCAACATGTAGCGATTTCGGTGACTACGTTATGGAAACTGTAAAGAAGCTTTCATAAAAGGAGCTTATTTATGATTAGAAATGACGGCGTTTCAAACTCTGTTATTAAGCGTCTTCCAAGATACTACAGATTTTTAGGTGAATTAAAGGAACAAGGTGTTGTCAGAATTTCTTCTAAGGATTTGTCAAATAAAATGGGCTTTACTGCTTCACAGATTCGTCAGGATTTAAACTGCTTTGGTGGATTTGGTCAGCAGGGTTATGGCTATAATATTGAAAGTCTTTATGAGGAAATCGGTAAAATCCTTGGTGTTAATAAGACAAGAAAAGCAATTCTTATCGGTGCAGGTAACCTTGGTAAGGCAGTTGCATTGCATATGTCATTTGAACAGCGTGGTTTTAACCTTATTGGTGTATTTGATAAGAATAAAGCTTTAGTTGGTCAAATGCTTCGAGGACTTCCAATAAGACATATTGACGACTTGTTCGATTTTTGCAAGGACAACTCCCCTTCTGTTGCAGTTTTGTGTATTTCAAGCCCTGCTGCAGAGGAATTAGCACCTCAGCTTGTTGACTTAGGGATTAAAGGCTTCTGGAATTTCAGTCATTACGATATTTCAGCAAACCATCCTGATGTTGCAGTTGAAAATGTTCACTTAAGCGACAGCTTAATGAGATTGAGTTATCACGTAAGTAATATGGAATAAAAA
>CAJGCX010000219.1 GCA_904501895.1 Clostridiaceae bacterium
CTTAAGACCTGTGTTATATCTGTGTCCTGTATCAGCTGTAATTTCATTTAATGGGTATGCTCTGCCTCGATTTGAGCCTACAAGACTTCTTTTTGCAGTTTCTTTGACTACAGTTTTGATTTCCTCATTAAGTGTATTCCACTCGTTACACTGTGGACATTGACCGAGCCAACGAGGTGTTTCGTAGCCACACTCACTGCAGATATATACTGATTTAGATTTCTGAGCCATTTTGTACCTCCGAAATGTTATAATTTAAGATTCCCATGGCAATAGATAAAGCCATTTCATTCTGATATTTTGTATTTTTAAGATTATTAAGGTCAGATGCGTTTGAAATAAAGCCACATTCAACCATTACTGTAGGCTTTGTTGCATTGTAAAGAAGGAAAATATCCGTGCCTGACCTTTTGATGACTCTGTCATTCCCCTTTTGTAACTGAGAAGCAATAGATTTCTGAATAAAATCAGCCAAAAGCTTACTTTCATCGTTATTTGGTGAATAAAAGGTCTGTGCACCATTGACAGAAGAATCGCTGAATTTGTTCTGATGAATACTTATATATAATGAATTTCCTGATTTTTTCATTATCTCAAATCTGTTACGAATATCCGAAACCTTTCTTTCACGGATATTGTTGCCTGATGTATGTAAATCTGTATCAGAATTACGGATTAGCCTTGTTTTATAGCCTAAAACAGACATAAAATCGTTAAGCTTTAATGAAATGTGGAGATTGATATTTTTCTCTAAAGTACCATCACCTGCAACAGCGCCACCATCCTCACCACCATGACCTGCATCAATGATGATAACAGGATAGTCTTTTTGAAAAATGTTATCTGATGAAGAATGTTGAATTTTACAAAATGCAAGGCTATATAATATGAGGATAAAAGTAAGTAACAAACAAATTAAATTTTTCAAAACAATCACCAGATAATTATATGATTGTTATTAATATAATTTTACAATAGAGAATGAATTTTTACAAGTAAAAAAATATAGCGCACAGCCGAAACTGTACGCTATTTAGTACTGAGTATTAAAAATTACTTTTCAATAAGTGAAACGCCACTCATTTCAGCAGGGATATCAAGACCCATAATGTCAAGCATTGTTGGAGAAAGGTCACAAAGCTTGCCACCTTCCTGCTTGAGAGCACATTCCTTACCAACTACTACAAGTGGAACAGGATTTGTTGTATGAGCTGTGAATGGTGAGCCGTCGTCCTCATACATCTTATCAGCGTTACCGTGGTCAGCAGTAATAAGAATTACGCCATCCATCTTCATTGTAGCATCAACAAGCTTACCTACACATTCATCAACTGCTTCAACAGCCTTAACAGCAGCATCAAAGATACCTGTGTGACCAACCATATCGCAGTTAGCGTAGTTAAGGATTACAACATCATATTTACCACTTAAAATCTGTTCACAAGCAGCATCACAAACCTCATATGCGCTCATTTCAGGCTTTAAGTCGAATGTTGAAATTTTTGGAGAGTCAATAAGAACTCTGTCTTCACCTGGGTAAACCTTTTCTTCACCACCGTTATAGAAGAATGTTACGTGAGCATACTTCTGTGTTTCAGCGATACGAAGTTGAGTCTTACCAAGCTTTGAAAGGTACTCACCCATTGTGTTTGTAAGAGTCTGTGGCTTATATGCAACGTTAACATTAGGCATTTCAGCATCATACTGTGTCATACATACATAGTATAATGGGAAGAAAGCCTTTCTTTCGAAGCCTGTGAAATCAGGGTCAACGAATGTTCTTGTAATTTCTCTTGCTCTGTCAGGACGGAAGTTAAAGAAGATTACTGAGTCGTTAGCTGAAATTGCATCTGCACCGTTAACAACGGTTGGCATAACGAATTCGTCAGTAAGGTACTTACCGTCTTCGTCAATTGTTTCGTATGACTTCTTAACTGCTTCAAGTGCTGAATCAGTTACAATGCCTTCACGGTTAACCATTGCGTTGTAAGCCATACCAACTCTGTCCCACATATTGTCACGGTCCATAGCGTAAAATCTACCCATAACAGTAGCAATTTTACCTACACCAATTTCTTGGAGTTTATCTTCAAGTTC